>NZ_JBFABA010000011.1:0-153132 GCF_040640115.1 Micromonospora sp. NPDC023644 | reverse complement strand
ACCGTGGCGGGCTTGCCCTCGGTGGGGGCGGCGACGGCGGCGGTGACGGGGCCGGCGATGGCGCCGCCGGTGAAGGCGAGCCCGGCCACGGTCAGAGCGGTCCTACGGAAGATGTCGGTACGCATGATGGTCGGCACCTTTCGATCGGGGGTACGCGGACACACACCAAAGGGGGGCGGGTGCGCCGCGGGTAAGGGGGGTGGATCGGAGGGGGTCGCTCCGGCGGCGGGGCCTGCTCGGGCGTCCAGGGGGGTCTCAACGACCCGGTCCGGCCATGCATTCCGCCGGCTGTTCGGGCCACGCCGCGCGGGGGAGCGCCGTGGGTATGCCATGTTCAACGACCCGGGCCGGCCGGCGATTCCGCCGCCCGGGTGGCGCCGGGCACGGGACGATCGCGACATTCGGGCACGGCTCGGACGCCGCTAAACGGACAAACTGTCCGTCACGTCGCAGGCGGCGGTCACCCGGTCGTCGGGTGCGCATGGTGCGGCGAGGCGTCCTTCCGAGCTGATTCCGACGCCGCAGACGACTCAGCTCGACAGGGGGAGACGACCCCGGGTCAGGGGGCGGGCCGCAGGCGGCGTTCGATGGTGACGATGGTGCCTTCGGCGGTGGAGACCAGCCGCACGTCGCCGTACGCGTTCATCAGCGTGGCGCCCCGCCCCCGGTCCATGGCCGGGCGGCGGTCCCGCCAGGTGCCGAAGTCGCGCACCGAGATCCGTACCGTGTCATCGACCACCCGCAGCCGTACCCGCACCTCGGGACGGCTCGGGCGTTGGGCGTGCTCGACGGCGTTGTTGACCGCCTCGGAGGCGGCCAGCAGGAGATCGGCCACGGTGTCCGGGTCGACGTCCAGGTCCTCCAGCGAGGCCCGCACGTCCCGGCGCATCGCGGCGGCTGAGGTGGGCTTCGACGGGTACGTCCAGCCCGCGTCCAACGCGGCCAGGTGCTCGGGAACCGGCCGCCGGCCCCCGTTGTGCGCGTGCGCCCCGTTCCCGCCGACGGACGAACCCTCGTCCGGGGCGGCCGGCGGCCCGTCCATTGGACCGCCACCCACGGTCGGTGAGCCGGCCGAGGCGCCCGCCGCACGGCCGCCCTCGGCGCCCGCCGGCGTCGCCGGCCGCGCACCGCCGCCCTCGGTCGCCGAGTCGGGCGCGGCCTCGCCGCGGCTGCCCGCGTCGGGCGTCGTGCCGCCGAGGCCGCCCGCGTCGGTGGCAACGGCCGCGTTGGTCAACTCGGCCGCCGCGTCGCCCCGGAGGTGCCCCCGGGTGCGGGCGCCGTGCAGGGTGGCCCGGATCCGGGCGATCAGCTCGGCTGCGGCGAAGGGCTTCACGACGTAGTCGTCGGCGCCCAGGTCCAGCCCTTCCACGCTGGCGTCCCCGCCGGCACGCGCGGAGAGCACCACCACCGGCAGCGTCCGGGTGTCGGCCTGCCCGCGCAGCCGACGGACCAGCTCGAAGCCGTCGACGTCGGGCATCATCACGTCGGTGAGCACCAGGTCGGGCTGTTCCCGGCGGATCGCCTCCAGGGCCTGCCGGCCGTTGCCGACCGTCTCCACCCGCCAGCCCTGCTCGCCCAGCAACCGGGCCAGGTACGCACGCATGTCGGCGTTGTCGTCGGCGACCAGGATCCGCGCGTGCCGCAGCGCGTCCACCGCACCGTACGCCGATGTCGGCGGCCCGGCCGGCGCGGACGCCCCCGCCTGCGCCGGGTCGGCCAGCCAGCCGATCGCCTCCTGGACGGCGGCCCGGGTCGCGTCCCCGACCCCGTCCACGGGCGTGGCCGGCCCGCCCGTCCGCCCCACGGCGGACCAGGGCAGCGCCACGGTGAACGTCGTCCCCGTCCCGACCCGGCTCTCCACCCGCACGTCGCCGCCTTCGAGGCGGGCCAGCTCGCGGACCAGGGCGAGCCCGATGCCGGTGCCTTCGTGGCTGCGCGACCGGGCGCCCTGCACCCGGTGGAAGCGCTCGAAAAGCCGGGGCACGTCCTCCTCGGCGATGCCGATGCCCGTGTCGGCGACGGTCAGCCGCACCTCCTCCTCGTCGGCGCTCAGCGCGACCCGGATCCGACCGACGAAGGTGTACTTCAGTGCGTTCGACAGCAGGTTCGTGACGATGCGTTCCCAGTTGACCGGGTCGACGGAGACCGCGCGGGGCAGCGGCGGACAGTCGACCTCCAGGCGCAGCCCGGCGCGTTCGACGGCCGCCCGGAAGACGCCGGCCAGCTCGATGGTGAGCCCGGCCAGGTCGACCTCGCGAGCCTGGCTGTGCGCCTGCCCGGCTTCCAGGCTGGAGAAGGTGAGCAGGCTGTTGACCAGGGTGAGTAGCCGGGTGGCGTTGCGCCAGGCGGTGTCGATCCGCTCCCGCTGGGTCGCCGGCAGGGGATGCTCGTTGTCGTTGAGGGCGTCGGCCAGCGGGCCGAGCATCAGCGTCAGCGGGGTGCGGAACTCGTGGCTGACGTTGGTGAAGAAGCCGGTCTTGACCCGGTCCAGTTCGGCGAGCGCCTCGGCCCGCCGGCGTTCCTCCTCGTACGCGCGCGCGTTGCGCACGGCGACGGCCACCTGCTGGGCCAGCAGCGCGTGGAACGCGCGGTACGCCTCGTCCAGCCCCCGGCTCGGGCTGACCCCGACCAGCAGCACCCCGAGGGGCTGGCCCGCCTCGGCGGAGGGCAGCGGCAGGGCGAGGGCGGTACGCAGCGGATCGCCCCACGGCCCGGCGGGCAGGGCGAGGCGCCGGTCGACGCCGGTCACCTCGGTCGTCGTGCCGGCGGCGGCGCCCGCCAGGCCCCACTCGTGCGCCTCGCCCGCCGGCAGCGTGGCGGGCAGGGCAGCGGCCACGGGGTCCCCGCCGACGCAGGCGGCGCGGCGCAGCAGCGCGCCCTCGCGCAGGTAGATCGCGGCGAACGGGACGTCCAGCGGGTGCCCGCCGATGGCCTCGGCGAGCCGGAGGCAGGTGCTCTCGACGTCGACGGTCCGCCCGTCGCCGCCGACGGAGAGGTCGCGCAGCAGGCGCAGCCGGCGCTCCCCGACGACCTGTTCGGTGACCTCGCTGCACACGGTGAGCACCCCCACCGTGCGTCCCTCGTCGTCGCGGGCGGGGGCGTGCGACACGCTGAAGTACGCCTCCTCGCGGTAGCCGGCCCGGTCGAGCAGCAGTTGCAGGGCCGGCACCCAGCTGGCGACCCCGGTCGCCATCGCCTCGTCGATCAGGGGGGCCAGCACGTCCCAGCCCTCGGCCAGGGTGACCCGCACGTCGCCGCCGAGCGCGTCGGGGTGCTTGTCGCCGATCAGGGCCGAGTACGCGTCGTTGTAGAGCTGGGTGAAGCGGTCACCCCACAGCAGCAGCATCGGGTAGCGGGAGGAGAGGACCATCCGGACGGCGGCGCGCAGGCTCTGCGGCCAGCCGTCGACCGGGCCGAGTGGGGTGGCGGCCCAGTCCAGGCGCGCCATCAGCCGCCCGGTCTCACCGCCGTCGGCGAACAGGTCCCCCATGGGTCGCGTCACCCTTGGTCGCACCTCATCGCAGCCCTCACTTCCGGGCCCCGACGACCCTTGCTGGCGTTCCCGCACATCCTGGCACCCGGATTCAGCTGCACATCCGGCACCCCAGCGGGTCTCTGTACCCAGGTGCCCGCGTCCCCACACCTCGACGTGCCAGGTCGGCCTCGCCGGGTGCGGTCGGTCATTCCCGGCCGGCGGCCCGGCGGCGCAGCAGCTCGACGGCCTCGTCGACCAGGCCGCGTTCGGTGAGCAGCGTCAGCAGCAGCGGAAGGTGCCGCCAGTCTCCGTCGTCGACCGCCTGCCGCAGCAGGTCGACCGCCTCGTCGAGCCGGCCCCGGGCGGCCAGCAGGGCGGCCAGCTCGTCGCGGGCGCGCGGATCGCCCTGCTCGGCGGCGACCCGCCAGTACCGCTCGGCCTCGTCGGTGCGGCCCTCCTCGGCGAGCAGCGCGGCGAGCCGGGCGGCGGCGTGCCAGTCGCCGTGCTCGGCGCGGATCCGCAGCTCCCCCGTCCGGCCCCGGTCCGCCAGCAGGTCGACCAGGACGCTGCCCGCCCCGTTCGCGCCGGCCCGGTCGAGGTCGCGCAGGTAGCCGGTCGGGTCGGGCACCGCCACCAGCCCGGCGGACTCCGGGCCGAAGAACCGGCTGCCGCCGAACTCCCGCCGGAGCTGGTCGTCGAGGTCGTCGGCGAGCGCGATCATGGCCCGCAGGGCCAGCAGCAGGTGGGTGGGCGCGAAGTCCTGCCCGAAGACGGGGATGGACGCCCAGACGGTGTCGCCGGTGCAGTAGACGCGCCCGACCACGAGCCCGTTGGTGAGGTCGGAGAGCCGCCGGTACAGCGACTCGGTCGGGTCGACGCCGGTGAGCAGCGGCGAGAAGACGTCGACCAGCGGCGGGTCGTCCTGCGCGCGTACGAAGATCATGGCTGACCCGGCGCGGATGCCCACGTCGCCGTCGGCGTCGACCCGCAACTGGTCGGTGGTGACGCCGAGCAGGCCGGCGAGCACCGACCGGACCCGGTGGGTCAGCTTTCCGTCACCGTCGTCCCCGTCGTCCGGGTGGGGGAGCGGACCGGCGGCGCGGGCGGCCACCGGCCGCGCGGCCAGCGCGGCGGCGAGCCGCGTGCGGGCCGGTACGGGAACGGCGGTGGCGGTGGTGGCCGGGCGGGCGGCCAGCGCGGAGACGAACCTGGCCCGCAGGTTCTCACGCCGCGTCATCGTGCTCGCCGCTCGTGACGCTCGTGCCGTCCCGACCGGTGTCGGTCGGTTGGTCCGTCACCCGGACCTGGTCGAACATCTTGGCGATCACCAGCGGCGCCGCGACCCCGAAGGTGAAGCTGGCGAACGCCGTGGTGGCCAGGCCGCCCGCCCCGGCCGCGGCGGCGAGGCCGGTGCCGGCCACGGTCCTGAGCAGCACCGCGAACACGACGATCGGGGCGTCCCGCCGGTCCCGCCACGGCCACTGCCACCGGCCACCGGACTCGCTGGTCGGGCGCATCATCCCGGAGAGGTTCAGCGCCTCGGCCACCGCGCTGCCGACCAGTCCCCACATCGCGGCCATCCATAGAGACACATCCCTACCGTACTGACCGCCCGCTGCGGCGGTCGCACCAGCCCTCGGCTCCTCCCGGCGGCCACACCGACGCCACCCCCGACACTAGGACGCGGGGGCAACGCGATGCCCCTCCGACGCTCCGCGGTCCCGTCGTCTCGCCGTCGGCGACGGCTCGTATCCTTTCCGCGAACCTTCGGTGGGCTTTCGAGGATGAAAGGACACGGTGTGAGCAACCGGGCCGAGACGTTGGAGTTCCAGGCCGAGGCGCGTCAGCTGCTCCAGCTGATGGTCCACTCGATCTATTCGAACAAGGACGTCTTCCTGCGTGAACTGATCTCGAACGCCTCGGACGCGCTGGACAAGCTGCGCCTGGCGTCGATGGTCGACAAGGAGCTGGAGGTCGACACCTCCGACCTGCACATCGAGATCGAGGTCGACAAGGCGGCGCGCACGCTGACCGTGCGCGACAACGGCATCGGCATGTCCCGCGACGAGGTGGTCCAGGTGATCGGCACGATCGCCAAGTCGGGGACCGCCGAGCTGCTGCGCCAGCTGCGCGAGTCCTCCGACGCCGGGGCGCGCCAGGAACTGATCGGGCAGTTCGGCGTGGGCTTCTACGCGGCGTTCATGGTCGCCGACCGGGTGGAGCTGCTGACCCGCCGGGCGGGGGAGAGCGGCGGCACCCGCTGGGAGTCGACCGGCGAGGGCACGTACTCCGTCGAGTCGGTCGAGCAGGCGCCGCAGGGCACCTCGGTGACCCTGCACCTCAAGCCGGCCGACGACGAGGACAACCTGCACGACTACACCGCCGAGTGGACGATCCGGGAGATCGTCAAGCGGTACTCGGACTTCATCGCCTGGCCGATCCGGATGACCGTCGAGCGTCCCGGCGAGGGCGACCAGACCAGCACCGAGACCCAGACGCTCAACTCGATGAAGGCGCTCTGGGCCCGGTCGCGCGACGAGGTCGACGAGGCCGAGTACAAGGAGTTCTACAAGCACGTCAGCCACGACTGGGCCGACCCGCTGGACATCGTGCACATGAGGGGCGAGGGCACCTTCGAGTACGAGGCCCTGCTGTTCATCCCGTCGCACGCGCCGCTGGACCTGTTCGCCCCGCAGGGTCGCCGCGGCGTGCAGCTCTACGTCAAGCGCGTCTTCATCATGGACGACTGCGAAGCGCTCATGCCGAACTACCTGCGCTTCGTCAAGGGCGTCGTGGACGCGCACGACCTGTCGCTGAACATCTCCCGGGAGATCCTCCAGCAGGACCGGCAGATCCAGGTCGTCCGCCGCCGGCTGGTCAAGAAGATCCTGGCCACCGTCAAGGACATGAAGGCCAACCACGCCGAGCGCTACCGGACCTTCTGGACCGAGTTCGGGGCCGCGGTCAAGGAGGGCCTGATCGACGACACGGAGAACCGGGACACCCTCCTGGAGATCCTGTCGGTCGCCTCCACGCACGACCCGGCCGAGCCGACCGACCTGGCCGGCTACGTCGGCCGGATGAAGGACGGGCAGAGCGACATCTACTACGCCACCGGCGACTCGCGCTCGATGATCGAGAACTCGCCGCACATGGAGGCGTTCCGCGCCAAGGGCTACGAGGTGCTGCTGCTCACCGACCCGGTCGACGAGGTGTGGATCGAGCGCGTCGGCCAGTACGACGGCAGGACGCTGCGCTCGATCGCCAAGGGCCAGGTGGACCTGGACACCGAGGAGGAGAAGAAGGAGTCCGAGGCGGAGCGCGAGCAGCAGCGCAAGGACTTCGCCGACCTGCTCACCTGGATGGGCGCCACCCTCGCCGACTCCGTCAAGGAGGTCCGCCTCTCCTCCCGGCTGACCACCTCGCCCGCCTGCGTCGTCGGCGACGCCCACGACATCACTCCCACGCTGGAGAAGATGTACCGGGCGATGGGGCACGAGGTGCCGGCGGTGAAGCGGATCCTGGAGCTCAACCCCGGGCACCCGTTGGTCACCGGCCTGCGCAAGGCGCACGAGCAGGGCGGCGCCGAGGAGTCGCTGAAGGAGACCGCCGAGCTGCTCCACGGCCTGGCGCTGCTCGCCGAGGGCGGGGAGCTGGCCGACCCGTCCCGGTTCACCCGCATCCTCGCCGACCGGCTCGCCCGTACCCTCTGACACCACGTCCCGGGCCGGGCGGTGCAGTGCCACCGGCCGGCCCGGGCGGCCGGTGGGCGTGGAAACCTCGCCGGCCGGGTAATCCCGGCGGCCATGAGCACGAGCAGCACGGCGGGCGACGAACCGGCGACCGCGGCCCGGGTGGGCACGGTCGCGGTCGTCGCCCACCGGAAGAAGACCCTCGGCGGCGGCCTCGACGCGCTGCGCGCCGAGCTGGCCGGCGCCGGGGTCGGGCAGCTGATCTGGTACGAGGTGCCGAAGAGCCGCAAGGCGCCGAAGAAGGTCCGCAAGGCGCTGCGCAAGGGTGCCGAGCTGGTCTTCGTCTGGGGTGGCGACGGCATGGTGCAGCGCTGCGCCGACGCCCTCGCCGGCTCGGGCACCGCCATGGCCATCGTGCCCGCCGGCACCGCCAACCTCTTCGCCGCCAACCTGGGCATCCCGGAGGACCTGCCGGAGGCCGTCCGCATCGGCCTGCACGGCCGGCGCCGCGCCCTGGACCTGGGCCGGGTCAACGGCGAGCACTTCGCCGTGATGGCCGGCGCCGGCTTCGACGGCGACCTCATCCGCGAGGCCGACCGCACGCTCAAGGGCAAGCTCGGTCGCCTCGCCTACATGTGGACGGGGCTGCGGCACGTCCGCGGCGAACTGGTCCGCACCCGGATCACCGTCGACGGCGCGGACTGGTTCGACGGCGACGCGAGCTGCGTGCTCTTCGGCAACGTCGGCACGATCACCGGCGGCATCCCCGCGTTCGACGACGCCCGGCCCGACGACGGCTGCCTGGAGGTCGGCGTGTCCACCGCCGACGGCGCGGTGGACTGGGCGCGCACCCTGGGCCGGATGGCCGCCGGCCGCTCCGAGGAGTCGCCGTTCGTGCGGATCACCCGGGGCCGCAGGATCAAGGTCCGTCTCGCGGCGCCGCGCACGTACGAGCTGGACGGTGGCGCCCGCGGGGAGACCACCAGGCTCAAGGTGCGGGTGGTGCCCGGCGCGCTCACGGTCTGCTGCCCCGGACCCGTCTGCTGAACGCGGGGGACGGGCCGGTGTCGACGGTTCGTCGGCACCGGCCCGCCCTCCGACGGGACCCGTCCTACCCGCCGGGGCCCGGGCGCGGCAGGAAGTACGGGTCGTGCACCAGTTGGCGCAGCGCGGCCTCCGTACGCGGATTGCCCGGCAGCACCCAGTCGGTCTCCCCGCTGCCCCTGGAATCGAAGTACACCATCGCCCGGACCAGCGGGAACGTCGTCCGCAGGTCCGTGCGGGCCTGACGCAGCCAGTCGGCCTGCACCCCCGGTGCGGTGTCGTTGACGCCGACCTCCGCGAGGATCATCGGTTTGTCGTGCCGGATCCCGAAGTCGTAGAACCAGGGGAACAGCTCGGTCAACGGCGCGTGGTCGTTGCTCGGGCGGGCGTACCCGTCGGCGCCGACCCAGTCGACCATCGAGTCACCGGGCCAGAAGGACGAGACCCGTCCCGTCCTGAAGGCCAGCCAGGTCGGGCAGAAGACGAACGCCACGTTGTCGGCGCGTTCCTCCCGGAAGATCGTCCGGACCCGGCGCCACGCCTCCTTGAACGTCGCCGGGGTGTAGCCGCGCTGCGGCAGGTCCATCTCCCAGGTGAAGCGCAGCAGCACGGGCTGCCGCAGGGCCCGCAGCCAGCCCGCCTGCCGCCGGACCAGTTCGTCGTTGGCGCCCTGCGCCGTCGCGGCCAGCACGCTCTGCGGGCCGGCTCCCCAGGAGAGCAGCGGGGTACGCCCCCGGGCGATGTCGTCGGTGAGCCGGTCGGCGCGGAACGGCTGCCCCCAGTGCTGGAAGGAGTGGTCGATGCCGAGCCGCTCGTGGGTCACCGACTCCAGCGCCTCCGGCTCGGAGATCCCCGGGTCGCGGTCCGGATCGTGCTTGACGAAGGCGCCGAACAGGGCCCCGGCGGCGGGGACGACCGACGCCGCCGCCACCACCTCGGCCTGGTCGACGACGGCCGGGCCGGTGCCCGCCGCGTCAGCGGCGCCCGGGTCGGCCCGGCCGGCGGTGGCCGGGAGCGTCGGAAGCAGCGTCGATCCGGCCGCCACGGCCAGCAGGCCGCGGCCGATCGCCCGTCGGCCCACCGGGCGGGAGCGCCACGGTTCACCGGCTGCCATGGATCTCCACCTCGAAGACCCGGGCCAGCCCGTCGGTCGGGCTGGGCTCGGTGAACACGACACGGACCTGCCGGATCCCGGCCGGCGCGCCGCCGAGGTCGACCCGGGCCGGGCTGGCGGTGTTCGCCGCGGCGGAACCGATGGCGGTCCATACCCCGTCGACGAGGGCCTCCACCCGGAAGGCCCGCACCCGCAGGCTCTCCGAGCCGGCCACCCCGCTGTAGAGGTCGAGCCGCTGGAGGTCCGCCGGCGCACCGAGATCCAGGGTGAGCGTCGGCGCCGGGTCGGCCGAGCCGGAGATCCAGCGGGCTCCGGTGCGGTCGCCGTCCACCGCGTGGGCGGCGACGTTGCCGGAGAGCACCGAGCTCGCCCGCACGGCGGCGCCCCGGGCGAGGTTCTCCCCGGCCACGCCCACCCGCAGGGTCTGCGGAATCTCCTGCCGGTGACCGCCCCGGGTGAACGAGACGGTCAACCGGACCGTGCCGTCGGCCACCGCGTCGGCGGGGACCGCCACGGCGACGGCGACCGGCGCGGTCGCGCCCGCGGGCAGTTCCGTGGCGTCCGGCCGCGCCCGCACCTGCCAGCCGGCCGGCGCGTCGGCGTCGACCGCCAGGGCGGTGACCGGGCCGGGCCCGTCGTTGCGTACCCGCAGCACGGTGCCGCCGGTCCGGCCGGGCAGCACCCGGATCTCCGGCGCGTCCAGCGCGACGTGCGCGCCGGCGGGGCCGGGCGTCGCGCCGGTCACCCCGACCCCGAGGTACGCCACCTCGATCTCGGGTACGGTCCGGCCGGTCGTCACGTCGGCGATGGTCGCGCCCCACCGGGTGTTGGCCACGTTGTCGGGCCGGTAGCCCCGGGTGCCCCGGATCACGATCCCGGTGCTGTCGCGCAGGCCCACCGCGTACGGGTACGGCCCCTGCACGGTGGCCACCCGGAAGAAGACCGTGTTGCCGAACAGGACGTCGTGCACGTCGTCGAGTTCGACTGCCTGGGAGCGCCAGCCGTAGATGTGGTCCTCGGTCTGCAGGGCGTGCAGTTCCCAGTTGCGGACCCGGCGCAGCACGACCTCGCGGTGCTCGTGGTGCTCGACGGAGACCTCGTACATCCGGCCGCGCACCGAGGTGTCCTCGACGAGGAACCCGTTGTCGGCCCAGCCGGCGACGCTCCAGATGTTGGCGAAGGTCCCGCCGCCGCCCTGCACCCAGAAGCTGTACTTGTGCCGGCCCCGGTACTGGTAGCCGGGATCGCCGGCGCCGGGGTCGCCGGGCGCGGTCTGCTCCGGGTGCCACTTGACGAACTGGGTGGCGATGTCGGCGAGGTAGCTCTGCGCGCCGGAGCGCCAGTGCACGTGCACCGAGCCCGCGGTCTGCTGCGCGGAGTCCAGGCCGAGGCCGGTCACCTGGTTCGTCCCGCCGAGCGGTGTCTGGACCATCGCCTTCGGCTGGTCCGGGTCGGTGAATCCGGCGGCGTTGTCCGGCAGCTTCAACCAGGTCTGGCGGGGATGCAGGCCGATCAGGTTGTTCTGTGGCCGCAGCCGCAGGGTGTCGCCGATCAGGTACTGCCCCATCGGCACGTACACGGTGTCGTGCTCGGCGAGGGCCTGCTGGAAGACGGCGTGGTCGTCGCCGGTGCCGGTGCCGACCGTGACGCCCCTGGCGGCGGCGTACTCGACCACGTTGACCCAGCTGCCGGTGGCCGGCGGCAGGGGCGCGTCGGCGCGCAGCAGCCGTGCGAAGCTCGCCGGGGCGGCCGGTGCCGCGGAGACCAGCACACCGTCGGTGCGCCGCTCGTGGTCGCCGAGCGCGTCGTCGACCCGGAGCCCGAGCGTGGCGTCCCGCACCAGGTACGACGGGCCGGGGCCGACCCAGGTGCGTCCGCTGGGGACGGTGGTCAGCAGCGCCCCGGTCCCGGTGACCCCGGTGTCGACCACGTTGAGCTGGTTCTGGGCGCGGACGAGTTCCGGTTCGCCGCCCCCGGCGACGGACTCGCTGTCGTTGAGGGTGATCGCGGACCCGCTGATGTTCTCGAAGACCGAGTCCTGCACGTAGAGGCGCTGGGTCTGGTTGGCAGTGGCGACGATGCCGGCCGGCGAGTCGGCGAAGCGGTTGCGGATCAGGCTCAGCTTGCTGTCGGTGTGCAGCTTGATCGCCGCCTCACGCTGGCCGGTGAACGTGGTGTCCAGCAGCGTGGTCTGCCAGCCCGGCGAGGCGGCGAAGGCCAGCATGCCGACCGTGCCGCCGTGCACGTTGACCCGCTGGATCAGGTTGGCGTTGTGGTCGATCCCGGCGTATCCCGTACCGACGTGGATGTCGAGGTCCTGCAGGACGAACATCTGCGCGCCGCTGAAGCGCACGGCCACCGCGGCGGGGTTGCCGGGCTCGATCCGGATGTCCAGGTTGATCAGGCCGGTGCCGAAGGTGTCGTTGTTGCCGAAGCTGCGGGGTGCGTCCGGCTGGAAGGGCCGGCGCAGCGCGGCGAAGAGGAAGGACTGGTTGCCGTCCTGGAAGCCGGGGGTGGATTCGCCGAGGACGAACTCGGGCCGCTCGGCGCCGAACCCGACCAGGCGTACCGAGGCGTGCAGGTCCACCTGCCGGGAGAGGCGGTAACGCCCCTCCGGCACGAAGACCACCCCGCCGCCGTCCCCGACGGTGACGTTGCGCGCCCCGCCGACGATGTTGCCCAGCCAGTTCTTGCCGCCCCGGCGGGAGGCCTCGTCGATGGCGGCCTGCACCGAGGCGGTGTCGTCACCGGTGCCGTCGCCGTGCACCGGGAACTGCGCGCTGCCGAGGACGACCGCGGTGGGGTCGGTCGGCATGCTGCGGTAGACGGAGGTCGAGGCGGCCGACCGGGTGGGGGCCGCCGCCGGCGCGGCGGCGACCGCCGGCGCCACTGCGGTGGCGGCCACGAGGAGGAGGGAACCGGCCAGCATGCCGACCCGTACCCGACCCGCTGGGGGTCGGCGGCCGGCTGTCCGCCGGGGTGGAGCCTGGATCATCGGTACGCCTTTCCTGCCCCCGTGGGGACCGGTCGGCGACCATGTGGTCATGCGCATAACCAGAATGTTTGCGCAGGCCCGGGCTGTCAAGGGCCGGGCCGCCAAAATATGAAACCGCCCCGTAACATTGACTTGCGGCGGCCGACGGGCTGATCATTCACGGCAGCCCGCTCCCGAGACGTCGCCGTGTGCGATCGTGTGGTCATGCGCATGACCAGCCGGGGCGACGGCGCGGGAGCGGGCCCCCGGCCAGCGGCCGGGACACGGAGGTGACGACGATGCCAGGCACCAACGGGCGGGCCACCCAGGCCGACGTGGCCCGGCTCGCCGGGGTCAGCCAGGCGACCGTGTCGCTGATCCTCAACGGGGGCGACACGCCTCGCCGACGCGTCGGCGAGCAGACCCGCCAGCGGGTGCTCGACGCCATCCGGATGACCGGTTACGTCGCGAACCCGGCCGCCCAACGCCTGGCCGGGGGACGAACCCGGATCGTCGGCGTCTTCACCTACGAGCCCGTCTTCCCGCGCGACAGCCGGGACTTCTACCACCCGTTCCTCGTCGGCGTCGAGGCGCAGGCCGAGGAGCTCGGGTGCGACCTGCTCTTCTTCACCAGCACCCCGTCGCGGCAGGGGCGGCGCCTGCTCGGCGACGGATCCCGCCGGCTCGGCGTCGCCGACGGCTGCGTCCTGCTCGGCCGGCACGACGACAAGCGCGACCTGGCGGACCTGCTCAGCCGCGACTTCCCGTTCGCCTTCATCGGCCGCCGCGAGTCCGACGCCGGCACCGTGCCGTACGTCGGCGCCGACTACGTGACCGCCACCCGCGAGGTGGTCGAGCGGCTGTTCGCCCTCGGCCACGAACGGGTCGGCTTCCTCGGCGACCTGCGCCGGGACGAGCCGTCGGTGGACCGCGCGCAGGGCTACCACCAGGCGGTACGGGCCGCCCGGAGCCGCCCGGTCGTGCTGGACTGGACCGGGCTGAGCGGCGGCGAGGCGCTCGACCTGCTCGACGACAACGGGCTCACCGCGGCGGTGGTCTGGCCGTCCGGGCTGGCCCCGCAGATCCGGGCGGCGGCGCTGGCGCGGGGGATGTCCGTCCCCGGCGACCTGTCGTTGGCCCAGCTCGGCGACGTCGAGGACGGCAGCCCGGGCGACATCGACTGGACCGGGTTCCGGATCCCCCGGGAGCAGATGGGCGCGGGTGCGGTGCGACTCCTCTTCGAACAGCTGGTCGGCCCCGCGCTGAGCGCCGACGCGCTGCAACGCAGCCTGCCCTGCGACGTCGTGCCCGGGACCACCGCCGCGGCGCCGGGCCGCACCCGGTCCCGCTCCGGCGGCGTCAGGTGAGCCGGCCGCCCGCCGGGGTGGCCGGCACCAGGCGACGGGTGATCCACAGCGGCGAGGTGACCGCGTTGCCCATCACCACCGAGTGGGCGCCGGCGGCGAACGCCTGCCCGATCTGTTCGGCGCTGCGGTAGCGCCCCTCGGCGATCACCGGCACCGCCAGCACGTCGGCGAGGCGGGCCAGCAGCGTCAGGTCCGGTCCGTCGGTCGGCGGGCTGGCCGGGGTGTAGCCGGAGAGGGTCGTCGCCACGGCGTCCGCACCGTCGCGCACGGCGGCCACCCCCTCCTCGACGGTGGAGACGTCGGCGAGGACCAGCGCGTCGGTCCGCTCCCGGACCGCCCGGACCGTGTCGGCGAAGCTGCGCCCGTCCGGGCGGGGACGGTCGGTGGCGTCCACGGCGACGATGTGCGCGCCGGCCGCGGCGACGTCGACCGCGTGCGCCGCCGTCGGGGTGATGAACACCCCGTCGACGCCGTGCTTGTGCAGCCCGATGATCGGCACGTCGACGGCGGCGCGGATCGCCCTGATGTCGGCGGTGCCGTTGGCCCGGACGGCCACCGCGCCGCCCCGGACCACCGCCGCGGCCACCCGGGCCTGGACGTACGGGTCGCGCATCGGGTCGTCGGGGTCGTCGAGCACCGGCTGGCAGGAGACCACGAGGCCGCCGGCCAGCTTGTCGAACACGTTCACGCTCTCGTCCTCTCGTCGGTGACCACGGCGGGGGCGTCGCCCGCGTCGGCGTCGCCCGCCTGCCGGCCGTGGCCGGGGTAACCCGCCAGCCGCGCGGCGCCCACGACGACCGCGTCGGCGCCGAGCGCCGCGGGGAACAGGGGCACGTCCGCCCAGGCCGCGGGCAGCTCGGCGGTGAAGGCGGCGCGGGCGCCGGGGAGCAGGGCGTCGGCCGCCCCGCCCGCGACCAGCACCGCCTGCGGATCGAGCAGGGCGACCAGCCCCGCGAGCGCCCGGCCGAGGGCCGTGGCGGCGCGCTCCACCACCTCCCGGGCGGCCGGCTCGCCGGCCGCCGCCCGCTCGGCCACGGCCCGTCCGGTGATCCGGAGACCGGTCTCGAGGGCGTACGCGGCGGACAGCCCCGTGCCCGAGGCGACGCCCTCCAGGTGCCCGTACCGGCCGCAGCCGCAGCGCAGCCGCTCGGCGCCGGGAGCCGGCAGGTGTCCCACCTCGCCGGCGCCGCCCCGGGCCCCGGTGGCGATCCGGCCGTGCTGGAGCATCGCGCCGCCCAGGCCCGTGCCGACCGCGACCAGCAGCAGGTCCCGCCGGTCCCGGCCGGCGCCGACCCAGCTCTCGCCGAGCGCGGCGGCGTTCACGTCGTTGGTGACGCGGACCGGTCGGGCCAGCCGCGCGGCCAACTCGTCGGCGACCGGCGTGCCGGTCCAGCCGGGCAGGCTGTCGGTGGCGTACCGGATGGTGCCGGTGGCCGGGTCGACCGTGCCGGCGGTGCCCACGCCGACCGGGCCGGCGCCGCCCGGATCGAGCAGTTCCCGGGCGAGCCGCGCGGCGGTGTCCAGCACGGCCGCCGGCCCCGACCCGGCGGGGGTGGGCGCCAGGCGACGCCCGAGCACCTTCCCGTCGGCTCCGACCAGCGCCGCCGCCGTCTTGGTGCCGCCGATGTCGAGGCCCACCAGGGGCGCCGGCACCGTCATCCCTTGAGCCCGGTGTGCGCCAGGCCCTCGACGAACTGCTTCTGCGCGATGACGAAGACCACCAGGACCGGCAGCGCGGTCATCGACGCCGCGGCGAGCTGGACGTTCCACATCGGGCCGCCGTAGGCGTCGACGAACTGGGTGAGCGCCTGCGGCAGGGTGAACTTGTCCGGCGAGGAGAGGAACACGATCGGTTCCAGGTAGAGGTTCCAGCTGTGCAGGAAGGTGAAGATGGCGACCGCGCCCAGCGCGGGCCGGGACAGCGGCAGGGCGATCTTCCAGAAGGTGGCGAACCGGCCCAGCCCGTCCACCCGGGCCGCCTCCTCCAGCTCGCCGGGGAGGCTGATGAAGAACTGCCGCATGATGAAGGTCGCCAGCACGCTCGGCGCCCCCAGGATCGGCACCAGGATCAGCGGCCAGTGGGTGTCGACCAGGCCCAGCTTGAAGAACATCTGGAACAGCGGCACGATCGTCACCTCGCTCGGGATGAGCAGGCCGGCGAGGATCACCAGGAAGAGCACGTTCTGGCCGCGGAAGCGGATCCGCGCGAAGGCGTACCCGGCCAGCGCCGCCACCGCCAGGGTGCCGACGGTGACCACCAGCGCGATGTAGAGGCTGTTCAGGTACTGCTGACCGAAGGGCTGCAACTCGAACACCCGCCGGTACGCGTCCAGCTCCGCGTCGACCGGGATCAGCTTCGGCGGGAAGGCGAAGATGTCCGCCACCGGCTTCAGCGACGAGGTTACCATCCACCAGGTCGGGAAGACGAACGGGACCGCCAGGACCATCAGCACCCCGTAGAGCACCAGCTTGGTCCGGCGCGACAGCTCACGACTCATGGTGGACCCACCTCTTACGCATCTGCCACTGCAGCACGGTGAGCGCGAGCACGATGCCGAACAGGACGATCGACAGGGTGGCGCCGTAGCCGAAGTGGTGGAACTGGAACGCCTGCTGGTAGAGGTAGTAGACGAGGACCGTGGTCGACGTGCCGGGGCCGCCCTGGGTCAGCACCGCGATCTGCGCGAAGACCTGCAACGAACCGACCACCGTGATGATCGACGTCAGCAGGATGGTCGGGCTGATCATCGGCACGGTGATGCGCCAGAATTGGCGCAGCCGACTCGCCCCGTCCACCTCGGCGGCCTCGTACAGCTCGCCCGGCACGCCCTGGAGCGCGGCCAGGAAGAGCACCATGTTCAGGCCGACGTTCTTGAACACCTGCACCACGACGACCGAGAACATGGCGGTGCCCTCACCGCGCAGCCAGTTCGGCCCGTCCACGCCGACGGTGTCGAGCAGGCCGTTCACGCCGCCGTTGTCCTGCAGCAGGAAGCCCCACACGATGGTCCAGGCGACCAGCGAGACCACCACGGGGGAGAAGAACAGGGTGCGGAACACGATCGTCCCGCGCAGCTTCTGGTTGAGCAGTACGGCGAGCAGCAGGGCCAGGCCGAGGTTGAACACCACCAGCCCGACCGAGAAGAGGCCGGTGGCCCGCAGCACCGAGCCCAGGTTGGTGTCCTCGGCGAGGTTCGCGTAGTTCTCGGTGCCGACGAACTCGAACGTGCCGGCCAGCACGTTCCACTCGTGCAGGCTGTACCAGACCACCAGGATCAGCGGCAGGATCACGAAGACGGCGCTGCCGAGCAGTTGGGGAGCGATGAACAGGTAACCGGTGAGCTGGTCGCGGCGGCGACTGGTCCAGTACGGCCGCGACCGGTCCCGGGTGGGCGGGGCCGAGGCCCCGCCCACCGTCGTGTCCGTCTGGGACATGGTCAGACTGCCCTACTTCGCCAGCAGCGGCTGGATCTTGGTGCAGACACCGTCGAGGACGGCCTTGACGTCCGCGTCCGCCTTCCAGAGCGGGTCGAGCCCGGCACGCACCTGCTGGCTGAGCTCCGCCTGCCCGGCGTGACTGGGCTTGACCACGCCGTTGGTGATGCCGTCGATGACGACCTTCTGCAACTGCTCGGGCTTCAGCGTCGGGTTCGTCTTGGCCAGCGTCTCCGCGGTGAGCTGCGACTGGCGCGGCGGCGGGAAGAACTGGGCCAGCTTGGCCGAGTTGGTGGGGTTCGTCAGGAAGGCGAGGAAGTCCGCCGCAGCGTCGGCGTTCTTGCTCTTCTTCATCACGCCGACGCCGGCCTGGCCGACCACGGAGTAGCCGCCCGGCTTCAGCAGCGAGGCGCGCGAGATCTGGGTGACCGTCATGGCCGCGTCACCGGCGAAGAAGTCGGCGGTCGTGCCCGGGCCGGGCAGCGCCTTGCCGGTGAAGATCGCCTTGTGCAGGGTGGTCATCGCCTCGACCATCTCCGGGGCGGCGAAGCCGCAGGACTTCCCGTCCTCGCTCCACGCCTGGGCGCCCCAACCCGTCCAGAAGGTCGAGAGGTTGTCCCAGCCCTTGTAGTCGAAGTCGCGGATCACCAGGCCGGCCTTGCCGGTGGCGCCCGCGGTGGCGCCAGCCACCGTCAGCGCGGTGTCCCAGTTCCACTGCCCGGCCGCGACCAGCTCGGCCGGGGTCTTCTGCCCGGCCTTCTTGAGCAGGTCGGTGTTGACGAAGACCCCGAACGGCGAGGTGGAGAACGGGTACGCGTACAGCTTGCCCCCGTCCTGCCAGAGCTTGAGCGTGGCCGGGGAGATGTCGTCGTACTGGTAGCCCTCGGTCTTCTTCAACTTCTCGTCCAGCGGCAGCAGCGCGCCGGAGGAGACGAAGTCGGGGGCCGAGTTCTCGAACACCCAGGCCAGGTCGGGCGCGTTCCCGCCGGCGATCTGGGTGGTCAGCGTGGTGGTGTAGTTCTCGAAGGGCAGCGGGTCGAACGTGATCGCCGAGACCTCCGGGTGGGTCTTGCGGTACTCGTCGGCGATCTCGTTGAACAGCTTGAGGTGTGCCTCGTTGGCCGACCAGACGGTCATCCGCAGACTCGCCGGGCCCTTGTCCCCGGCCTCGTCACCGCCGCCGCAGGCGGACAGCGCGAGGACGCCGGCCAGTGTCGCGGCGACGCCGCGCACAGCCTTTCCCAATCTCATGATCTTCTCCTCAACGGGGGTGTTCAGTAGCCCGCGACCTGGGGCCAGCGCAGTTCCACGCCGGCCGCCGAGAGGCGGTCCTGGAAGTCGGCCAGCAGGCGGGGGGTGCCGCGGACCGCGCGCGGGGACTCGCCCCGCGCCAGACAGAAGTCGGCGAGCAGGCCGGCGACCTCGCCGACGTTCCACTCGACGGGGTGCAGCCGGTAGCTGCCGTTGGTGATGTGGGTGGTGCCGATGTTCTTGCCGGCTGGCAGCAGGTTCTCGACCCGCTGCGGGATGAGCGCGCCCAGCGGGATCTCGAACGGGCACGAGCCGACGTCGATGTAGTTGTCGCCGCCGGTGGACGGGTGCAGGTCGATGCGGTACATCCCGACGCCGATCGAGTCCGGGTAGGCGACCGCGCCGTGCTCGCCGCGCACGGCCAGCGACAGGTCCTGCTCCACCACCGTGTACTCGGCCCGGATGCGGCGCGACTCCCGGATGTAGGGCGCCTGGGCCAGGCCGTCGCGGCTGCCGGTCACGTCGCCGCGCAGGCGCAGGCCGGGGAAGCCGGTCCCGCCGTCGGGCCGCGGCGCCTCGGTCTGCATCCAGTAGAGCACCGAGTACGACAGCTCGCGGGCCTTGCTCAGGTGCCACGACGCGTTCGGCACGTCGATGACCGGGCCCTCGAAGTAGTCGATCATCGGCCAGTTCACCAGCGTGATGTCGCTGTCGTACGCGCCGTCGGTGAAGTTGCGCCGGGCGGCGATGCGCCGGAACGTCCAAAGGTTGCCGTCGCCGGGGTTGAGCCGCTGGTCGGCGTTGACGGCCAGCGGGTCGTCGTCGGGGTTGGGCGTGAAGCTGCGCTCGACGATCTCCAGGGTGCGCGGGTGCGGCGACCGCCAGGACAGCAGCCGGTCGCCCCAGAAGTCCGGCTTGTAGTCGCGCCAGAAGTCGTAGTTCGCCGGCCGCTCGATGGTGTGGTCGCCGTCGACGTGGTCGAGGGCGAAGCAGACGGAGACGGCCTGCATGTTCATCGGCTGCGCCTCGGCCGGCGCGCTGGGCTCGCCGGTGTCGGCCTGCGACTCGAAGCCGGTGACGTACTCGGTGCCGGTCAGCGGCAGCAGCTCGCCGGTCTCCGTCGCGTCGAGGACGTACGGCGCGACGAGGTCGATCCGCTCGTCCCGGTCGCGGTGCGCCACGGTCACCCCGACCACCCGGTCCCCGTCGGTCTCGGCGGCGACCGGCCGGTACGGCTGGAGCACGGTGAGCCGGCCGGAGCCGAGGAACGGCGCCAGCATCTGCTCGATGACGGCGACGGCCACCCGGGGCTCGTGGCAGACCCGGCTCACCCAGCCGGCGCCCGGGTTGAGGTCGGTCCAGGCCCGGGACCGCTCGGTGAGCGGGTAGTGCCGGCGGTAGTAGTCGCGGATCCCGGTGCGCAGGGCCCGGTAGCTCGCCGTGGCCCCGAACTGTTCGATCCAGGAGTGCTCGTCCGGCGGGACCGCCTGGCTGGTGAGCTGCCCGCCGAGCCAGTCGAACTCCTCGGTCAGGATGACCGACCGGCCGGCCCGGGCCGCGGCGAGCGCCGCCGCCACCCCGCCCAGCCCGCCCCCGACGACGAGGACGTCCGCACGCATCTGTACCACTTGCTTCCTTCCGGGTTGCACGGTCACCGCTCAGCTGCGGTGGACCGCCGATCAGGGGTGCCGAGGGTGTCGCCCTCGACGAGTTCGCAGGGCAGGAGCCGCTGCTGGACGCCGACGGCGCTGCCGTCGATGACGCTGGCCAGCACCTCGACCGACTGCCGACCCATCTCCTCGCGGGGGATGCGGAATCCGGTGAACGCGAGGTCGGTGGGAACCGGGACCGTCGGGTCGCCGAGGGTCAGGATCGACAGGTCGCCGGGCACGCCCAGGCCGCGCCGCCGGGTGGCCAGCGCCAGCGCCACGGCGGTGGCGAAGTCCTCCACGAAGGCGACGGTGGTCGCCTCGGCCAGCAGGTCGTCGAGGATGGCCTCGGCGTCCCGGCCGACGGTCGTCAGGTGCCGGGCGCTCTCCGCGGCCGTCGCGGCCGCGACGAACCCGCGCCGCCGGTCCGCCGAGGACTCCGCGGTCAGCTCCGTGTTCAGGTAGGCCAGGCGCCGGTGGCCGCGGGCGAGGGCCAGGCCGACCAGTTCGGCCACCGCCGCGGCGTAGTCGGCGCCGACGTACGGCACCGGGCCGCCGGCGTCGTCGCGGCGCCCGACGGCGACGTACGGGAAGCCGTCGCGGTTGAGCCGGTGCAGCTCGGCGGCGTCGATCTCCCGCCCGAGCAGGATGCACCCGTCGGCCAGGCGGAGCCGGTTGTCCTGGTGGAAGATGCGTCGCCGGCCGTCGACCACCGGGGCGCTGGTGAACAGCAGCAGGTCGCAGCCGGCCCGTTCCGCGTACTCCTCGATGCCCAGCAGGAAGGGGTGGAAGAAGTCGCGGCTGCCGCTGGGGAAGGCGGGCTCGTAGGTGAAGACGCCGATGATCCGGTTGAACCGCGCGGCGAGGCGGCGGGCCACGGGATCCGCGGCGTACCCGGTCTCGGCGATGGTCCGCAGCACGCGGTCGCGGGTCTCGGGCGCGATGCGGACGTCGGCGTCGGCCCGGTTGTTGAGCACCAGCGACACGGTCGCCTGACTGACGCCAGCCAGCCGCGCGATGTCACGCTGCGTGACGCGTCGGGGTGTAGAGGGCACAACGGGTCCTTCCGGTGCGGCTAATGCGTATTAGCGCTCGGCGTTGGGGAGGAGCCTGGCGGGCTGACCGGGTGTGTGTCAAGGGGTGGGCGAAGAGATTTCGCGGAGATGAAGTCCCTGGAGTAATGCGGATTAGCTCCTGGCGACCGACTCCGCCCTCACGGGCGGGCGGCCCCCGCCGGGGCCGTGGGGCTGCGCCGCCGGGGCTGGCGGCCGACCCCTTGACAAGACTCGCCCTGGTCGAGCAACATTCGAGAAGCGTAGATGGTAATACGTATTAGCAATCGACCCGGGCGGCCCGCCCACCCTTTCGGTGGCCGGCCGTCTCACGCAGCGTGACTTCGTGCCGCCCTGCGGCGTGACGCGCGACGTCCACAGTCGTCACCGGCGGAACCCGTCCCACCCCTGAACCTTCCGCCGACGACCCCGCGCGCCGGCAGCCCGTCCGGGCGGCCGGGTGGCCCCCACCCCCGACAGAGCAGGAACAGCGATGACGAAAGCACCCGTCCGAGTGCCCGTCCGCGCCGCCGTGGCGGCGGCCAGCGCGGGCATGCTGGTCGCCACCGTGGCCGGTGTCGCTCCGGCCGGCGCCGACCCGGCCCTGGACTTCCCGCGCTTCACCTACGCGGGCACCGCGTTCGACAAGGGCGCCCTGACCTACAACCCGACCAACGAGTTCATCTTCCCGAGCGTCATCCGGGCCGCCGACTACTTCCCCAACCCGCTGGGCACCTACTACCTGTACTACGCCCCCCACGAGCGGCCCGGCGGGATCGCCCTGGCGTACGCGGACTCGATCGACGGCCCGTGGACCGAGTACCGGGCCAACCCGCTGATCGGCAACACCTGGCTGCCCCACTACTCCACGGTCAGCCACATCTCCTCCCCGCACGCGATCTGGGTCGAGGGGGAGCGCAAGCTGTTCCTCTACTTCCACGGCGAGAACTCGATCACCCGGTACGCCACCTCCGAGGACGGCATCCACTTCGACTACGGCGGCACGGCGATCAGCCGCGACGACAGCACCGGCGGGGAGACCTCCTACGCCCGGGTGTTCGAGCACGCCGTGCCGCGGCTGGGCAGCCGGTACCTGATGCTCTTCATGGACAATCCGACCGCCGCGCCCCCCGGGCCGACCGGGCCGGTGTCCCGGCGGATCCGCTGGGCGGTCTCCCCGGACGCGCGGACCTGGACGATCCAGCCCGACCCGATCGTGACCCCGCAGGGCATCCAGGGACCGAACGCCTCCGGCCCGTTCTTCCTGCGCTGGAACGGCCGCAACCTGGTGATCTTCCACGCGGCCGACGGCAATATGCACGCCGTGGACGTCGGCGACGACTTCGACAAGGAGGTCCACCTCGGCGTCGTGCACGACTCGATGGTCGCCGCGCCGGACCTGGGGCGCTCGGCCGCGCCGACGTTCTACTTCGACGGCCGCACCGTGCACATGTACTACGAGGCCGGCGGGCGGCTCACCGCGACGATCGGCCATGCCGTCGCCACGCTGGACCAGCCGGTGCCCACCCGCGAGGTGGACTGTGTGGTGGACCGGCCGGTGCTGTGGCCGCCGAACCACCAGATGGTCGACGTCACCGTGACGGCGGACCTGCGCGACGGAGTCCTCGGCCCGAACGCGCTCAACCTGACGGCGGTGTCCGGCGGCGACGCCGCGGACGTCAGCGACTTCACCGTCGGCACGCCCGACACCAGCGGCCGGCTGCGGGCGGCACGCGACGGCGCCGGTGGGGACAGGGTCTACACCCTGACGTACGCCGGCCACGACGAGATCGGCCGCCCGGTCGGCTGCACCGTGACCGTCACCGTGCCGCACGACCAGGGCCTCGACTGACCGCACCGGTGGACCGGTGGACGCCGGCCGTACCCGATCGGGTGCGGCCGGCGCCCGTGCGTGGACTCGCCCCCGCCGGCGCGGCCGGATACCGTACCCGCGGCGCGGGGGACCCGCGTCGGGCCGTCGAGCGGTGGGAGGATCCGATGCGCCTGCACGTGGGGTGCGCCATGTGGACGCACAAGTCCTGGCAGGGGCGCTTCCTGGCGCACCCGCTGCCGGCTGACGAGCGGCTGCGGGGCTACGCCGGCTGGTGCACCGCCGTCGAGGGGAACACCACCTTCTACGCGACCCCCGGCCGCGAGACGGTCGCGTCGTGGGCGCGCCAGACCGACCCCGACTTCCGGTTCCTGCCCAAGCTGCCGAAGGTCGTCACGCACGAACGCCGGCTCACCGGCGCCGACGAGGAACTGCGGGTCTTCCTGGACGCCGTCGAACCCCTCGGCCCGCGGGCCCACGCCCTCTGGATCCAACTGCCGGGCTCGTTCGGCCCCGCCGACGTGCCCTTGCTGGCCCGTTTCCTGCGCAGGCTGCCCACCGCCCACCGGTACGCCGTGGAGGTGCGCCACCCCGCGTTCTTCGACGACCCCCGGGCGGCGCGGACGTTGGAGGAGGCGCTCGGCACGGTCGGCGCGGAATGGGTGCCCTTCGACACGACGGCGTTCTTCCGCACCCCGCCGACCAGCGACGCGGAACGGGAGGCGTGGACCAGGAAGCCGCGCACCCCGCTGCGCACCCGCGCGCTGACCGACCGGCCGATCGTGCGGTACCTCGGCCGGGACGACCCCGCACGCACCGTCGAGGGCTGGCAGCCGTGGCTCGACGTGGTGACCGGCTGGCTGCGCGAGGGCCGCTCGCCGACCGTGTTCGTGCACACCCCGGACAACGCCGACGCGCCCGAGCTCGCCCGCCGCTTCCACGACGAGGTGCGCGCGCGCCTGCCCGGGGTCGAGCCGCTGCCGGAACCGGAGCCGGTCGGGCCGTCGACGCTGTTCTGACCGGCCACTCCCGGCGTACGCCGGTCCCGCCCGCCTGGGTCAGGCCCGGCTCGGGTCGATCAGCACCTTGGTGTGCTCGCTGCGGCCCGAGTCGAGTTCCTCGAGGACGTCCTTCAGCGACGACAGGCCGAAGGTGCCCGTGTGCAGCGCCGCCACGTCGATGCGATCCGCCGCGATCGCGTGCATGGCACCCACGAAGTCCTCGTGGTGGTACGCCAGCGACCCGATCACCGTCAGCTCGCGGCTCTGCCAGTCGCCGTAGCTGACGCTCGAGTTCTCCAGCGGATAGCCGAGCAACGCGAGCGTCCCGCCCCGGCGCACCAGCTCCGCAGACGGCTGGAACAGCGCCGGTACGCCGCTGCACTCGTACACGACGTCGGCGCCCAGGCCCGCGGTCAGCTCGTCCAGCGCCGCCCGCAGCCCGGCCGGCTCGACCACGTGGGCGAAGCCGAGCCGGCTCGCCAGCGCGCGCCGCGCCGCCGAAGGCTCGGAGATGATCATCGGCCCCGCCCCGGCGTTGCGCGCGTGCTGGGCGGTGAGCAGCCCGATCGGGCCGGCGCCCTGGACCACGGTGGTGGCGCCGTACTCCGCCGCCACCCGCCGCACGGCGTGGAAGGTGACGGTGGCCGGCTCCACGAGCGCCGCCTCCACCGCCGAGAGGCCCTCCGGAACCGGGATCACCCGCCGTGCCGAGACCTGCACCCGGGTGGCGAACGCGCCGTGCGGCGGCGCGTCGGCGTCGACCCCGTTGGCCTCGGCGAACACCGTGTCGCAGTTGCGGGCGTGCCCGGCGACGCACTGGCGGCACCGGCCGCACACCGGCCCCACGCCGCCCACCACGCGCTGGCCGACCCGCAGCCCGTCCACGCCGTCGCCCACCGCCGAGACCGAACCGGTCCACTCGTGCCCGAAGACCGCCGGCGGCAGCATGTGCCCGTCGGTGTAACCGTGCACGTCCGTGCCGCAGATCCCCGTGTACGCGATGTCGACCGTCACCCGGCCGGGCCCCGGCTCGGCCGCGGCCACCTCGCCTTCCCGGAGCTCGCGCGGACCGGCGACCGCAAGGTAACGACCAGCAGACATACGGACCCCCCTCGGCGACAGCCCCAGTCTTCCACCCGACCTGCGCCACCAGGCCCGCTACCAGGAAGAATGAGCCGGCGCGGCGCGCGCTCGTCGCCGGTAACAGCCGGCAGAGCGCCACGCGACGGGTGTTGGCGAAGGCGAGCGGGAACGCCACGGATCGCGGATCATGCCCCGCTGCCCGGGTCGGTCGCGGCGCGCCGGCGGACCCGGGCCGGCGGGGCGGGCAGGGCGCGCCGGTCGACCTTGCCGTTCGCGGTCGCGGGCAGCTCCGGCAGGACCACGTACCGCAGGGGCACCATGTGGTCGGGCAGCTGCCGCGCCAGGAAGGCGCGCAGCGCGGGTTCGGCCACGACGTCCGGGTCGGCGTCGCGCTCGGCCACCACGTACGCCACCAGGGTCGCGGCGGCGCCCAGGTCGTCGCGCAGCAGCACGACGCTGTTGGCGACGAGCGGGTGCCGGTTGAGCACCGACTCGATCTCGCCCAGCTCGACCCGCTGCCCGCGGATCTTCACCTGCGTGTCGATGCGCCCGCCGTAGTGCAGGTGCCCGTCCGGCGACCACCAGGCCAGGTCGCCGGTGCGGTACACCCGCTGCGGCCACCCGGCGACTGCCACCTCGACGAACCGCTCGGCGGTCAGGTCGGGCCGCCCCGCGTACCCCCGGGCCAGGCAGTCCCCGCCCACGACCAGCTCCCCGGGCACGCCCAGCGGGGCCAGCTCGCCGCGCTCGTCGAGGACGTACGCGGCGACGTTCGCGATCGGCCGGCCGATGGGGACGGTGTCGTCCGGTTCGGGTCGGCGGCACGGCCAGGCGGTGACGTCGATGGCGGCCTCGGTGGGCCCGTACAGGTTGTGCACCTCGACCTGCGGCAGCGTGCCGGTGAGCTTGTTGACCAGCTTCGGCGGCAGCGCCTCCCCGCTGCAGATGACCCGGCGCAGGCCGGCGCAGCGACCCAGGCCGGCCTCCTCCACGAAGAGGGCGAGCATGGACGGCACGAAGTGCACCGTCGTCACCGACTCGCGGGCGACGACGTCGACCATCTCCTGCGGGTCGCGGTGGGCCTGCGCCTCGGCGGTGACCAGCGTCGCGCCGGCCATGAACGGCCACAGCAGCTCCCACACCGACACGTCGAAGGTGTACGGCGTCTTCTGCAGCACCACGTCGCCGGGGCCGATGCGGTACGCGTCCTGCATCCACACCAGCCGGTTGGCCAGCGACAGGTGCGTCATCTGCACGCCCTTGGGCGCACCCGTGGAGCCGGAGGTGAAGATGACGTACGACAGCCCCTCGACCACCTCCTCCGGGGCCCGGTAGCCGCGCCAGTCGACGGGCGCGGCCGGCAGGTCGCCGCCTGTCAGCGGCCGTACGGGCAGGGACGGCTCGCCGCCGCAGCCCAGCGCGGCCCGCCCCGCGTCGTCGGCCAGCACCAGCACGGCGTCGGCCACGCGGAGCATGAGGTCCAGCCGGGGGCGCGGGTGGGACGGGTCCAGCGGCAGGTACGCCCCGCCGGCCAGCAGGACGCCGAGCACCGCGACCACCATCTCGGGGCTCCGCTCGGTGCACAGGCCGACCACCGACCCGGGGCCCACGCCCTCGGCGCGCAGCCGCCCGGCCAGCGCCGCCGCCTCGTCCAGGAACTCGCGGTAGCTGCGGTCCCGGCCGCCGCCGCGCAGCGCGACGGCGTCCGGGGTGCGCTCCGCCTGGCGGCAGATCGTCTCGTGCACGGACGTGCGCGGCGCGGGGGTCGGCGCGGGGTTGAAGCCGAGCAGCGTCTTGCGCTCCACCGGGCCGACCAGCGGGGCCTGCCGCACCGGCCGGTCCGGATGGGCGGCGAGCCAGGCGTGCAGGGTGTCCAGGCGCTCCTGCAGGCACGCGGGATCGCCGTGGTCGCGGGCGAGCCGGACCGGCACCCCGGCCAGCACCGCCGACGCCCCGGCGGCACCCGTCGTGGCCAGCGCGACGTCCACGCGTCCGCCCGGCGCGGCGTCGACGGCGGGGTCCCGCCACCGGCCGCGCGTCTGCTCGCGTACCTCCGTCAGGGTGCTGTCCGCGGACAGGCGCACCAGGACGTCGCCGCGCGGGCCGCGCACGGCGACCGAGGCCGCGCCCGAGAGGCGGTGGCAGAGCACGGCCGCCACCGCCGCCACCAGGTCCAGCTCGTCGTGGCCCGTCATGCCGTCACCAGCCCGGCCAGCGTGCGCGGCGTGGGGTCGGCCGACAGCGTCTCCACCGGGATGCGCACCCCGAACCTGCGCTGCACCTGCGTGATCATGCGGATGAACAGCAGCGACTCACCGCCGAGGGTGAAGAAGTTCGCGTCCGGTCCGATCTCGGCCGAGCCGAGCATCCTGCCCCACAGCTCCATGATCTCCTGCACCACCTCGTTCTCGCCTCCGCCGGCGGGCTCCGGCGCCGGTTCCTGGACGTCGGCGGCCGGTCGCGGCGGCGCGGCGTCGAGCCAGTGCCGGGTGCGGGCGAACGGGTACGTGGGCAGCGCGACCCGCCGGGCGGCGCTCCCGCCGCGCACCGCGGCCCAGTCGACGGACGCTCCGGCGGTCCACAGGCCGCCGAGCCCGGCGAGCACGTCGCCGGCGTCGGCGCGCCCCGCCTGCCGGGGCTGGAGGGCGAATCCGGGCACCCGCTGCCCGCCCTGCCGGGCCATGCCGGTGAGTGCGGTGCCCGGCCCGACCTCGACCAGGACCGGGTCGGGCAGCCCCAGCCCGGTCAGCAGCGCGTCGTGGTAGCGCACGGGGCTGCGCAGCTGCGTGCCCCAGTAGCCCTCGGCGCGCGGCAGCCCCTTGCCCAGCAGCGTGCCGTCGACGGTGCTGATCACCGGGACGGTCCGGGGTCGCCGGGCGACGCCGTCGGCCTCGGCGCCGAGCAGCCGCGCCGCGTCGGCCATCATCCGCGAGTGGAAGGCGCGCCGCGCGGGCAACGCCCGGCAGTGCACCCCGCCCGCGTCGAGGCGCTCGCGGAACGCGGCGAGCTGCGCCACCGGCCCGGCCACCACGGTGAACTCGGGGGCGTTGCGGGCGGCCACGTCGAGGCCGTCCAGGCCCGCCAGATGCTCCTGCACCGCGGACAGCGGCGCGAGCACGGCCAGCATGCCGCCCTCGGGCGCGTCCTGCATCAGCCTGCCGCGGGTCGCGACGAGGCGGAGCATGTCGTCGGCGGCCAGCTCGCCGGCCAGCGCCGCGGCGGCGAATTCGCCGACCGAGTGGCCGATCAACGCCGCCGGGCGTACGCCCCACGACACCAGCAGCCGGCCGAGCGCGAGTTCGTGCAGCGCCAGCGCGGGCTGGGTGACGTCGGTGCGGTGCACGACCCCGTCGGGGTCGTCGCCGACCAGCACGTCGCGCAGGTCCAGCCCCAGGAGCGGGGCCAGCAGCCCCGCGCCGTGGTCGAGCTCCGCCCGGAAGGACGGGTAGCGGTCGTAGAGGCCCCGCGACATGGCGGGGAACTCCGCGCCCTGGCCCGGGAACAGGAACAGCACGCTGGGCCGGCGGGCGGCCTCGCGGACGGGCGCCCTGCGCAGCCGGGCCAGCGCCGCAGGGACGTCCGGCGCGGCGACCGCGAGCCGGTGCGCGAAGTGCCTGCGGTACGTCTGCGACGTCAGCGCGACGTCGGCGACGGCCAGGTCGGGGCGCTGCCGCAGGTGCTCGCTCCACTGCTCGGCGGCCGCGCGGACCGCCTCCGGGTCGCGCCCGGACAGCACGATCAGCTCGGTACGACCGTCGGCCGCCCCGGGACCGGACCCGGCCGGGCCGTCGGCCTCCTCCAACACCACGTGCGCGTTGGTGCCGCCCAGGCCGAAGGAGCTGACCGCCGCCCGGCGGGGCCCGTCGGCCTCCCACGGGCGGGCCACGCTGTCCACCGTGAACGGGGTCGACCCGTCGAGCAGCTCGGGCCGGGCCTGCTTGAGGCCGGCCAGCGGCGGGATCTGCCGGAAGTGCAGAGCCAGCGCGGCCTTGATGAGCCCGGTGACACCGGCGGCCGCGTCGAGGTGGCCGACGTTGGCCTTGACCGAGCCGATCGAGCACGGCCGCGCGCCCCGGCGGAACACCTCGGTCAGCGCCGACAGCTCGATCGCGTCGCCGACCTCGGTGGCGGTGCCGTGCGCCTCGAGGTAGCCGACGCTGGCGGGGTCGACGCCCGCGGCGGCGTACGCGCGGGTCAGCACGTCGATCTGCCCGGCGATGCCGGGCGCCGTGTAGCCGACCTTCATGCCGCCGTCGTTGTTCACCGCCGACCCCCTGATGAGGGCGTACACGGTGTCCCCGTCGCGGCGGGCGTCCTCGGCGCGCTTGAGCGCCACCATGGCGACGCCGTTGCCGGGGACGGTGCCGGCGGCCGAGGCGTCGAAGGGCCGGCACGCGCCGTCGGGCGACATGATGCCCTTCGTCTCGTAGAGGTAGCCGGCCTGCTGCGGCACGGCCACGCAGGCGCCGCCGGCGAGCGCGACGTCCGAGTCGCCGGTACGCAGGCTCTGGCAGGCCAGGTGCACCGCCACCAGTGACGTCGAGCAGGCGGTCTGCACGGTGACCGCGGGACCGCCCAGGTCCAGCCGGTACGCGACCTTCGCGGCGAGGTGGTCCTTCTCGTTGCCCAGCACGACCGAGAGCAGCCCCTGGGTCTCGACGAGGCCGGGCTGCGCGTACACGTGGTGCAGCGCGTAGTAGTTGAACCCGGCCCCGGCGAACACGCCGACCCGGCCGAAGGGGTGCCGGGTGGCCAGCCCCGCGGACTCCAGGGTGGCCCACGCCGTCTGCATCAGCAGCCGGTGCTGCGGGTCCATGGTCTCGGCCTCCCGCGGCGTGATGCCGAAGAAGGCGGCGTCGAACAGGTCCGCATCGGCCAGCACGCCGCGCGCCGGCACGTACGCGGAGTCGTCGAGCTGGTCGGCGGGCACGCCCCCGGCCAGCAGCTCCCCGCGGGTCAGCTCGCTGATCGTGATCTTCCCCGCGACCACGTTGGACCAGTACTCCCAGACGTCGGCGGCGCCGGGGAACCGGCCCGCCATGCCTACGATCGCGATGTCGCCGTTCATGAGGATGCGCCTGCTCCTTCGGTCTGGGCGTGCAGATGCCGGGCCAAGGTCTGGACGGTGGGGAAGCGGTAGAGGTCGGTCAGCGGGATGGCCCGGCCGGCCAGCCGCTCCTGGAGCAGCCGGCGCACGATCGCCAGTCGCAGCGACTCCCCGCCGACGTCGAAGAACGCCTCGTCGACGTCGAAGTCGTCGGTGCCCAGCGCCTCCACCCAGGCCCCCGTCACCAGCTCCTCGAACTCGGTAAGCGACGCCGAGCGCGGGGCGGGGACCCGTGCCGGCTGCCCCGCCGTCGCGCCGGCGCTCGTCGCGGCGGCGGGCTGCGCCGCCCCGGCCAGCGCGCCCAGGGCCCGCAGGTCGACCTTGCCGTTGCGGTCGAGTGGGAACTCGGCCACGGTCACCCACTGCTGCGGCCGGGCGTAGGGGGCCAGCTCGGCCTCCACGGCACGGCGTACGCCGGCCACGTCCAGGCCGTCGGCGGCGGGCTTGAGCGCGGCGCACAGGCGTACGCCCGTCACCGGGTCGCCGGTGGTGAACACCACCGCGTCGCGCACCCCGGGCCGCGCCCGCAGCCGGCGCTCGACGTCGACCAGCTCCACCCGGTGTCCGGCGATCTTCACCTGTCGGTCGTTGCGACCCAGGAAGCGCAGCTGCCCGTCCGCACCCCAGCGCACGAGGTCGCCGGTGCGGTACAGGCGCACCGCCGGCTCCCCGAGCCGGACGAAGGACGCGTCGGTGCGCGCGGGGTCGTCGAGGTAGCCGTCGGCGAGCCCGGTGCCCGCCGTGCCCAGCTCGCCGATGGCGCCCGGCGGGACGAGGCGCCCCGCCGGGTCGACGACGTACAGGTCGGTGCCGTGCACCGGCGTGCCGATCGGCAGCGGGTCCGGCGTCGCGTCGGCGTGGTCGACGGACCAGGTGGTGGTGAACGTGGTGTTCTCGGTGGGGCCGTAGCCGTTGGTGACCCGCAGCCCCGGGCAGGCCCGCAGCACCCGGCGCACGTGCGCGGGGGAGACCACGCCGCCGCCGGTGAAGAGCTGCCGCAGCCCGGCGAAGGCGTCCGGACGGTGGTCGGCGACCAGGTGGAACACGCCCGAGGTAAGCCACGCGTGGGTGATCCCGGCGGTGCGCAGGAACTCGGCCAGCCCGCTGGGCGTCGGTTCCCCGGGCGGGAACACCACCACCGTGTCGCCGTTGGCCAGCGGCACCAGCAGCTCCAGCGTGGACGCGTCGAACGCCAGCGGGGACAGCCGCATCATCCGCATGCCCGCCCGGTCGGCGAACAGCCCCGGGTCGTCGGCCAGCCGCAGCACCGCCCGGTGCGGCACGACCACGCCCTTGGGCACCCCGGTCGAGCCCGAGGTGAAGGAGACGTACGCGGTCCGCGCCGGGTCGGCCGGGGCCGCCTCGACCGGGTCGTCGCCGGTCCCGACGACGCCGGGGCCGCCGGCCGCCCCGTCCCGCGCCGGCGTGTCCGGGCCGGCGAGGGCGCAGTCGGCGGCGCCCGACCACTCCTCTCCGGCCGGGGCGGTGCCGAGGCGGGCCCGGGGCGCGACGGCGGCGGCCAGGTGGGCCCGCCACTCGGCCGTGGCGTGCTGGTCGACCGCGACGTAGTGCGCACCCAGCCGCAGCACACCCAGCACCGCCACGGCCTCGGCGGCCGAGCGCGGCAGCTCCAGGACCACCGCGTCGCCGGCGCGCACGCCGCGCGCGTGCAGCAGCCGCGCCTGCGCGACGGCCCGGTCGTGCAGCTCGCGGTAGGTCAGCGTGAGCCCGGCGTGCGCGTCGACCAGCGCGACCCGTTCGCCCGCGGACCGCGCGTGCGCCGCGAACCGGCTCCACACGTCGTCGGCCGTGTCGTGCGAGCCGCCCGCGCCCAGCGCCCGCAGCCGCGCGTGCTGCCCCGCCGACAGCCCGGTGACGTCACGCAGGGCGACGCCCGGGTCGGCGGCCAGCTCCCGCAGCGCCGCCTGGAACGACTCGGCCAGCTCCCCGGCGTCGGCCGCGGTGAGCACCGACGTGGCGTACTCCAGGGCGAAGCGGGGACGGTCCGACCACGACTGGAGGTAGAGCAGCGCGTCGAACACCGCACCGTGGCAGTGGCCCTCGTGCACCCGCCAGGCGCGGCCCCCCGCCTCCAGCTCGTCGGGCACCAGCTCGTGGTGGGCGGCGAAGCCGAGCTGCGCCAGCGGGTTGCGGCCCGGGTCGGTGGCGCCGCCGAGCCCGGAGATGACCCGCTCGAACGGCACGTCGGCGTCGGCCGCCGCCTCGGCCAGCGAGGCGGCCACCCCGCGTACGTAGTCCCGCGCGTCGAGGTCGTCGCTCGCCGCGCAGCGCACCGGGACGACCCGGGTGCACAGGCCCACGATGCCGGCCATGCCCGCCTCGAACCGGCCCGCCGCCGGCACCCCGAGCACCAGGTCGGTCAGGCCCGCGCGGCGGGCGGCGGCCAGCGCCCACGCCGCCATGGCCACCGACGTCACCGTCACCCGGCAGTGCCGGGCCAGCTCGGTGGCGGCCCGCGTCGTCGCCGCGTCGAGGTGGAAGCGCAGGCGTGCGCCGCGGCCGTCGGCCTCGGCGACCGGCGGCAGGTCGGTGGGGAGCGCCACCGTCCAGGGCGCGCCGTCCAGCCGGGCCGCGATCCGGGTCAGCGCGCCGTCCAGCGCCCCGGACGCCTCCTGCGCGGCGAGCCGGGAGCCGATCCACTCCGGCGACGGCGCGGCGCCCGCCGGGCCGGCGCCGGCGTAGAGCTCGGCGAACTCGCGCCAGAGCACCCCAATGCTCCAGCCGTCGGCGATCGTGTGATGCACCAGCATGGTGAGCAGGTCGCGCCGCCCGGCGCGGGTCAGCACGAAGACGACCGGCGGCTGTGCGAAGGGGCGCAGCAGCCGCGCGGCCGAGGGGCCGTACAGCTCGTGCACGGCGCGTACCGGGTCGTCGTCGGGCAGCGTCTGGTGCAGCAGCCGTGGCTCGTACGGGGCGGGCAGCACGATCCGGGCCTGCCGCGGGTCCCGGGCGAACCGGGTGCGCAGCGCCTCGTGGCGGGTCGCCAGCTCGCGCAGCGCCGACCGGGTCCGGGCCTCGTCGAGCGGCCCGTCCGCCTCCAGCGTGAACATCAGGTGGTACGGCGCGTCCTGGTCGAGCAGGTGCGCCGCCAGCATGGAACGCTGACCGGGCAGCAGCTCCAGCTCGGCGGGCCGCCGCGCGGCCGGCGGGGGCGCGGTGTCCACGTGCTCCACCGCGCCGGCCAGCGCCTGCGCCAGCGGCAGCGCCGACAGCAGCCGGGCGCTGTCCACGTGCGCCCGCAGCTCGCGCTGGCCCAGCGAGACCAGCGCGATGGCCTGCAGCGAGGTGCCGCCCAGCGCGACGAACGACTCGGTCACCGCCGCGTCCCGCAGCTGCTCGGGCGCGCAACCGAGCACCCGCGCGGCCAGCGGCGTCCAGGCGGAGAGTTCCGGGGCGGTCATCACACGACCTCCGCCACCGGCTCGTCCAGCGGCACCTGCGCCGGCTTGTCCAGCGGCACCTGGCCCGCGACGTCCCGCAGGTCGGCGAAGCGGGGGTTCTCCAGGACGTGGCCGAACATCACCGCGAGGTTGAGCTCCTGGCGGATCAGGGTGCTCAGCCGCAGCGCGCTGAGCGAGTGGCCGCCGAGGTCGAAGAAGTCGTCGTCGTCGTCGACCGTGTCGACGCCGAGCACCTCCATCCACAGCTGCTCGAACTCGCCCACCCAGGTCCGGTCGTGTACGTCGCGCATCAGTGGTGCCTCTCTGTGTCCAGTCGGGTCGCGGGGGCGTCCAGGTAGTGCCGGGTGGCCGCGAAGGGGTAGGTGGGGGCGGGCCGCCGGCGTCGGCCCGCGTCGTGCACGGGGTCCCAGGCGCCGACGAGACCCAGCTGCCACAGCGCGCCGACGGTGGCCAGCAGCCGGGCGTGCCGGTCGGCGGGCAGCGCGGGCCCGTCCGGGCCCAGGTGCGGGGTGACGCTCGTGCCGACCTCGACCCAGAGCACCTGGTCGAGCTCCGGCGGCGTCGTCGGCGCGGGCGGTCCGGCCGCCTGCGCCCGCCAGTACGCGAGCCCGTCGTACCCGGTCGGCGGCTCCCCGCCCGGCACGTGGACGGGCAGTTCGGCCGGGTCGAGCCGGCTGGCGTCGACGTCGCCGCCGCAGGTCAGCTCCAGCGCGTCGGCGAGGGACATGATCCCGGCCACGACCGCGCACGCCACGGCGCCGATGCCGGCGCCGGCCAGGGCGCGCGGGGCCACGCCCCGGCTGCGCAGCGACCGCGCCAGGCCGACGCAGGCCAGCAGCCGGGTGCAGCGCTCCCGTACGGCCTCGTCGAGGTCGCGGTCGCGCAGCAGCGCCACGCCCTCGTCGACGACCCGGCGGTACACCGGGTCGGCGTCGTAGTTGGGCCGGTTGCCGGTCAGCTCGCCGGCCCCGGTGAGGTGCAGCGCCACGCCGCGCGCCCGCGCCTTCGCGTCGACCTGCCGGACCGTCGCCGGCGAGCCGTGCGCTCCGGTGAGGAACGCGGCCCGCCACGGCAGCTCCGCCCGGCCGGTCCGCAGGGTGTACGCGAGGTCGGCCAGCTCGCCGGGCGGGGTCTGCGCCACGCAGGCGGCGGCGCGGTCCAGGCCGGCCTGCGCCACGGCGGCGGTCTTCGCGGAGACCAGGACCAGCTCGGTGACGTGGCGGCGCGACCGGGGCCGGGCGGGCGGGGCCTCCTCCAGCACGACGTGGGCGTTGGTGCCGCCGATGCCGAAGGCGCTCACCCCGGCCCGGCGTACGCCGTCGATCGGCGCCCAGGGCCGGGCCGCCGCCGGCAGCTCGAACACCGAACCGTCCAGCCTGAGCGCGGGGTTGGGCGTGGCGAGGTGGGCGATCGGCGGGATCACGCGGTGCTTCAGCGCCAGCACGGTCTTGATCAGGCCGACCACGCCGGCGGCGGTGTCCAGGTGCCCGACGACCGACTTGACCGCGCCGAGCGCGCAGGGCGCCCGGTCGGGCCGGTCGCTGTCGAAGACCTGCCGCAGCGCCGCCACCTCGATCGGGTCGCCGAGCGCGGTGCCGGTGCCGTGGGTCTCGATCAGGCCGACGGTGTCCGGGTCGACGTCGGCCACCTCCAGCGCCGCCGAGATCACGCCGGCCTGGCCGGTGGGGCCGGGCGCGGTGAAGCCCGCCTTGCGGGAGCCGTCGTTGTTGACCGCGGAGCCGCGGATCACGGCGTGCACGGTGTCGCCGTCGCGCAGGGCGTCCTCGAGTCGCTTGAGCACCACCACGCCCGCGCCGTCGCCGGGCACGGTGCCGTCGGCCGCGGCGTCGAAGGCCCGGCACCGGCCGTCGGCGGAGAAGATCCCCCCGGGCTCGTGCACGTGCCCGCGCCGCGTCGGCGGGGTCACCGTGGCGCCCCCGGCCAGTGCCACGTCGGCGTCGTAGGTCAGCAGCGCCTGCACCGCCTGGTGCACCGCGACCAGCGACGTCGAGCAGGCGGTCTGCAGCGTCAGCGCCGGACCCTGCAGGTTCAGCTTGTACGCGATGCGGGTGCCCGCGAAGTCCTTGTCGCTGCCGATGATCAGCCCCAGGCCGCCGGCCGCCTCGACCGCGCGCTCGTTGGGCCACACGTTGTCGAGCAGGTAGACGTTCAGGCCGGTGCCGACGTACACCCCGATCCGGTTGCCGTCGGCGGCGACCGGCGGGTGGCCGGCGTGCTCCAGCGCGGCCCAGGCGCACTCCAGCAGGATCCGCTGCTGCGGGTCCATCAGCGCGCTGTCCGAGGGCGAGTAGCTGAACAGCCGGTGGTCGAAGCAGTCCGCGTCGCGCAGCACCGCCCGGGCGGGCACGAAGTCGGGCCGCTCGACGAGGTCCTTGGGCACGCCCCAGCCGACGAGCTGCTCGGGGGTGAAGAAGGTGACCGCGTCGACCCCGTTGACCACGTGGTGCCAGAACAGGTCCAGGTCGCGTTCGGCGCCGGGGACCCGTACGGCCATGCCGACCACGGCCACCGCCGCGCCGTCGGGCAGCTCAGCCACGGCGGCCTCCCGCGGTCCGGCGCCGGTCGGCCAGCAGGGCGCGACCGCGGTGGCGCTGCGCCACCCGCGCGTCGGCGACCACCGGGGCCGCCCGTTGCAGGTGCGCGGCGCAGCCGGCGACCGTGCCGGCGCGGAACAGGTCCGTCACGGAGACGTCCAGGCCCTCGTCGGAGAGCCGCTGCTGGAGCGCGATCAGCGCGAAGCTGTGCCCGCCCAGGTCGAAGAAGTTGTCGTGCAGCCCGACGTCGACCCGGTCGAGCACCTCGCTCCAGCAGGCCCGGATGCGCTCCTCCAACCCGCTGCCGGCGGCGAGGCCGCGCCGCGCCGCGGGCGCGACGGTGGTGCGCGCGGCGCGGCTGTCGGCCAGCAGTCGGGCCGTGTCCACCTTGCCGTGCGCGGTGAGCGGGATCGCCGCGACGGTCAGGATCCGCGACGGCACCATGTACGCCGGCAGCGTCGCCCGTACGTGGGCGCGCAGCTCGCGTTCGGCCTCCGGGCCGAGTTCGCCGACGACGAAGGCGGCCAGCTCGTCGTTCTCGGCCGCGACCGCGCACGAGTGCACCGTCGGGTGGGTCAGGAACGCGCCCTCGACCTCGGCCAGCTCGACGCGGTAGCCGCGCAGCTGCACCTGGGTGTCGTTGCGGCCGAGGTACACCATGTTCCCGTCGACGCCCCACTTGACCACGTCACCGGTCCGGTACATCACGCCCCCGCCGTACGGGTCGGGCAGGAAGCGCGCCTCGGTCAGCTCCGGGTTGCCCAGGTAGCCGTGCGCGACGAGCACCCCGCCGCAGTACAGCTCGCCGGGCACGTTGAGTCCGGTCGGCCGCAGGTCGTCGTCGAGGACGTAGCAGCGCCCCGACGGCAGCGGCACGCCGACGGTGCCCTCCCCGACCCGGGCCAGGTCCGCCGTGGGGGCCTCGAAGATCGTGACGTGGATGGTGCCCTCGGTGATGCCGTACATGTTGACGAACACCGCGCGCAGGCCCGGCGCGCCGGCGACCAGCGACGCGACCCGCGACCAGCTCAGGGCCTCGCCGCCGAGGACGACGTAGCGGATGCGGGAGACCTCGTCCGCGCCCAGCAGCCGCAGGTACGGGGGCAGCAGCCGGTAGAGCGCACCGGGGGTCTGGAACACCACCGTGACGCCCTCGCGGTGCACCAGCTCGGCCAGGCGCTGCCGGTCCACCAGGTCGGCCTGGTCGGCGACGACCAGCCGGCCGCCGGTGCTCAGCGCGCCCCACATCTCCCACACCGAGGCGTCGAACGAGAACGAGCTGGCGGCCAGCCACACGTCGTCGGCCGTGACGTCGAGCCCGGCGGGCGTCGGGTCGTTCAGCGCGTCCAGGCCGCCGTGCCCGACCATGACGCCCTTGGGCACGCCGGTGGAGCCGGAGGTGTAGATGACGTACGCCTGGTCGCGCGGCCCGGGGAACGTCTCCGCGACCACGGACGTCCCGTCGAGGGTGTGCGCGTCGGCCAGGCGGATGTCGCGGCCCCGCGCCAGCGCGCCGGCCGTGTCGGCGGTGCCGGCCTCCACCAGCATGAACGGCATGTCGGCGCTGGCCGTGATCAGTTCGAGGCGCTGCCGTGGGTACTCGGGGTCCAGCGGCACGTAGACGCCGCCGAGCTTCCACACGCCGAGGATCGCCGCGACGATCGCGGGGGAGCGGCGCAGCAGCAGTCCGACCCGGTCGCCGCGGCGCACCCCCCGGTCGGCCAGGCCCGCCGCGATCCGCCCGGCCCACCGGTCCAGCTCGGCGTAGGTGACCTCCACGTCCCGGTGGCGCACCGCCACCGCGTCCGGGGTGCGCGCCACGTGCTCGGCGAAGCGGCGCAGCACCGACGGGTGGTCGGCCGACTGCCGCGCGACCGGCGGGTTCACCCCCTCGGTCAGCAGCAGCCGCTCCGCCTCGTCCACCATGCACGGTTCGGCGTCCGGCCCGTCGACGACCGACCGCAGGAAGGTCAGGTAGTGCGTGAGCAGCGTTGCGACGGTCTCCGGGGTGAACAGCTCGGTGCTGTACTCGGCCCGCAGGAACGGCGTGGCGGTGGACACGTCGAGGGTCAGGCCCAGGTCGAACTTGGTGACGTCGATCTCGACGTCGACCTCGGTCAGCCGCACGCCGTCGAACTCGGGGAACGCGAACGGGAAGTTCTGCACCGTCAGGGAGGTCTGGAACAGCGGCGCGTGGCTGAGCTGCCGTTCCCCCACGGTGGCCCGCACGATCTGCTCGAACGGCACGTCCTGGTTGGCGAACGCGGCCATGCTGGCCCGCCGGGCCCGCTCGACCAGCTCGGCGAAGCCGGGCCGACCGGACACGTCGAGCCGGATCGGCAGGGTGTTGACCAGGCAGCCGACGACGCGCTCCTCGGCCTCGTCCATCCGGTTGGCGACCGGCACCCCGATCACCACCTCGTCCTGGCGCGCGTAGCGCGACAGCACCGAGGCGTACGCGGCCAGCGTCACCGCGAACAGCGTCGCGCCCCGCGACCTGGCCCACGCGGTGAGCCGCTCGACCAGCTGCGGCTCGACCGGGCGGCGCAGCACCGCGCCGTCGGCGCTGAGCACGCTCGGCCGGGGGAAGTCGGTGGGCAGCGCGAGCTGCGGGACGTCGCGCAGCTCGGCGCGCCAGAAGTCCAGCCCGGAGCTGTCGCGCTCCCAGGACTCGCGCTGCCGCTGGGCGTACGCCAGGTACGACTCCTCCGGTTCGGCGTACGCGGCGTCCGTCCCGGACACCGCCGCGTGGTACTCGGCGGCGAGGTCGCGCAGCAGCAGCCCCACCGACCAGCCGTCGCAGGCGATGTGGTGCACCAGCACCACGAGGGTGTGCTCGTCCGGACCCCAGGAACGCAGGAAGGCGCGCAGCACGGGCCCGTCGCCGAGCTCGAACGGGCGTCGGGCCTGCTCGGCGACCAGGGTGTGCAGGTAGGCCTCCTGGGTGTCCCGGTCGGCCCACGCGCCCGTCTGCACGTCGACGTCGGCGTGCGGGGTGGGCGAGACCCGCTGGGTGAGCACGCCGTCGACCAGCGCGAACGTGGTGCGCAGCGCGTCGTGCCGGGCGACGACGCGGGTCAGCGCCGCGCGCAGCGCCGCCGGCCGCAACGCGCCGTGCAGGTGGACGGCGAACGCCACCACGTACGCCGGGTTGCCGGGCTGGAGCTGGTTGAGGAAATAGAGTCTTTCCTGAGCGAAGGAAGCACGACCGGTACGAACCATGGATCGATCGTGCGGTGTCCGACGTCCCGTCCGGCAGAGCGAGCTTCCCCGCTCCAGCAGGGAAAACCTCCCGGTCGGGTGCCGGACACACCGCTGCTCGGCCGGCTGCTCACCCTGGCCGGCTCCGGCGCCCGGGAACGCGACACGGCCCCCGGTCCGACGGGGTCAGCCGTTGGACCGGGGGCCGGTCGGGGGTGCGTCGGTCAGGATCCGCTCGACCGCCGCAGGGGGAGTGCCTAGTACTCGCCGCGCCCGAAGGCGGCCAGCTCCGCGGAGTGCCCGGGGTTGCTGACGTACGTCGCACCGATCGGGGCGGTCACCCGGCACCACATGTCGAGCCGCTCCACGTCGATGCCGGCCGCCGCGGCCAGCTCGTCACGCCGGCGCAGCATCTCCGCGCGGTCCAGGCCCTCCAGCACGTAGTCGACCGCGTCGAAGCACGGGTCGCCGACGCAGGCCATCGGGTCGATGGCCACCAGGCCCTTCGCGCCGCCGCTGAGCACGTTGCCCAGGTGCAGGTCGCCGTGCAGCAGCACGGTGTCGGTGGGCGCGGCGAACAGGTCGTCGCGCAGCCGCTTCGACTCGGCGAGGTCGGCGCCCCGCCGCATCGCCGAGTTGAACAGCACGTCGATCCAGTCCTCCAGCCGCCGCGGCGCGGTCGCCGGATCCCCGGCGCCGTGCAGGTCGGTGAGGAAGCCGGCGTACTCCTGCGGCGACGGAGGCTGCGGCATCTTCTCCACCAGGGTGCCCGGGTGGATCGACTCGAGCAGCACCGCGCCCTTGGCCGCCGCCAGCACCTCGGGCACCCGTCCGCTGGGCGCGAACTGACGCAGCATGTCGACCTCCTCCCGCACCGCGTAGCTGTCGGGCGACAGCTTGAGCACCGCCTCGCCACGGGGGTGGCGGCAGCGGAACACCACGGAGGAGTTGCCGGACTTGAGCGGGTCGCCGAGGTCGAGCGCCCACTGCGCGACGAGTTCGTCTAGCCGCTGGGGCAGCGTGCCGACCCAGCGGTGCGCCGCCTTGCCGAACCGCGGCTCCAGCCGGGTCGCGATCGCTTCCAGATCCAGGGCCATCCCGCTCACCTTTCCGTCGACTGCGCGCCGGCGTACGCGGCGCAGCCGCCCGCTCCCGGCAGGGGTGTGGCGCCGTGCTCCAGCCTGGCCTTGCGGGCGACCTCGATCGCCTCGTACCGGTCCGACACGTTGAGCTTGCTGAAGATCGTCGAGATGTGGTTGCTGACCGTCTTCGGCGAGAGGCTGAGCTGGGTGGCGATCGCCCCGTTGCGCAGGCCCGACGCGATCAGCTGGAGCACCTGCCGCTCGCGCGTCGTCAGCTCCGGGAAGAGCTGCTGGTTGCGGGGTTCCCGGCCGAGCTGCCGGACGATCTGGTCGGCCACCCGGGGGCCGAGGATCACCTCGCCCGTGGCGAGGCCCCTGATCGTCCGGACGATGCCGTCGCCCGGGCAGCTCTTGAGCACGTAGCCGCGTGCGCCGGCACGCATGGCCGCGAAGACCGCCCCCTCGTCCTCGACCGCGGTGAAGACCAGCACCGCGGTCGTGGGTGACATCCGGGCGATCTCCTGCAGCGTCACGCCCACCTGGAAGCCCGGCAGCTCGATGTCGAGCACGAGCACGTCGGGGCGCAGCGACGCCGCCGACCTCATCGCCTCCCGCGTGGTGCCCGCCTCGGCGACCACGGTGACCTCAGCCGAGGGGGACAGCAGGGCGTGCAGGCCCCTGCGCACCACCGGCTGGGCGTCGGCCAGCACAACTGTCACGGCGCGACGTTTTGTGCCGTCCGCGACATCTCCCGGATCGCGCCTCATCGTATGAGCCGGTTCCGAGGTCGAGCCAACGCTGACCATTACCACACCTCACCCGTCCTAACTGGCTCCGCGACGCCTCCCTGTCGTGCAGGCGTAGCGGAAGCGCCGACCTCCGATCGGCGTGAACGTCTTCTGACGGCCAACAGAACAACACATGAACGTGGTCTGACGACAGTGATGTCAGTCATCTGACGCATTCTCAGAGACCAATTAAATGAAAAGCGTCGAAGGCGATTCTCGGCTTGAATGGAACAGGCCGCGACAGAACGGGAATGCCGGGACGAGGTGCCTGGTCGCCCGGTCGGGGGTCCCGCCCCGGGCCGGCCGCTAGCGCACCGCGTTCCGGGCGTCCACGGGAGATATTCCCTGGTGGCCCGGGAAGTCGTCCCGCCCGCGCTCCGTCGAACGCCCTGTCCCGCCCGGCGGCGCCGCCGCGAGGATTGACGCGACCGCTCCATTACACCAGGATGTGCAAATATGCCCTTGTCTCGATTGATCGATTACTCGTCCCGTTTGGTGCCGGCCGATCCGCTGCGCAGGAAACTGATCGCGATCCGGCTGGCCGAATCGATCGGCAAGGGAGTCTTCCTCAGCGGCAGCGTCGTCTACTTCACACTTCGCGTCGGGCTCGATCCCAAGCAGGTCGGCCTGGGTCTGTCGGCGGCGGGCCTGTCCGCCTTCATCTCGTCGGTCCTGTTCGGCGTCATCGCCGACCGGGTGGGCCCGCGCCGGTTGCTCGTCATGCTGTTCGCGGCGTTGGCGGTGGGCTTCGGGCTCTACACGCTGGTGGACAACCCGGTCCACTTCTTCGCCCTGGTGGTCACCGTCGGCTTCATCGAGTACGGCACCGGCCCGACCAACGGCGCTCTCGTCGGCAACCTCGTGCCGGCCGAGGAACGGGTCAAGCTCAAGGCCATGATGCGGTCGGTGTTCAACATCGGGTTCAGCATCGGTATCGGGGTGGCCGCCGTCGCCGCGCTCGACCAGCGGCTGCTCGTGCTGATCCCGCTCACCACCGCCCTGCTGATGGCCGGCGCCGCCCTGCTGGTCACCCGCCTGCCCGACGCGCCGTCGCGGCCCGTCCCGGTGGGCTTCAAGCGCTTCGCCGCCGTACGCGACCCCCGCTTCCTCTCCGTCATCGGCGTCTCGACGGTGCTCGCCTCCCACGTCACCGTCATCCTGGTCACGATGCCGCTGTGGGCGCTCAACCGCACCTCGCTGCCGCACTTCCTGATCCCGCTGCTGCTCATCTTCAACACGGTGTTCGTCATCCTCTTCCAGGTGCGGGCCAGCCGCGGCGCGGACACCGTGGAGGGCGCCGGCAGGCTCGCCCGCCGCTCCGGCTACTGGCTGGCCGGCGGCTGCGCCGTCATCGCGGTGAGCGCCCTCGACGACAACGTCGCGCTGGTGTCCGTCGCGATCGTCGCCGCGGTGCTGATCCTGTCGGTGGCCGAGGTGATGCAGGCCGCCTCGGGCTGGGGCCTCGCGTTCGGCCTCGCCCCCGAGCACGCGCAGGGCGAGTACCTTGGCGCGTTCGACCTGCACGTGATCACGCAGAACATCATCGGCCCGGCCGCGCTGTCCGGCCTGGTCATCGCCTTCGGCTTCTGGGGCTGGCTCGGCATCGCGGTCGCCGCGCTGGTCGCGTCGGCGCTGATCATCCCGGTCGCGCACCGCAGCCAGGCCACCCTCGTCCCCGAGACGGCCTCCGCGACCAGCCCGTAGCCGCCGTCACCGCCCCGACCGTCACCGCCCGGCCGTCACCGCGCGTGCCGGCCGGGTCGCGGGCCGCGAAACATATCTTCATTGCCGACGGGTCAACATGTAGACAACATTCGTCGTTCTGTCTATCGTCAGCACCACTTAGCGATGTGCTTCGATTCGAAAGAGGTCGTCAATGGTGCACATCAGACGATGGGCCGGCGTCGCCACCGCGCTGCTGGCGACGGAACTCCTGGTCGCGGGCACCGCGCAGGCTGCGGCGCCCACCCCGGTGCAGGTGAGCGTCGAGGACGCCGTGACCGCCAAGCTGCGCGGGCAGGTCCAGGCCGCGGCGGCGGAACACGCCGACAGCTCCGAGGCGGAGCACGCCGAAAGCTCCGAGACGCGCGTGACCGTCACCCGCAAGAGCGGCAAGTGGGCCTTCGGCACCGCCGTGGCCGTCACCGGCCACGAGAAGGACGTCCACCCGACCGGCGCGATCTTCATCGCCCGCGCCGAGGCCGGCACGTGGCGGGTGAACTTCGACGGCGAGGCCGGGTTCAGCGAGCTGGCCGCCGTGTCGCCCCTGGTGAACAAGCAGGAGAAGGCGGTCTTCACGAGCGCCCCGAGCAACCCGAGCGGCCCGAGCGTCATGCAGGCGGGTGGCGACTACCGGACCGGGATGGCCCTGCCGTTCGCGGTCGGGCAGACGTGGACGCTGACCGGCGGCCCGCACGGCTGGGGCGGCTCCGAGTTGCCGTACAGCTCGATCGACCTGGCCGGCGGCGACCAGGTGGTCCGCGCGGCGCGCGCCGGCACGGCGTACACGATGTGCACCGGGTGGATCCGGGTGATCCACGACCGGGGCTACTCCACCGACTACTACCACCTGTGGAGCAGCATCTCGGTCAACGGCGCCGCCGTCAGCCAGGGCTCGTACCTGGGCTACACGGGCACCGACGTCACCTGCGGTGGAGCGGCCTCCGGCCGGCACGTCCACTTCGGGCTGCGGCAGAACAGCGCGTACGTGTCCATCGGCGGCCACGACCTCGGCAAGTGGGCGTTCGTCAACGGCGCCTCCGCCTACCAGGGCGGCGCGCGGCACGGCTCGGCCTGGGCCGGCGCCGGATCCGGCCTCTACAACTTCGGGGCGCTGGGCTTCAACCAGGCGGTGGTCGACGCCAACGGTGGGGGCGCGGTGAACAAGCGGTCCGGTCCCGGCACCGGCTACGCCCTGCGCGGATCGGTGGGCGACGGCGCGACGGTCACCGTCTCCTGCTCCGCGAACGGCACCTCCCACACCGGGCGGTACGGCACCACCGCCCTGTGGAACCGGTTGAGCGACGGCACCTGGGTGTCCGACGCCTACGTGTGGACCGGCGTGAACGGACCGATCAACGGCTGGTGCTGACCGGCACCCGACCGAGCGTCGACGCAGGGGCCTCCGCCATCTCGGCGGGGGCCCCCGCACGTCGCGCCGCGACCCGGCACCGGCGATGCGGGCGGTTCGTCGTCGGGCTGCCGGGTCAGCCCGGCAGGCCGCACTGGAGCGACACGCGCACCCGCTCGGTGACCGACTCCCGCCCGCCGAGGGCGTCGCGGACCTCGGCGGCGAACGCGGCCCGGCCCTCCGGCGAGGGCAGCAGGTCCGGTGACATCGCGGAGAAGACGCCGCCGACCAGGTCGTGGACGGTGAGCGGCGCGGCGTACTCCACCGACGACTCCACCACCCGGTAGCCGGCGGCGGCGAGGGCGTCCCGGTTGCGCCGACGGCCGGCGTCGTCGGTCTGGCACGTCGCGGTGACCGGACGCCCGAGCAGCCCCTCCAGGCAGCCGCGCAGCGCCCGGGACCACTCGGCGTCCTGAAACCACAGCGGGGCGCCGTTGGTGATCACGACGATTCCGCCTCCGGGACGCAGCAGCGGCCGGGCGGCCCGGAACAGCGCCCCGCGGTCCATGAAGTGGATCGCGACGGCGACGCAGAGGGCGCCGACCGCCCGCTCGCCCAGCAACCGGCCCACAGTGGGCAGGTCGCTGTCCGCGCCGAGCAGCCACGCGGCGTTCGTCACCCCCGCGTCGAGGGCCGCCCGCCGGGCCAGCGCCAGCATGTCCGGCTCCGGATCCACGCCGAGGACCGTGCCCACCCGGGCGGCGAGCGGCAGGCTGAGCTGGCCGGTGCCGCAGCCGAGGTCGACGACCGTGTCGCCGTCGTCGAGACCGAAGGCCCCGACGACGGCGTCGAGCACTTCCGGCGGGTACCCGCGCCGGTGTCTCGCGTAGTACGTGGCCACCTCGCCGCTGAAGCCCGTTCCCATGCCGCCAGCCTCCGGCGGCACGGCCCGGAAAGGCGAACGATTCTGCTCAGGGCAGCACGACCCCGGTCGCCGGGGGATCGCCAGCGGGCCGGGGCGTCAGTCCGGGGCTCCGACGAGGAGGGACCCGTGGCGGCTCCACAGCCACCGCAGGTACTGCTGGAGTTCCTCGAGGGTGGCGACCCAGCCCTCGTCCGCGTAGGTGAGGATGCGTTTCACCTCGCCCGGCAGCAGGTCGTAGGCGGTGGCTCCGGTCTCCGGGACGGGAGTGTCCGGGGATACGGCCACGGGGACCGGTATGACGGGCAGCCGGAGGCCACCGCGGTCGAGTGCCTTGAGGACCGTGAGGTAGGCGCGGGGCAGGTGGTAGGGGGAGACGGCGAGCGCGAGGCTCGCGATGCCCCGGCCGTGGACCTGTTCGGCGATCCACGCGGCCTGCCGGCCGGTGTCGGGGGCCGGCTCGGCCTGGACGCAGACCCCGTCGAGGCGACGGAGGCCGAGGCTGCGCAGGTGGGCGAGCGTGGGTTCGACGTAGGTCTCCTCGGCCGGGTTCCCGTTCGCCACCAGGAGGTGGCGGAGGCCCGGATTCGCCTCCCAGCCGCGGATCGCGTGGGTGAGGCGCCACTCCTCGCCCTGGCCGGTGGCCACGACGAGGGCGTCGACGCGGTCGGCCGCCGACTGGGGCAGCGCGAGGATCATCGTGAGGGCCTTCGTCACGTCCAGAAGCTGGCCGGCGGTGAAGCCGGCGAGGTCCGCCTCCCCGACGATCCGGGCGGGGGCCGCACGGGAATCCACCGAATGCTCCGCCCTCATGCCCGATCCAAGGCCCACGCCATGGCCGACGGGCACAGTCTAGTGCTCCACCGTCACCTGATCCCGACGCGGCAGCCCCACGAACCGTCCGGCGGCGGTCCGACGAGGGGCTCGCCACTGTCCGGCGGGCTACGGCCGCGCGGACGAAGGCAACCTGCCCAGCGTGCGCACCGCGGTCGAGGACACCGCGGCCAGCTCGGGCTGCGCGGGCAGGAACACGGTGGGGACACCCAGCGACTGGTTCATCGCGGCGAGCTGACACTCGGTCCAAAGGTCGGTGGTGTTACGCACGCCGCGGACGATCACTCCCACTTCATGGTCACGGCAGTAGGTGGAGGTCAACCCGCGCCAGGCCGCAACGGTGACGGAGGTCCACTCGACCGGCAGAACTGCCCGGACAGCGGCCGCCCGCTCCTCTTCACCGGCGCCCGGATGCTTGCCGCTGTTGACCGCGACGAGCACGACCACTTCGTCGAAGAGGCCGCGTGCCCGGTTCACCACGTCCAGGTGCCCGGGAGTGAAGGGATCGAAGCTGCCGGGGTAGACGGCTCGCACGCGTACGCGACCGGGGGTGCGTGCTGTCGCATGTGGCCCCGCCGACAGCTCAGCTTCATGGCCACGGAGCTGGACCCGCACGCCTTCGTCGGTGCTCATGGCCCGACTGTAGGTATCGGCTGTCGGATTCGCTGGCCTCCGGGCGTGGGCGACAGGTCACAGCGCCGTGGACACCTGGTTGAGGGGCGGCAGGCCCCGGCACCCCGACGCCACCCGGTTGCGGTGTCGGGCGCGGCCCCGGCACGCCACCCGGCGAGGCGCTAGCCGCCGCGCCGGCCGTCGTACCGGCCCGCCGAGTCCGTGAGCTCCCAGAACTCCGCCGGCAGGTGGGTGACGACGTCGTCGTAGTCACCGGGCGGGAGGGCCTCGCGGAGGGTGTCGAACACCGCGCGTACGCCGGCCTTCGCCGTCGCACCGTCCACCTCGGCCCGCCCGCCGACCTGCTGGACGAATACGTCGAGCCCGAAGCGCTGGGCCGTCTCCCGGGGCGCGAACGCGTAGGCTCGCAACTCGTCGGGCAGCAGAGCGGAGAGATCGCGCGCCTCGCCCCCGTCGATCCGCTCCGCCAGGGTCGTCAGCGTGGCGCGCGTGATGGCGGTCGCCTGCTCGGGCGACGTGCGCAGGCGTCTCGCCACCGAGCCGATGAACTCGCTGTTCTCCACCCTTGGCGCCTTTCTCTCTGCCGGATGGCGGCGTCTACCCGCGTGCCCGCGCGGCAAACCGCACGGGCGAAGGTGCGCCCCCGCGCGTACGCCGTCAAGGATGTGAGTCTCGTGCGTGCCGTGACCATGGAGGGCGCTGGGATGAAGCCGTTCCGCATCGAGATACCGCAGGCCGACATCGACGACCTGCGCCGACGACTGGCCGACGCCCGGTGGCCGCACGAGCCGGCCACGGAGGGCTGGGAACGCGGCGTGCCGCAGTCCTACCTGCGGGAGCTGGCCGACTACTGGGCCGACGGGTACGACTGGCGGGCGGCCGAGGCACGGCTGAACGAGTACCCCCAGTTCGTCACGAAGATCGACGGCGCCACGGTGCACTTCCTGCACGTGCGGTCCCCGGAGCCGGACGCGACGCCGCTCGTGCTCACCCACGGCTGGCCGGGAAGCTTCCTGGAGTACGTCGACCTCATCGGGCCGCTGACCGATCCGCGCGCCCACGGGGGCGACCCCGCGGACGCCTTCCACGTGGTGATCCCGTCCCTGCCCGGGTACGGCTTCTCCGGCCCGCTGACCGAGACCGGCTGGGGCGTGCCGCGCATCGCCGGCGCCTGGGCCGAGCTGATGAACCGCCTCGGCTACGACCGCTACCTGGCGCAGGGCACGGACTTCGGCTCCTGGGTGGCGGTCACGCTCGCCGCGATGGACGCCGGGCACGCGATCGGGGCGCACATCAACTTCCTCATCACGCCGCCTCCGGGCGACCCGCGCGAGCTGGGCGCGCTCGACGAGGACACCGGCCGGCGCCTCGCCCGACTGGCCCACTTCGTCGACGACGAGTCCGGCTACATGAAGATCCAGGCCACCCGCCCGGTGACGCTCTCGTACGCCCTCACCGACTCGCCGGTCGGGCAGCTCGCGTGGATCGTGGAGAAGTTCAAGGAGTGGACCGACTCCGGCAAGAGCCCCGAGGACGCCGTGGACCGGGACCGGCTGCTCACCAACGTGTCGCTCTACTGGTTCACCCGGACGGCGGGCTCCTCCGCCCAGCTCTACTACGAGACGGCGGACATGCTCCCGGTCAGCGCCGCGCCGCGGCAGCAGCCCCCGCTGCCGGTGCCGCTCGGGGTGGCGGTCTTCCCGCACGACCCGTCGCAGCCCGTCCGGGCCTGGGCCGCCCGGGCCTTCCCGAACATCGTGCAGTGGACCGAGTACGACCGCGGCGGCCACTTCCCGGGGCTGGAGCAGCCGGGTCTCCTGGCCGACGACATCCGTCGATTCGCCCGGACCCTCGGCGGGGCCTGAGCCCCGGGGCGCCGGACCGGGCAGGGCGCCCACCGCCGGTGGGCGCCCCTCGTCCGCGCCGGCTCCCGCTGGCCGCGCACCGCCAAACCGCCCCTACCGGTAACAACCGGAAGTATCGACCGGCGCCAGTTTCCTAATTCAGCCGCCGGTGGTTGTACGAGACGTGACGGCAATCCCACACTCCATCCTGGCGGCCCCGGCGTCGGCGCAGTCCACGTGGCAGATCAGGTGGGCGGAGCGCGAGAACCACCGGCGGCGGTGCGCGTACGACGCGGAGGCCGCGTCCTGGCGGCGGCACCACGACCACCTGATCCGGCTGCGGATCGAGGCGGCCGGGTTCCTCGGGTGCACGCAACCGCGCGCCGGCCTGCCGGTGGACCTCGCCGACGACGAGGTCGTCTACCGGGTACTGCCGGTCGCGGACCTCGTCGAGGTGGACGCGCGGCACGGCACCGGGCTGCCCGCCCCGGGGTTGAGCGTGGCCACGGACGGCGTCGCCGGTGACGCGCTGCCGAGGGGCGTGCGGGCCGTCGACACGGGGATGGCCGTCGTCACCAACCACCGCGTCGCCTTCTCCTCCGAGCGCGGGCGGCGGCACGAGTGGAGATACGCCGACCTCGTGGGGCCCGCGCACCATCCCGCGGTGCCGCTCACCCTGCTGCACGCCACCGACGGCGGCCGACTCGCCGGGCTGCGGGTGCCGGCCGTCGCGACCGTGAACTTCCGCTTCTACCTCACCCTCGCCTTCGCCACCGCCACCGGCGCACGGGTCGCTGTCGCCGAGCAACTCGACGCCCTGCTGGCCGCCCACCGGGGCGTGCAGCCCGTACCACCGCCGACGGTCCACCCGCATCAGGCCCCGTCGACCGGGCCGCGTGCCGAACGTCGCGCGGCCCTCGCCGCCGCCGTCGTCGCGGTGACGTTCGTGACGCTGACCGCCGCCGGCACGGTCGGACCGGAGCGGGCCGGCCCGCCGTACCGGGCGGGCGAGGGCGCACGGGGTGCCGCCGCCGCGCCGCCCAACCTCGTCGAGGCCACCGCCCCGGCCGCCCCCGGCGAGCCGGTGGCGTGGGCGACGGGCACGGCGACGTCGGGGGCCGGTGTGCCGGCGACTTCCACCAGGGGCGACGTGACACGGGTACGCGCGCCGATCAGGACGCCGGAACCGGGGCGGACCGACGGTGTCGCCGCGCCGGCGCTTCCCTCGACGGCACCGGCGACGGCACCGGTGCCCCCGCCACCCCGGACCAGTCGTCCGGCCCCGACCGCCACCCCGGCCCCCGCGACCCCGGCTCCCACCACCCCTGCCCCCGCCACCGAACCGGCTTCACCGCAACGGCTCACAGTCGACCTTTGCGTCGACGTCGCGCTGGTGCCACTGGTGCGGTGGCTCACCTGCCCGCGGGACGATCGTGACGACAGCGCCACGCCCAAGCCTGGGTGACGCGCAGCCGCGCCCCGCCTAGACCAGGGGCGGTGCGGTCTCGGTCGGCAGCGGTTGGGGCGCGTGCGGGCCCACGTAGCGCGAGTCCGGCCGGATGATCTTCGAGTCCTCGGCCTGTTCCAGCACGTTCGCGCACCACCCGATCACCCGACTGGTGGCGAACGTCGGGGTGAACATCTCCCGGGGCAGCCCGCACAGGTGCATGACCACGCCGGCGTAGTACTCCACGTTGGTGTGCAGTTCCCGGCCCGGTTTCAGTTCCGCCAACAGCGACAGGACCCGCTCCTCGACGGCCACGGCGAGGTCCACCAGGTCGCCACCGAGGGACCGGGCGATTCCCTTGAGCATGCGCGAGCGCGGGTCCTCCGTGCGGTAGACGGGGTGCCCGAATCCCATGATCCGCTCGCCGTTCACGATGCGGTCGCGCAGCCACGCGTCGGCCCGGTCGAGGGAGCCGATGGCGTCGAGGGTGTCGAGGGCGCGGCTGGGGGCGCCGCCGTGCAACGGGCCGGAGAGCGCGCCGAGGGCGGCGCCGACGCAGGCATGGATGTCGGCGCCGGTGGAGGCGACGACGCGGGCGGTGAAGGTGGACGCGTTGAAGCCGTGGTCGACGGTCGCGATCAGGTAGCGCTCGATCGCGCGGGCGTGCGGTGCGGACGGCTCCTCGCCGGTGATCATGTACAGGTAGTTCGCCGCGTGCGACAGGTCGTCGCGCGACTCGATCGGCTCCAGGCCCGCCCGCAGCCGGAACAGCGCGGCCAGCAGGCTGGGCGTGAGGGCGCAGAGCGCCATGGCCTGCGCTCGCCGTTCTGCCGGCGGGGTGTCGTACAGCGGGCGGGCCCCGGCGGCGAGGCCGGCGACGGCCAGCGCGGCGCGCAGCCCGCCCATCGGGTCCGGCGACGCCGACGCCGCGGCGATGTCGGGCAGTACGGCGGCGACGGCGGGCGGGATGCGGCGCAGCGGCGCGATCTCCCGGCGCAGCGCGCGGGGATCGGCGGGCAGGCGACCGTCGAAGAGCAGCGCCCAGACATCCTCCAGGGTGCGGTGCTCGGCCAGGTCGATGGCGGAGTACTGCCGGTAGTGGTAGAAGCCCTCGGCGCCGCGGACGCGGCCGATCGTGGTGTCGGTGACCACGACCCCGGCGAGCCCGCGCGGGGCGGTGATGGTGTCAGGCATGCGGGCAGCGTCACGCCGCCCGACGGGCGCAGTCAACGTTGATCCAGTCAACATGAGACCATGCCCACATGTCCGGGGATCAGCTGCTGACGACCGCCGAGGTGGCGCTTCGCCTGCGCGTCAAGCCGGAGACGATCTACGCGTACGTCAGTCGCGGGTTGATTCCCCGGGTCAAGGTTCCCGGCGAGCGGATCAGCCGGTTCCGGCTGGCCGACGTCGAGCGGCTGGCCGCCCGGACGCAGGCGACCCGACCGGACCGCGACGCCGCCCCGGCGATGCAGACGGCCACCACGTTGATCGCGTACGGGCGGTTGCACTACCGAGGGCTGGACGCCGGGACGCTCGCACCGGCGACGGCGTTCGAGGAGGTCGCGCACTGGTTGTGGACGGGGGAGCGGCACCGGGGTGCCTTCGCGGCGCCCGCCGAGACCCTCGACAGGGCCAGGCTGGCGAGCGGCCACCTGCCCGCCCGGGCGCGGCTGTTCGACCGGCTGCCGGTGATCGTCGCCGTCGCGGCCGCGATGGACCCGCTGCGCTTCGACCTGGCCCCCGCGACCGTGACGGCCCTCGCGCCGGCGCTGCTCTCCACCATGGTCGACGCCCTGCCCCTCGCCGGGCGGCCTCCCGCCGACGAGCGCCTCGCGGCCCGCCTCTGGTCGCGGCTGACGGGCACGGCACCGTCCGCGGCCGGTCTCCGGGCGCTCAACGGCGCCCTCGTCCTGCTCGCCGACCACGACCTGGCCGCGTCGACCATCGCGGTACGCGTCGCGGCCTCCACCCGGGCGAACCCCTACGCGGCGGTGCTGGCGGGCCTCGGGGCGCTGGACGGGCCGATGCACGGAGCCGCCGGCAGCGGCGTCCACCGGATGATCGAGGTCGCCCGGCGGGACGGGGCGTCGGCCGCGATCGCCGAGTGGCTGCGGGCCGGCAGCCTGCCCGGGTTCGGGCATCCGTTGTATCCGGCGGGCGACCCGCGTGGCGCGACCCTGCTCGACCTCGTCGCGGACCTGCCGGTCGAGGGCGAGCTGCGGCGGGCCGTGGACGACCTGACGGCCACGGCGGCACGGCGGGACGCCCTGCCCAACGTCGACTTCGCGGTCGCCGTGCTGGCGCACGCGGCCGGCATGGGGCCGGGTGCCGCCGAGGTGATCTTCTCGGTCGCCCGGACGGCGGGTTGGCTCGCGCACGTCAACGAGGAGTACGCCCAACCGGCCAACCGGTTCCGCTGGAACAGCGGCTACACCGGGCCGCCCCCCGCCGCGCCGTGAGTGCGGGTCGCCGCACCCCGCGGATCAGGCCGTCACGTTGGCGACGAACGCGGCGACGTTCGCCACGGTCCGCTGGATCTTCTCCTCCAGGGTGAGTGACTCCTGCAGCCGTGCGCCGGCGCCCGCGTCCTTCTTGCCCCGCACGTAGAGCGAGCAGGCGAGGTCGCTGCACACGTAGGTGCCGACCGTGTTGCCCTGCTGCCCGGCCTTGCCCGCCCTGGGCGCGACCATCAGCGAGACACCCCCGCTCGGGGCGGTCAGGCACATCGAGCACATGCCGCGCCGTGGCTGCGCGGGGGTGGGGCTGGGACAGCGCAGCGCGAGGGCTCTCGGCCGGCCGTCCAGCTCGACGACGAGGTAGGCGCGCTGGGGGGACCGGGGATCTCGCCAGCCGAGGTAGTCCAGGTCGTCCCAGGGGCGCTCGGCCAGGTCGCGGGGGACGGACAGGCGCTTCGCCTCGCCCCTGGTGCAGTTCACGAAGGCGGCGCGGATCTCCTGCTCGGTCAGCGGCTTCATGCGAGGCAGGCTAATTTGCCTAAACTCATTAGGCAAATGCATAATCGGTTATGCCTAGCGGGCGGAGGAGCATGGCACGGGCAGGACTGACCACGGAACGCTTGACCCTGGCGGGGGCGGAGCTCGCCGACGAGGTCGGCTTCGAGCAGGTGACCGTCTCGGCGATCGCCAGGCGGTTCGACGTCAAGGTCGCGAGCCTGTACTCGCACCTGAAGAGCTCCCAGGACCTGAGGACCAGGATCGCCCTGCTCGCCCTGGAGGAGCTCGCCGACCGGGCCGCCGACGCGCTGGCGGGGCGCGCCGGCAAGGACGCCCTGACCGCCCTCGCGAACGTCTACCGCGACTACGCCCGGGAGCATCCCGGCCGCTACGCCGCGGCCCAGCTCAGGCTCGACCCGCAGACGGCGGCCGCCAGCGCCGGCGGCAGGCACGCCCAGATGACCCGGGCGTTGCTGCGCGGCTACGACCTGACGGAGCCGGACCAGACACACGCGGTCCGGCTGCTGGGCAGCGTCTTCCACGGCTACGTCAGCCTGGAGCTGGGCGGCGGGTTCAGCCACAGCGCCCCCGACACCGAGGAGACCTGGAGCCGGGTCCTGGACGCCCTCGACGCCCTGCTGCGCAACTGGCCCGCGCCCTGAGCGCGGCGCGACGACCTAGAGCCGGTGGCTGACCCAGACGTTGGGCTCGACGTAGACGGCGTGGTCGTGCGCCACGTCGCAGTGCACCGGCACGAGGGCCCCGGGCACGTGGACCGGCCCGCTGGTGTCGAACGGCAGGCCCGTCCAGCGACGCCAGTCGGCGAGGGTCCCGGCGATCGTCATCGACCGGGTGGCGACGCGTTCGATGCGTCCGCCCGCGCGGACGTGCACCCGCAGCCAGGGGTCGACCGGCAGGCCGTCCTCGCGGACCTGCGCCGCGTACTCCGTCATCGGCAGTTCGGGCCGGGCGTGCTTGCCGCTCGGTCGGACGGGCGCGACAAGTGTGTCGTAGCCCAGTTTCGCGACGGCCTCCCGCATCGCGGCGAGCATCACGGCGGACAGCCCGGTGCCGCGCCGGTCGGGCCGGATGCAGATCTCCAACGCCGAGACGATGTTCGGGTCGGCGCCGGTCAGGCGGTTGAGGGTGGACCGCTGGATCACCCGGTCCCAACCACCGTCGGGAAGCTCGGATTCCGTCCAGCGCAGCGGCACCGCGTACGCCCGGGCGACCGCGCGTGCGGGATCGGCGGGGTCGACGGCGGCGAACACGAACTCGGGATACAGGTCGTGGGCGACGCCGTAGTACAGCGCGCCCATCGGGTCCCACAGCATGAACGGCGGCCACGCCCCGTCGAAGTCTTCGTCCAGCGAACGGGCGAGGTCGGGGCGGTCCGCCAGGCTCACGATGTCGAGGGTCACGGCCGAAACGTAGAGCGCCGGGCCCGGCGCGCGCACCTCAGTTTCGGGGCCTGTGCGACGGGTCACGGCCGCCCCGGCCGACCCGGCGACCCCACGACGAGGGCCCCGAGACTCCGGACGCTGGCCGGTGCGCAGGCGTTCGGTCTATGGTGACGCCGTGATCGCCCCCGGCCCCTCCCGGCAGCCCCGCACCGCGGCCCACCAGGACCTTTCCGTGCCGTCGCGCACGGCCGCGACGGTCGGGCGGCGGAGCCGCCTCGTCGCGGGCGCGATCACCCGTCGCCTCGTCGTGCCGTCGGTCGTCCGCGCCAGCCGGGGCGCCGTCGCGCCGATCGTCGCGCCGCCGACCCGGCGGGCGCCTCGCCAGCGCCGCCCGCCGCCACCCGGTCGAGATCCACGGGACCGGCACCGGCGGGCGGAGCGCATCAGCGCTCCGCCCTTTCTTTTCGTTGCGAGCAGGGAGAAGGACCGATCGTGTACGTCGTGAACAGGCAGGACGAGCTGGGGGTGCTCCGGATCGTCCTGGAGGAGCAGTACGAGCGGCACAGCACCCAGCTGGCGCTGCTGGACCGGCAGGCCCGCCAGGTGCGCTCCGACGGCGCCGATCTCGAGGCCGCCGCCGCGTTGACGGCCGCCACGCGACGGGCCCTCGGTGACATCGCCCGGGCCCTGCACTACCTGGAACAGGGCCGCTACGGCACCTGCGAGGGGTGCGACCGCGACATCCCGATCGAGGAGCTGGCGCACCGCCCCTCGGCCCGGTACTGCGCCACCTGCCGGCCCGCGCCGCACCGGCGCGCCGCCCACGGCCGTACCAGCTGCGACTGCCGCAGCTAGGCAAGCCAGCTGTCCTCGCCGGCGCGGTCCTTCGGGCAGCGCGGCGGACAGGACGGCGCCGGCCCGCCGCGAGGGTGGGCCGGCGCCGTCGGACGCGCAGATCAGCGGATACGTCGGCGACCGTAGGCGCCGGCGGCGATGGCGACACCGATCGCGGCGAAGACGACCTGGAGGGCCAGCTCGATCCAGTCGATCCCCCCGGTGTCGTCGACGCCCAGGGCCCCGGCGACGAGGGTGCCGAGGATCGCCGCCACCACACCGATGAGTAGCGTGAGCCAGATCGGGATGTGCTGCTTGCCCGGTACGACCAGGCGGCCCAACGCCCCGATGATCAGACCGATGATGATGGCAGTGAAGAAACCGGTGACTTCCACTGGAGCCGCCCTTCCGGATAGTTGTCGTCGAGCGGGTTGTTGCCCCCGCCGGAAGGGCGGCGAAACCACGCACGGTCCCTTCCACAGCTTCTTCACACAACTGTCACGGAGCCGCGAACGAAACGTCATCGGTGTCGCCGGACGGCGCGGCGGCCCGCCTCGGGCGCGGCAGCCGAGGGTGTGGCGCGCCGTCAGTTGCGACCGTTGGTCGGCGTGTAGACGCCGGCCCGCGCGGCTGCCGCCGCCCCTTCGGCGGCCCGGTCGGCCGCGGCCTCGTCGACGGGATCCCCGCTGACGAGCAGGCGGTAGTAGAGCGGGGCCGAGACGGCGCGGACGACCTCGGCCGCATCCGTGCCGGCGGGCAGCTCCGCCCGCTGCACGGCCTGTTCGACGCAGGGGGCCCACTCGGCGATGCGTACGGCGTAGAAGCGGTGCAGCGCCTCGGCGGCGCGGGGGTCGCAGGTCGCGGCGACGATGACCGCCCGGAACAGTGCGCCCTGGCGCGGATCGACCAGGGTGCGCTGCACGAGCCGGGCATTGGCGCGCAGGTCCCCGATCAGCGAGCCGGTGTCGGCCCGTGGCGACGACTGCTCCGCCATGTCCGCCAGCAGGTCGGCGACGAGGCCGGCGACCGTGCCCCAGCGGCGGTAGACGGTCGTCTTGCCCACCTCGGCGCGGCGCGCCACGTCGGCGAGGTCGAGACGGTCGAAGCCGTGCTCGATGAGCGCGTCACTGGCGGCGCGGAGCACGGCGGCGCGCACCCGGGCGGTCCGTCCTCCGGGCCGGATGGCGCCGACGGTCATAACGGGTCTCCAGTTCCCTTAGCTGCGGACGGCTGCTATCGTACCCACCAGCTTAAAGGAACCGCAGTTCCGTTAACTGAGGGGTGTGATCGTGGAGTACCGACGACTGGGGGCATCCGGCCTCACCGTGTCCGCGCTGAGCTTCGGCGCCGGCACCTTCGGCGGTTCCGGACCGCTCTTCGGCGCCTGGGGCAACACGGACGCGCGCGAGGCCAGGCGCCTCGTGGACATCTGCCTGGACGCCGGGATCACGATGTTCGACACCGCGGACGTGTACTCCGACGGCGCGTCCGAGGAGGTGTTGGGGCAGGCGATCAGAGGCCGTCGCGACGCCGTCCTGATCTCCACCAAGAGCGGCCTGCCGACCGGCGACGGGCCGAACGACGCGGGGACCTCACGGGCCCGGCTCATCCGCTCGGTCGACGCGGCGCTGCGCCGACTCGGCACCGACTACATCGACCTGTTCCAGCTGCACGCCTTCGACGCCGCGACGCCCGTCGAGGAGGTCGTGGCGACACTGGACGACCTGGTGCGGGCCGGCAAGATCCGCTACGTCGGCGCCTCCAACTTCGCCGGCTGGCAACTCATGAAGTCCCTCGCCGTCGCCGACCGGGACCACCGTTGCCGGTACGTGGCCCACCAGGTCTACTACTCGCTGGTCGGCCGGGACTACGAGTGGGAACTGCTGCCCCTGGGCCTCGACCAGGGCGTCGGAGCCGTCGTGTGGAGCCCGCTCGGCTGGGGACGACTCACCGGCAGGATCCGCCGCGACACCCCGCCACCGCCCGCGAGCCGGCTGCACGCCACCGCCGCGTTCGGTCCGCCGGTCGACGACGAGCACCTCTTCCGCATCGTGGACGTGCTCGACGAGCTGTCCCGCGAGACCGGCCGGGCAGTGCCGCAGATCGCGGTCAACTGGCTGCTGCGACGACCCACCGTGGCCACCGTCATCATCGGCGCCCGCAACGAGGAGCAACTGCGGCAGAACATCGAAGCCGCCGGCTGGTCACTCACACCCGAACAGATCGCCCGGCTCGACGCGGTCAGCGCCCGCACCGCGCCCTACCCGTACTTCCCTTATCAGCGGCAGGAGGGCTTCGCCAGGCTCAACCCCTCGCCGATCGCGACCGTCTCCTGACCTCGGCACCTCGCCGACCGGCGGGCTTCCTAACCGGGCACCGGAAGCCCTGGACCACTCGCCGTGCTGGCCCGCCCGGCTGTGCTGGCCCGCTGGCCGGGCTGGCACGTCCGGCTGCGCTGGCCCGGTGGCCGCGGGCGGGCGGGAGACGGCGGCCCGCCCGCCCGCGGCATCCGTCCGGGTGCCGCGAGGCCGGGCCGGCGGCTCCTCGGTTCCGGGCGGTGCCCGTCAGCGCAGCGGGTCGAAGGGGCGCAGCTCCACGGCCTGCCCGCCGCCGGTGATCTGCTCGGCGAGCAGCTCGCCGGTGAGCGGGCCGAGGGTGATGCCCCACATGCCGTGGCCACCGGCGGCGAAGACGCGCGGCGACCTGGTCCGGCCGATCAGGGGAAGGCCGTCCGGGGTGCAGGGCCGCGAGCCGACCCACTCGTCGGTACGCGCGTCCAGGTCGGCGCCCCGCAGCAGCGGCCGCGCGGCCTCGGCGATGGCCGACACGCGGCGCCGGTCCAGCGGCGCCTCGGCGCTGCGGAACTCCATCATCCCGGCGACGCGCAGCCGGTCGCCCAGCGGCGTGCAGGCCACGCGCTGCGCGGGGAAGTAGACCGGACCGGCCGGCAGGTGCTCGATCGCGACGCTGAAGCTGTAGCCGCGGCCGGCCTGCACGAGGGTCCGGACGCCGAACCGCCGGGCCAGCTGGCCGAGCCAGGCGCCGGTCGCCAGCACCACGGCGTCGTAGCGCTCGTCGGCGCCGGCGGAGGTCGCCACCCGGACCGCGGTTCCCTCGTCGCGGACGTCCACCACGTCGACCCCGGCCACGATCGCTCCGCCCCGCGCGCGGACGGAGTCGGCCAGCGCGTGCACGTACTGCCCCGGGTTGACGTAGCGCTGGTCGTGCAGGCGGATGGCGGCGCCGACCGCGTCCGACAGCGAGGGCTCCACCTCCCGGGCCTCGGCCCCGGTCAGGACGTCGAACTCGATGCCCTGGCCCGCGGCGTGGATGTGCGCCAGCTCGTCGAGCAGGACCGACCGTTCGGCCTCGGTCCGGTACGCCGCGAGGAACGACTTCGCCTCGTGCGTCGGCGCCGCGACCCCGCCGGCCGCCAGCGCGTCGAACGCCGCCAGCGCCCGCCGGTTCACCGGGATGAGGGCCCGCATGGCGGCCTGCCACTTGGCCGCCGTGCTGTGCCGCGCGAAGCCCGCCAGGAACCGCAGGAGCCGGGCGTCCGCGCGCGGCGGCACGTAGACCGGCGAGGACGGGCTCAGCACGGCGCGCACCCCGTAGCGCAGCACGGCCGGCTCCGGCAGGGGAGTGGTGATGCCGGGGGTGAGCCAGCCGGCGTTGCCCCACGACGCGCCCGCTGCCACCCCCGTACGGTCGAGCACGGTGACCCGGACCCCCCGCTCCTGCAGGAACCAGGCGGTGGCCAGCCCGACCATCCCCGCGCCGACGACGGCGACGTGCTGGGGGGCGGGCACTGACTCGACGGGGGACATGGCGTTCTCTCCTTCAGGCGCAACCGCGATCGCGGCCAATCCTGTCCCCGCCGGGCCGAGAGGTCATTGTCCGTTCCGACCAAGGTTCGCCCAGGTCATTGGCCCGGACGCACAAGATCGAGGCACAATCGCGGCATGCTCACCGTGGCTGGCGTGGTGGACGCGGCCGGCGCCGCGCTGCTCAAGGTCGTCGTCCCCGCCGACGAGGCGGAGGTACGCGACGTGACCGTCGCCGAACTCGACGACGCCACGACCGGCCAGAGCGGCGACCTCGTCCTCGGCGCCGGCATCGCGACCCCCGAGCAGGCGCTCACCGTCGTCGCGCGCTGCGTCGAGACCGGGGCGGCCGGCCTCGTCCTCAAGCCCCCGCTGGCCGCGCACCCCGACGTGACGTCCGCCGCCGCCCGACGGCGCCTGACCCTGGTCGAGTTGCAGCGCCACGGCTCCTGGGCCCAGCTCGTCTGGCTGCTGCGCGGGATGATCGACCGGGCCGTCGCGCCGGGCTCGCCGGAGACCGGGGAGCCCGGCGTGTACGACGAGCTGTTCGCCCTCGCCGACGCGACCGCCGCCGTCGTCGACGCACCAGTGACGATCGAGGACGCCCAGTCCCGGGTGCTCGCCTACTCGTCGCGCCAGGACCGCACCGATCCGGCGCGCGTGTCGACGATCGTCGGCCGCCGCGCCCCCGGCAACGTGATCGCCCACTTCCGGTCCCGTGGCGTCTTCCGCAAGCTCGCGACGGGCAGCGAGCTGATCTTCGTACCGCAGGGCCCGGACGGGACGCTGCCCCGCCTCATCATCCCGATCCGCGCGGGCGGCGAGCTGCTCGGTTCGATCTGGGCCGTCGTCGAGGGCCCGGTGCCGGACGGGCGGTTGCGCGACCTCCAGGGCACCGCGTCCGTGCTGGCCCTGCACCTGCTCCGCCTGCGCGTGCAGGCCGACGTCGCGCGCCGGGTGTCGGCCGACCGGCTGCGGGCCGCCCTGCGGGCCCCCGGCAGGATGGGGCGCGAGGAGCTGGCCCTGCCCGCGGGGCCGTGGCGGGTCGTCGCCCTCGGCGCGCACGGCGGGACGGGGGAGCTGGTCGACAACCTCGCCCTCTGGGAGTCGATCACCCGCCGGCACGGCTGGCGCCAGCCGCTGCTCGCGGACGTCGGCGACGTCCTGTTCGCCGTCCTGGTTGACGAGGGCGCCTCGCCCGGGTCGCGGCGCTGGATGGAGAGGCTGATCCACGACGTCGCCGTGCAGGATCCGGGGCTGTACGCCGCGTCCGGCGGCGTCGCCCGGAACCTGGCGGACCTGCCGCGCTCGCGCGCCGAGGCGGCGGAGCTGCTCGCGTTGCGCGGTCCGGTCGGGCAGCGGGGGCCGGTGCTGCGGTTCGAGGACCAGTGGGCCGAGGTGGTGGTGCACCGGGTGGTCGGCGCGGTGCCGAGCGTCGACCTGCTGGTGGGTGGGCCGCTGCCCGACCTCGTGGCCCACGACCGGGAGCACGGCACCGACTACGTCGCCACGATCGCCGCCTGGCTCGACCAGCAGGGCGACCCGAACAGGGCCGCGCGGCAGCTGCACGTGCATCCCAACACGCTGCGGTACCGGATGCGTCGCCTCACCGAGGTCGTCCCCGTCGACCTCGCCTCGCCGCGCACCCGGCTGGCGTTGCAGATCCAGCTCGCGGCGCTGGGCCCCGCGCCGGCCGCGCCCCGCCCGCCAGCGTAGGAGCCCTTGCCCCCGCCCCGACCCGCCGGCTTAGGGCCGCCCCGCGCCGGTCGCGGTCCCCACCCGCGGGGGCAGGCGTACCCGGGCCGGCGGCGCGCCGGGCGGCGGGCCGCTCAGGCGAGACGGTGGTCGAGGGCGGTGTGGCGGCGCCCGGCGCCGACGGTGCGGACGGCGGCGGCGAGGGCGCGGCGGGAACCGACCAGGACGACGAGCTTCTTGGCGCGGGTGACGGCGGTGTAGAGCAGGTTGCGTTGCAGCATCATCCACGCGCTGGTGGTCAGCGGGATGACCACGGCGGGATACTCGGAGCCCTGCGAGCGGTGGATCGTCATGGCGTACGCGTGGGCCAGTTCGTCGAGTTCGTCGAAGTCGTAGTCGATGCTCTCGTCCTCGTCGGTGCGTACCGTCAGGGTCTGCTCGTCGGTGCTCAGCGCGGTGACGATGCCGACGGTGCCGTTGAAGACGCCGGCCTGGCCCTTGTCGTAGTTGTTGCGGATCTGGGTGACCTTGTCGCCGACGCGGAACACCCGCCCGCCCAGGCGGCGCTCGGGCTGCCCGTCGCGGGCCGGGGTGAGCCGCTGCTGGAGCAGCGTGTTCAACGCCGCCGCGCCGGCCGGGCCGCGGTGCATGGGGGGGAGGACCTGCACGTCGCGGCGCGGGTCGAGGCCGAAGCGGGCGGGGATCCGGGTGCAGGCGACGTCTACGGTCAGGGCGGCGGCGGCCTCGGTGTCGTCGCAGGCGAACAGGAAGAAGTCGCGCAGGCCCTCGAGCAGGGGCGGCCGGCCGGCGTTGATGCGGTGAGCGTTGGTGACGACCCCGGACTCCGCGGCCTGGCGGAAGACCTGCGTCAGCCGGACCCGGGGGATGGCCGGCGCGGCGAGCAGGTCCCGTAGCACCTCGCCGGCGCCGACGGAGGGAAGCTGGTCGACGTCCCCGACGAGCAGCAGGTGCGCGCCCGGCGGGACGGCCTTGACGAGCTTGTTGGCCAGGATCAGGTCCAGCATGGAGGCCTCGTCGACGACGAGCAGGTCGACGTCGAGGGGGTTGTCCCGGTCGTGGCTGGCCTCCCCGCCGGGGCGTAGCTGCAACAGCCGGTGCACGGTGGCCGCCGGATGCCCGGTCAGCTCCGACAGTCGCTTCGCGGCCCGGCCCGTCGGCGCGACGAGGGTGACCTTGGCCCGCTTCGCGGCGGCGAGTTCGACGATCGAGCGGACGGTGAAGCTCTTGCCACAGCCGGGCCCGCCGGTCAGCACGGCCACCCGGGAGGTGAGGGCCAGGCGGACCGCCTGTTCCTGCTCGGGGGCGAGGTCGGTGCCGGTGCGGGCCTTCAACCAGGCCAGCGCCCTGCCCCAGTCGACGCCGGTGAAGTGGGGCAGCCGGTCGGCGCGGTCGCGCAGCAGCCGCAGCAGGGACCCGGCGAGCGACTGCTCGGCACGGTGGAACGGCACCAGGTACACCGCCGTCGTCGGCTCGCCGTCCGGCCCGGGCAGCGTCTCGCGGACCACGCCCTCCTCGCCGACGAGCTCGTCGAGGCAGGCGGTGACGAGGTCGCCCGGCACGTTGAGGATCTTGATGGCGTCGTCGACCAGCTGCGGGTGCGGCAGGTAGCAGTGTCCGTCGTCGGTGGCCTCGGACAGGGTGTGTTGCAGGCCGGCCTTCACCCGCTGAGGGCTGTCGTGCGGGATCCCCACGGCCTGGGCGATGGTGTCGGCGGTCTTGAAGCCGATGCCCCACACGTCGGCCGCCAGCCGGTACGGCTCGTTGCGGACCACGGTGATGGCGGCGTCGCCGTACTGCTTGAAGATCCGCACGGCCAGGGAGGTGGACACGCCGACGCCCTGAAGGAAGACCATCACCTCCTTGATGGCCTTCTGCTCCTCCCACGCCGCGGTGATCTTCGCGGTGCGCTTCGGCCCCAGGCCGGGCACCTCCACCAGCCGGGCGGGCTCCTCCTCGATCACGCGGAGGGTGTCGAGGCCGAAGTGGGCGACGATCCGCTCGGCGAACACCGGACCGATGCCCTTGACCAGCCCGGAACCGAGGTAGCGGCGGATGCCCTGGATCGTGGCCGGCAGGACGGTGGTGTACGAGTGCACCTCGAACTGCCGGCCGTACTGCGGGTGCGACGACCACCGACCCGACAGGCGCAGGCTTTCCCCCGGCTGGGCCCCCAGCAGCGCACCGACCACCGTGAGCAGGTCGCTGCCGTGGTCGGTGGCCACCCGGGCGACGGTGTAGCCGGTCTCCTCGTTGACGTACGTCAACCGCTCGAGCACCGCGTCCAACACGGCCGACGGTGGGCGGGTGGGGGCAGTCACCCGCCCATCCTGCCTCCTGCCGACGCGGGGTTGCCGCCGGCCCGGCCATGCCACCGTGGAGGAGCCGTCCCGGGCGGGCGGATCGCCAATCCCTCCCGTGATGCAACCGATGGTGGCGGGCGGCGCGTTGGCTCATGGGGTGGCAGGGGCCGAGACCCCGCCCATCCTCATGACCCGACAACGGAGGCAGGACCTTGACTTCGACGCAGCCGACCATCACCCGCCGTGCCCTGCTGGGGGCGGCAGCGGCCCTGCCGCTGGCCGGATGCGCGGACGGCGGCACGCCCCCTGCCCCCACGTCCTCCGCTCCGCCCGCCTCCCCTTCCGCCGCCGTTCGCTCCGCTTCCCCCTCCGCCGCGGCGACGAGTGGCCGCCACGAGCGCCTGGCGGAGCTGGAACGCAAGTTCGACGCGCGTCTGGGCGTGTACGCCCTGGCCACGGGCACCGGCGACACCATCGCCCATCGCGCGGACGAACGTTTCGCGTTCTGCTCGACGTTCAAGGCGCTGGCGGCCGCGGCGGTGCTGCACCGCCACCCGCTGTCCCACCTGGACACCGTCGTCAGGTACACCGGGGACGACCTCATGCAGAGCTCGGTGATCACCAGGCGGCACGTGGCCACGGGGATGACGATCCGCCAACTGTGCGACGCCGCCGTGCGCCACAGCGACGGTACGGCCGGCAACCTCCTGCTCCGCGACCTGGGCGGGCCGGCCCAGCTGACCGCGTACGCCCGTGGCCTCGGCGACGAGGTCACCCGGATGGACCGGATGGAGCCGACGATCACGACCGCCGTCCCGGGCGATCCCCGCGACACGTCCTCCCCGCGCGCACTCGGCACCACCTACCAGCGGCTCGTGCTGGGCGACGCCCTGCCACCGGAGAAGCGCGCCGTCCTCCGCGATCTACTCGAACGCAACGCCACCCGCGCCGGCACCCAGCGCATCCGCGCCGGCGTGCCGCGCGGCTGGACCGTGGCCGACAAGACCGGGACCGGCGCCTACGGCACGGTCAACGACATCGCGGTCGTCTGGCCCACGACGTCCCCACCGCTCGTCATCGCGATCATGTCGAGCAGGGCCACCAGGGACGCGGAGTACCAGCAGGCGCTCGTCGCCGAGGCAGCCGCGTACGTGGCGGCCACGCTCACCTAAGGTCGCGCCTCACCTAGGTCGCGGGCAGGTCATCCTCCGGCTCCGCTGTCTCGTCCAGCCGGGCGAGCAGGACGCTCACCTCGGTGTGCAGGCGACGCAGCTCCGCGGCCGTCGGTGCCAGCTCGTAGCAGTGGTGGTGGGCGGCGGCCGACAGGGTCGCCCAGGCGAACGCGGCACGGCGGGCGACGACGACCCCGGGACCGAACCGGCCGCGCAGCATCAGCTGCTTGGCCCGGCCCTGCCGGCACCGCGCCACCGCCGGCCTGGTCCGCTGCCAGTAGGCGTCGATGCCGCCCTCGAGGGCGAGCCGGATCAGGCAGGCGCAGGCCCGCGACCACCAGCCGGCGGCGACCGCAGCCGTACCGAGCGGGCCGGCGCCGCGCAGCAGCTGGTCGGCCGCCGCCAGGCAGTGCAAGGGCGTCGGCGCGGCCGCCCCCGCAGCCGTTCCGGCGGTCACGAGAGGGCCTTCGCGAGGTGGCGGGCGTCCGCAACGAGGCCGGGCAGGTCCGCCAGGGGCGCCCCGTGCACGCCCTCCCGGCACGCCTGGTAGGCGGCCACCGCCCGCGCTCCGTGCCGGCGGCCCAGATACCCGAGCACGTCCCCGCCCCGGTCGGCGTCGTCGAACAGCGCCAACGCGACCGTGGTCGCCAGCCGCCGGGACGCGTCCACGATGGCCGCCTCGATGTCGTCGTGCGGCACCCCGCGCGCCACCCGCTGCCGCCACACGACCCGGTGACAGGCCGCCTCCAGCGCCGAGCGGCACAGCTCCGCCACCACCGGACCGCGCACCTCGGCAGGGATCTCCTCGTTGCGCGCCAGCGCGTACGCGTCGTCTAGGTAGCGCGCCACCGGGTCGGACGCCGGACGCAGCGTCACCACCGACCGCTCCGCGCGGGTCACCTCGATGATCCGGGCCCTTCCCAGGTCGAGCCGGCGCACCGCGTCGGGCAGCCGGGTGTCGTGGGTGAAGACGACCACCTGCCGCTGTTCGGCCAGCGTGGCGAGCACCCGGGCCAGCCCGTCGACCTTGGCCGGGTCCATGCTCTGCACCGGGTCGTCGACGACGATGAACCGGAACGGGCTCTCCGGCGCGCAGCCGCGCGGCAGGAACGTCGCCAACCCGAGGGCGTGCATCTCACCCTGGCTCATCACGCCGAGCGCGGTGCCGTTGTCGGCGCCGTCCACGCTGACCGGGAACACCACCCGCCGCCGCGTGTTCGTCCCCTCCAGGGCCATCGCGCCCAGCTCGACGTTGCTCTCCTGCCGCAGCTGCGCCCAGATTCGCTGCGAGTGCTCCGCGAACGGCGCCACCCGCTCGCTGCGCAGCTGCGCAGCGGTGGACTTCAGCCAGGCCCGCGCCGCCTTCACCCGGGCCAGCGTCGCCTCCCGCTCGGGCAGCCGGGCCGCGGCGCCGACCCAGCCGCGCAGCTCGGCCGCCGCCCGCCGCCACCCGGTGTCACGCTGCCGCAGGACCCCTTCGGCGTACGCGCGGGCCGCGTCCGCCGCGGCCACGACGGCCGGGTACCGCGCGTCCAGGTGCGCCGCCAGTTCCGCCGGTTCTGCGGGTACGCGCCGCAGCGCCGCCACCGCCTCGCGCAGCCCGTCCAGCGGCACCTCCGCCGCGTCGCGCGGCTTGTCCCGCTGCACCCCCGCCGCGTCGCCCGCCGGCACGGTGAGGTCGTCGATCAGGTGGTGCGCCCGCCGCAGCAGAGCGGTCAGCCGCGCCGCCGCCGACTGGGCGGCGAGACTGCGGTCCCGCAACCGCGCCAGCGACGCGCCGACGGCGCTGCGCCAGTCCCCGTCGAGGGTGCCGGCGTTGCAGACCGGGCACGGGCCGTCGCCGGCGTCCTCGTGGTGCTCGATGGCGAGGCGGAGCAGCTCCGCGCTGCGCAGCGCCGCCCGCGCCCGCCCGCCGTCGTGCCGCTGCACCTCGGCCGACGCCTCGCGCAGCTGTTCGGCCAGCCGCGTCACCTCCTCCGGCGTCGGCACGGCCAGCTCGACCAGGCGCCGGCACAGCGGCAGCGGCCCGTCGGCGGCGACCTCCTCCGGCTCGTCGAGGATCGCGCCCAGCGCCGCCAGGCCGACGGCGCCGCGCCCCGTCAGCAGAGCGGCCGCCCGTCGGGCCCGGTCGTCGGCGACGTCGGCCAGGCGCTCGGCGAAGGTGGCGCGCTGTGCCCGTACCTCCTTGATGGCCGCGTCCAGGGGCCGGGCGGCGGCCAACAGTCGCTGGTCGGCCTCGGTGATCGCCTCCAGGCCGAGGATCGCGGAGATCGCGTCGAAGAGCTGGCTCTGCGTGCCGGCGGTGAGTCGACCCAGCTCGGCGGCGGTGAGGAACGGCCGGTACAGCGCCAGCGGGCGGGCCAACCCGAGTTCCGCCAGGTCCGCGTGCCGCCCGGCGTCGCTGGTGACGATGACCTCCGCGTCGGCCAGCGCCGCGCCGAGCGGCCACGACCGCGTCACCGTGACCGGCTTCGCCACCCCGTCGACGTGCAGCTGTGCCACGATCCAGCACGGGTCGGGGGAGTGCAGGTTGCGCCACCCCGTACGCCAGACGCTGTTGCGCTCCGCCCACCGGGCGCTGTCGCCGGTCAGCGCCAGCTCGACGGCCTCGGCGAAGCTCGACTTGCCGGAGCCGTTGCGTCCGACCACCAGGGTGAGGCCGGGGCCGGGGTCGATCTGGAGGGTGCGTTCCGGGCCGACGCCACGGAACCCGGCGACGGTGACCGAGGAGAGCCAGATCCGGCCCGTCGGCGCCTCGTCGGCCGAGGTGCCCAGGTCCAGGCTGGTCGTCCCGCCGTCGAGCGCGGTGGCGAGGTCGTCCTGCCCGGTCAGCGCGGCGAGCACCAGCTCGGCGGTGTGGTCGGGCACGTCGTCGGCGGTGAGCCGCTCGAAGATCAGCTCGACCAGCGGTTCGGCACGGCGGGCGGGCAGGGCCGGCGTGGTGGGGGAGGGCTGGCGGGGGACGGGCATGGTGTTCGTCTCCAGGCGCGTGCTCCCCGCGGGCCGGCGGGGGTGCCGGCCCGCTGCGGGGGAGCGGGGGAAGGTGGTTCCGGATGGTGTGGAGCTGATCTGTGGACGGATCGGAGTGCCGCGTGTCGTTGTGGAGCTGTCCCGCCGGGCTACGTCAGCAGGCAGGACGGTCAGGAGCGTGGTTCGGCAGGCGGTAGGCCACCGGCGTGCTGGTCTGCCGGACGATCAGGCCGGGGCCGACCCAGAACGGGAGCGACGGGCCCGTGGACGGAACGGCGGTGTGCTGGGCAGCGAGAACCACGATCATCTCCCGGGTGTGAGAAGTCAGCCGGTGTGGTCAGCTGGCGACGGTGCTGTGCCAGTCCCGGAGGAACGCGTCGACCAGGGCGTGGGCGCGGGGGCGCACGTCGAAGGACTCGCCGAGCCGGCGGCGGGCCATGTGGGACAGGCCGTCGGCGGCCTCGTTGAGCGCGTGGCCGCTGTGGCCCTTGACGTGCGCGAAGGACAGATCCGGCCGCCGGCGCACCAGCTCGGCGAGCCGGACCAGGGTGGGCTGGGCCGACGACGTGCGCGGGCGCAGGCTGTAGCCGGCCGGCACGACGTCCGCCTCGCCGGCCTGCCAGCGGCGCAGGTAGCGCAGGGCATCCAGGCTGTCCAGCAGCACGGTCATGCCGGCCGGGGCCTCGTCGTACGCGGAGAGCAGGAAGTCGACCGCCCGCAGCTCGTTGATCAGCACGCGCGGCGCGCCCGTCGGGTCCAGCCGGCCGGTGCCCCGGCTGCGCAGGCCGTAGTGGCCGTCGCTGACGACGTACCCGATGCCGCCGGCGCGTCCCTTCAAACTCGCGTCGGTCGCGGCGACGAGCGGCGCGGACGTCCCCGCCCAGCGGCCGACCCGGCCGCGACCGCGCTCCGGGTCCGGCTGCGACCGGCAGGCCGAGCTGTGTCGGGCGGCCTGCTGCTCCGCCGTGTCGAGGAGCTGACCGGCCGAGGCGAGCTCGTCGTAGTGCGCGGCGGTCAGGGCCAGCCGCACGGCGTCGCCGATGCGCTGGCAGTCCTCGCAGCGGGTGACGCGGGCGTAGGCGCGCAGCGCGACGGCGCGCTCGTGCAGGGGAGTGGGGAGCAGGTCCAGGGCGCGGAGGAACTCATCGGGACGCACGGACGCCTCCTGCATCTCTTAGGTGGAGTGGGGGTCAGAGGACCTTGATCGAGTCGACCTGGAGCAGCGGCACCGTCGTCTCGCCGCCGATCTGGGTGTCGTAGCTGAAGGCGCTGAGCACGGTGACGTTGGCGCGGAAGATGTCGTCCTCCACCAGGTTGTCGAGGTCCGCCGCCAACCCGGTGAGGAGCGTGTTCGTCTGGTAGTCGTACTTGTCGGCCATCCTCCGGTGCGCGACGTTCGCCCGGAAGGTGTCGACGCCCGTCGCGGCGTCGAACTGGGTGACCCGGCCGAACACCACGTAGGTCTTGCCGATGTGCGCGTCGGGATTCTTGGCGACGAGCTTCCACTGCCGCTCGCTCAACGTCTTGTAGGACGGCGGCTTCGGCTTGGGCGGGGGAGTGGTCTTCGTCGGCGACGGGGCCGCGCTGGTAGTCGGCGCGGTAGTCGTGGGGGCGACGGTCGTCGGCGCGGCCGTGGTCGGGACGGCGCTGCCCGGAGCGGGCGACGTCGAACTGTTGGCGCGGGCAGCCGGGTCGGTGCCGTCGCCGGCGGCCGCGCCGATGACGACCCCGGCGGCGAGGGTGACGACAAGGGCGACGCCGCCGACGGCCCAGGTCCGAACGTGGGAACGCCGCGGCGCGGCGGTGGCCCCGAGCGCGGCATCGGCCTGCGGGACGTTCTCCTCCGGAGTCGGTACGGCGACGACGGCCGGCGAGTCCTGCGGCGACGGGTACGGCCCCCGCGCCGGCTGGTCGGCCAGCTCTTCCGACGGCCTCGGGGTGGTCGGATCGGTCACGACGTTCTCTCCTGAACTCTTGCAGCTGGCGGGCGGGATGCCCGGGGAAGAGGGGGCGGGCGGATCGCCCGCCCCGACGGGACGGCGGGAGGTCAGCTCAGGGCGACGGTCACGCCGCCGGAGAACGGCGAGTCGTGCAGCTCGAGCTTGGTGAGCTTGACCTTCTTCGGGATGTCGAAGACGACCACGCCGGTCACCTGGTTGCCGGGGTTGATGTCGTTGAGGAACGTCTCGGCGTTCTGGTTGGCGTAGATGGCGGCGCCGGTGTCGGCGGAGTACTCAGTGCCGTCGGCCGCGTACGCCTTCTGGCTGCTGCCGTCGAACATCTGCGACTCCTTGCCGATGTTCTTCACGTTGATCGTGATCAGGCAGAACTGGCCCTGCGCCTTCTCGCCGAGCATCGAGGTGCCGACCTTGGCGACGCCGCACTTGGACGACTTCACCGTGAACTCGAACTTCCCGTCCCGGGCCGGCTGGCCGATCTTCGCGGTCTTCGCCGCCTTCTCCTCGCCCTTGACGGCGGCACCGTCGCTGCCCGAGCTGCTCGCGGTGTCGGCGTCGGTGGCACCAGCGCCGCAGCCCAGCGCGACGACGGCGGTGGCGAGCAGAGCGAAGGTCGTGGTCTTGCGCATCGTTTTCCTCCAACTGTGAACGTGGCGGGGTCAATAAGAGCATCGTCCGACAACTCTGTCAACAGACGATGCGGGCCTTGACGGCTGTGCAAGACTTCATACGTGAAGACACCGACCGTGACCGCCGCAGAGATCGCTCGGCTTGCCGGGGTCGGACGCGCCGCGGTCAGCAACTGGCGCAAGCGGCACCCCGACTTCCCGGCCCCGGTGGGCGGCACCACGGCCAGCCCGGAGTTCGACCTCATCGAGGTCGAGCAGTGGCTACGCGGCCAGGGCAAGCTCCCGCAGCTGTCCCGCGCCGACCGGCTCTGGCAACACCTCGCCGCCCCGAAGGAGACCCCCGCCGCCGCGCTGGCCGCCGTCGGCGCCCTGCTGCTCGCCCGCCACCGTGACGACCGCCAGGCGCCCGGCCCCGCCGACGCCCACCTCGCCGCCCTGCTGCCCGACGTCGACGCCCTCGCCGACGAAATCGGCCCCCAGGCCGCCTTCGACGAGCTGTGGCGGCGCTTCTCCGCCCCCGGCCCGGGCCGCCCGTACGCCACCCCCGACGAGCTCGCCGACCTGATGGCCGGGCTCGCCGGTGTCGGCGGCGGTTCCGTCCTCGACCCGGCCGCCGGCACCGGCGCCCTCCTGCGGGCCGCCGCGCGCGCCGGCTGCACCTCGGCGTACGGGCAGGAACTCGACCCGGACCTCGCCAGACTCGCCGGGCTCTCGCTCGCCCTGCGCGAGGTGCCCGGCGAGGTGTGCCCGGGGGACTCGCTACGCGCCGACGCGTTCTCCGGCCGCACCGTCGACGCCGTCGTCTGCCACCCACCGTTCGGCGCCACCAACTGGGGCGACGCGGAACTCGGTCACGATCCGCGCTGGATCGTGGGCACGACACCCCGCACCGAACCGGAGCTGGCCTGGGTTCAGCACGCCCTCGCCCGCCTCCGGGTGGGCGGGCATGCCGTCCTGCTGATGCCGCCCACGGTGGCGAGCAGGCGGGCCGGCAAGCGGATCCGCCAGGAGCTGCTGCGTCAGGGGCACCTTCGCGCGGTGGTCGCCCTTCCGCCGGGGGCGGCCGCGCCGCACGGCGTACCCCTGCACCTGTGGGTGTTGCGCCGCGCCGCGACGGACGCTCAGGCGCCGACACGCGCGCTGTTGGTCGACGCGGCCGATGGGGATCCGGCCAAGGTCTTCCCGCGCATCCTGACCGCCTGGCGGGCATTCGCCGAGGCTCCGGCGGCAGAGGTGGAGGAAGCCGGCTTCGCGCATACGGTTCCGCTGATCGAGTTCTTCGACGAGGACGTCGATCTGACTCCCGCGCGCCGGCAACTCGCCGTCAAGACTGAGCCGACCGGCAAGCAGTTGGCACGCACGACCAAGCGCCTCACCGCCGTCGTCGGCGATCTGCCAGCGTTGATGCCACGCGTTGAGCCGGCGCCGGACGGCGCCTCCCCGCAACCGCCACTCTCCATCGCTGAACTGGTTCGCACCGGAGCCCTGCAGGTGATCGGCCCAATCCGTCCGTCGTCAAGCACGAGTCAGGACGGCGCGGCTGGCACGCCGGACGACGCACCCGTTCTCACCGCCCAAGATGTGATCGGCGATAGCGAGGCGTCCGGCGTCGACGACGGCACCATGCCGGAACGCGTGCCGCTGCTGGTGGGGGATGTGGTGGTGCCGGCGGCGGCACGTCACCTGATCGCGCGGGTGATCATGTCCGAGGGGATGCTGCTCGGCAGCAACCTCTACCTCCTGCGCCCCCATCCAGTCGCGCTGGACTCGTGGTTCCTGGCCGGGCAGTTGCACAGCTCGGTCAACGACAAGCAGACGACGAGCCTGTCGGGCACCCGAATCGACATCCGGCGCGCCCAGATCCGGCGGCTGCCACTGGAGGAACAGAGGGCGCTTGGAGAGGTCTTCCAACGGCTCGTCAGGTTCGAATCGGCTGTCGCGGAGGTGCGTTCGCTCAGTGCCGAGTTGGTGCGGCTCACCGCGGACGGACTGGCCGCCGGCACCCTTCGGCCCGAGGGCGGTGGGAAGTGAGCGTGAACCCGAACGACCGGGCGGGGGAGCAACCCTGCGACTACCGGAACGTGCTTCGCTGCTGCTCTTCCGAGGCAGGCCCGGCGACCGCCCGGCGCGACAGTGTCGCGTAACTGACTGACGAGTCCGATTGACGGGACGGCAGTGGAGTGATTTCCTTCCTATTCGCTGCCGGGGTTGTGAAGTGAACAAACAAGCCTTTCGGCGGACTCCGGCCCCCGTCAGCGCGGGCGTACGGTGCGGGTCGGATTCGAGTAAGCGAACCAACAACGGGGGAACGATGCCGAGCGTGACGACGGCAAAGCCGACGATCGGCGCCTTGGTCGCGGTACGCGGCCAGCGGTGGGTGGTCAGCGACCTGCACGAGGGCGAGCACAGCACTCTGGTCAACCTGCAGAGCGTCGAGGACGGCCGCTATGGCCACACCCTCGACGTGATCTGGGAGGTCGAACCGGGCCGGCAGGTGCTGCCCAGCGGCTCGCTGCCCGACGTGGTCGAGGGCAAGTTCGACTCGCCGCAGCGGCTGGCCGCCTTCCTCGACGCGGTCCGCTGGTCGGCCGTCACCTCGGCAGACGTGAAGACGCTGCAGGCGCCGTTCCGCTCCGGTGTCGCCATCGAGGACTACCAGCTCGAACCGGTCGCCCGCGCCGTCGACGCGCCCCGCGTCAACCTGCTGCTCGCCGACGACGTCGGCCTGGGCAAGACCATCGAGGCCGGCCTGGTCGCCCAGGAGTTGCTGCTGCGGCACCGCGCCCGCCGCATCATGATCGTCTGCCCGGCCGGCCTGACGCTGAAGTGGCAGGACGAGATGGCCGAGAAGTTCGGCCTCGACTTCACCATCATCGACTCCGAGCGCTGCGCGGCCGTCCGTCGCAGCCACGGCTCGGCGGCGAACCCGTTCGAGGTCTACCCGCTGAGCATCGTCAGCCTGCCCTGGCTGCGCGGGCAGAAGGCGCAGCGCCTGCTCGACGAGGTGCTGCCCGCCGACGGGCCGACGTATCCGCGTACGTTCGACCTGCTTATCCTCGATGAGGCGCACCACGTCGCGCCGGCCGCGCCGAAGCAGGTCTACGCGGTCGACTCGCAGCAGACCAAGCTGATCCGGCGCCTCGCCCCGCACTTCACGCACCGGCTCTTCCTGTCGGCCACCCCGCACAACGGCTACCAGGCGTCCTTCACCGCCCTGCTCGAGATCCTCGACAACCAGCGGTTCGCTCGCGGCGTCCGACCCGACCAGGCCGCGGTCAAGGACACCGTCGTACGCCGACTTAAGCGCGACATCGAGAACCCGGACGGCACCGCGCGGTTCGTGGAGCGGAAGGCGTCGGCGATCCCGGTCGCGTACCCGGACGACGAGCGGCAGGTCCATGCGCTGCTCACCGAGTTCGCCGAGCTGCGGCGCAAGCGGCTCAACTCGCAGCGCGGCCGCAAGGCCACCGACCTGGTGACCCTGCTGCTCAAGAAGCGGCTCTTCTCCAGCCCGGCCGCTTTCGCCCACACCGTCCGCGTCTACCTCGACACCCTGGCAACCAGGAAGGGTTCGCCCAGTCTGGCCGCCGGCGACGACGTGCCGGAGTGGATGGACGAGTTCCTGGACGACCTCGCCACCTACGACGACGAGCAACTCGCCGAGGCCGAGGACGACGCCCTCAACCGCGTCCGGCCGATGCAGCCGGACCCGACCTCGGACGAGACCGCTCTGCTGCAGAAGATGCTCGACTGGGCGGAGGCCAAGGAGGCGCAGCCCGACGCGAAGGCCCGTGAGCTGATCAACTATCTGACCGCGATCTGCAAGCCCGACGGCCGGCACTGGACCAACGAGCGCGTCGTCGTGTTCACCGAATACCGCGACACCCAGTCATGGCTGACGGACCTGCTCCGGCAGGAGGGCCTCGGGGGCGAGGGGCTCGCGCTCCTGCACGGCGGCACGCCGACCGACGAGCGGGAACAGATCCGCCTCGCCTTCCAGGCGCACCCCGCCGAGCGGCCGGTGCGCATCCTGCTCGCCACCGACGCGGCCAGCGAGGGCATCGACCTGCAGAACCACTGCCACCGGCTGGTCAACTACGACATCCCGTTCAACCCCAACAAGCTGGAGCAGCGGATCGGCCGTATCGACCGGTACGGGCAGACGGTCAACCCCGAGATCCAGCACTTCGTCGGCACCGGATTCGGCAAGCCCGTCGACTCGTTCGAAGCCGACCTGGAGTTCCTGTCCCGGGTCGCCAAGAAGGTCGCCGACATGGAAGCGGACCTCGGCTCGGTCAACGCGGTTCTGTCTGAGGCGGTGCAGCGCCGGATGCTCGGCGAGCAGGTCGGCGTGGACATCGACAAGGCTGGCAAGGGCAAGGCCGGCGGCACCCTGCCGACCGAATCCAACCTGAGGGAGCAGGTCCGGCGGCTCCGGGCCGACCTGGACAAGACCGTCGAGGAACTCGGCATCACCCCGCCCGCGGTCAAGCGCGTCGTCGACACCGCTCTGGAACTGGCCCGCCAGCAGCGGCTGGAACGGCACGTCGACGACAGGCATCTCGTCGACGGCCTCTACGCCGTGCCGCCGCTGACCGGCTCCTGGCAACGCGCCAACGCCGGCCTCACCGCCAAGCTCCAGGACGACAACGAGCCGGCCCGCCAGTTGCCGGTCACCTTCGACCCGCAGGTGGCCAAGGTGGACCGCGACGGCATCGTCCTCGCCCACCTCAACCACCCACTGGTCGCGATGTCGACCCGGCTGCTGCGCGCCGCCGTCTCCAACCCCGACATCGGCCTGCACCGGGTCACCGCCGTCGTCAGCGACGACCCGACGCTGGAGGACGTGCTGGTCGGCGCGTACTCCCGGTTCGTGCTGGTCGGCGCCGACGGCGTCCGGCTGCACGAGGAGGTCCTCTACGCCGGCGGCTGGGCACCCGAGCAGGGCCGCTTCCGCCGCCTGGAGAACCTGACCACCCTCGGCGGCGTCCTCGACCGGGCCCTCACCACCGGCACACCGGCCTCGCGGGTCGTCGAGGCCCGGCTCGCCGAGCGCTGGCCCCGGATCAAGGATGGCCTGCTCGCCGCGATCGACTGGCGGACCAACACCCGGCAGGAAGCGCTGGACCGGAAGCTGAAGCAGCGCCTGGAAGCCGACCGGCAGCGCATCATCCACAACCTCGACCAGTTCGCCGCCACCCTGCGCGGCGCTCTCGCGACGCCCGAGGAGGGCAGCGACGGGCAGGACTCCTTCTTCACGCCGGAGCAGCTCGTCGCGATGAGCAAGAGCAAGGAAGAGCTCGCCCAGTACCGCAAGGACCGCCAATCCTGGGAGGAACGCTTGTCGGCCCTCGAAGCCGAGCGCGACCGCGAACTCGACGCCGTCGCCGCCCGCTACCGCGACCCGAAGCCCCACCGGTTCCCGGTCGCCGTGGTCTTCGTCGTACCGAAGCGGGAGGCCACCCGATGAGCGGCACCTTCCGTCGCCCCGCCCCCGACGGCGCCGAGCAGCACCGCAACTGGCTCAGCCTGGTCGACGTCAACGGCCCGTTCCTCAGCCTGCCGGTGCTGCGCCGCACCTGGCCCACCCTCGACGCCCTCGACAAGAAGACCCGGGAGCAGCTGCGCCAGGAGCACACCACCTGGCAGGCCGACGCCGCCGGGGGCCAGCAGACCTGGATCGGGTACGTGCTGGGCGAGCTGCTCGGCTGGGGCGACACGCTGCACGAGGACGGCCTCGACACGCTCGCCCACACGGTCGCGGAGCACGACACCGAGCTGCGTCCGTCGTTCGTGCTGGTCGAGCCGGGGGAGGAGGTCAAGCCGGACAGCGTACGGCTGCTCGGCATGGTCTGCCCGCCCGGCCAGCAGCCGGCCGCGCGCATCAAGGACTCCACCTGGGCCGCCACCCCCGCCGACCGGCTCGCCCACCTGTGCCGGCACCACAACATCGAGCTGGGCCTCGCCACCGACGGCCGCTGGTGGACGCTGGTCTGGGCACCGCGGGGCGGCGTCACCACCACCGCCACCTTCGACGCCGTCTCGTGGCCGGAGGCGGCCGAGCGGGACGTGGTGCGGGCGTTCGCGTCGCTGCTGTCCCGCCGCCGGTTCTTCGGCGTCCCCGACGGCGAGCGGCTGGTGCCGCTGCTGCGGGACAGCCTGGGCAGCCAGGAGGAGATCACCGAGGCGCTCGGCGTCCAGGTCCGCCAGGCGGTCGAGCTGCTCGTCGCCGCGATCGGCCGGATCGACGTACGCGAGCGGGAGACCGGCGGGCGTGGCCTGGCAGAGCAGGAGGCGCACGAGGTCTACCGCGGCGCGGTCTCGGTGATGATGCGCATCGTCTTCCTGCTCTTCGCCGAGGAGCGCAAGCTGCTCCCCGCCGACAACGAGCTGTATGCGACGGCGTATTCGGCCGGACGGCTGTGCGCCGAGCTGGAACAGCGGGTCACCGAGGGCAGCGAGGAGGACCTGGAGCACAGCTCCGCCGCCTGGCACCGGCTGCTCGCCCTGTTCAACGCCGTCTACCACGGCATCGACCACCCCCGCCTCAAGCTGCACGGCCACGACGGATCGCTCTTCGACCCGAAGCAGTACGCGTGGCTGCCGCTCACCATCGACGACCGGACCGTGCTGCACATGCTGCGCTCGGTGCAGTACGTCGAGGTCGGCACCGGTCGGTCTCGTGAGCGCCGCACGGTCAGCTTCCGCACCCTCGACGTCGAGCAGATCGGGTACGTCTACGAGGGCCTGCTCTCCTTCGAGGGCTTCCGGGCGCAGGATGTGACGGTCGGGCTGATCGGTAAGGAAGGGCTGGAGGATGAGGTCGCGCTCGCCGACCTGGAGGTCCTGCGTGAGCGGCACCCCGACGTGCCAGCGCTGGCCAAGGCGCTCGCGGAGAAGTACAAGGACTCGAAGATCGGGTCGGTGGCGGCGCTGACGAAGAAGCTGACGCGGCTCGACGGGGTGGAGCGCGAGGAGGCCCGTAAGAAGCTGCTCGCCGTTACCGGTGGCGACTACCAGCTCTCCGAGCGGCTGCTGCCGATCGTCGGCCTCCTCCGTGAGGACCTGCGGGGCCTGCCCGTGGTGATCTTGCCCGGGGCGCTCTTCGTCACCGAGTCCGCGCTAAGGCGCAACACCGGCACCCATTACACCCCGCGCTTCCTTGCCGAGGAGGTGGTCGAGGGGGCGCTGGAGCCGCTGGTCTACGATCCCGGGCCGTTGCAGACGGCGGACAAGTCGCAGTGGAAGCCCAAGTCCAGCGAGGAGATCCTGTCCCTCAAGATCGCCGACATCGCCATGGGCTCGGCTGCGTTCCTCGTTGCGGCGGCCCGCTACCTGGCCGGGCATCTGATCGAGGCGTGGTCACGAGAGGGCAACGAGAGGGCGGTCGCCTACCAGCAGCGCGGCGTCGACCGGGCGGTGGACGCCGACGATGACCCGCTGGTGATCGAGGCGCGGCGGCAGGTCATCGAGCACTGCCTGTACGGGGTGGACATCAATCCGATGGCCGTGGAGATGGCGAAGCTGTCGCTCTGGCTGGTGTCGATGGACCCGCAGCGCCCCTTCACCTTCCTCGACGACCGCCTGGTCGCGGGCGACTCGCTGCTTGGTCTTGGCAACCGGCCGGTGTCCGCCGAGAGTGGCGGGCGTGACCTACGGCTGGACCGGGAGCTGTCCGAGGCCCTGGAGCTGCGGCGGCGGCTCGCCGCGCTGCCGGATGACCAGGTGCACCTGGCGGAGAAGCGGCGGTTGCTCGAAGAGGCTCGGGAGGTGCGGCGGCGGGCCGACGCATACGCCGACCTGGTCGTCGGTGCGTCGCTCGCCTCGGTTAAGCGCGGCCAGGACCCGGTTGTCATCGCCGAGCGGGTCGGCACGCTGGCCCAGCAGCTGGCGCGCGGCGGCGACGTGGACCCGTTGGTCGAGCAGGCACGGTCGTGGCTGGCCTTCGACCGGCCGGCTAGCGGGTTCGGCCGGGACCCGCTGCACTGGCCCCTGGAGTTCCCCGAGGTCTTCGAGCAAGGCGGCTTCGACGCCATCATCGGCAACCCACCCTTCCTCGGCGGTCAGAAGCTCACCGGCGCGTTGGGCCCGGCCTACCGCGAGTGGTTGATTAGCGCGATCGGCCGGAATGTCCGGGGTAGCGCTGATCTGGTCGCCTATTTCCTGCTCCGGGGGCACGACCTGCTCAACCCCGGCGGGCAGACCGGATTGATCGCCACCAACACCCTAGCCCAAGGCGACACCCGCGAGGTGGGTCTCGATCAGATTGTCGCCGGTAAGGTCACCATCCGCCGGGCGATCAAGAGTAGGCCGTGGCCGTCACAGTCGGCGGCGCTGGAGTTCTGCGCCGTTTGGACAAGTCGAGCAGACATGGGCGACAGAGCTGAGCGGCGTGCCGACGGGATGGCGGTTGCCGGCATCACTCCATCGCTCGACGTCGAATCACGGGTGACGGGCAACCCGCACCGCCTCCAGAGCAACGCCGGCATCTCCTTCCAGGGCTCGATCATTCTGGGGCTGGGCTTCACAATGGTGCCGGAGGCAGCCGCCGCGCTGATAGCCAGAGACAATCGCAATCGGAATGTCCTCTTCCCGTATCTCAACGGGCAGGACCTGAACTCACGCCCGGACGGCTCGGCGAGCCGCTGGGTCATCAACTTCCATGACTGGAACGAAGCCGGGGCGCAGACCTATCCGGACTGCTACGACCAGGTCAGGCGCCTGGTCAAGCCGGAACGGGACCAAAGCAAAGATCGAGGTGCACGAGAATTTTGGTGGCGCTATCTCCGGCCTCGACCTGAGATGCAGGCAGCCATAGCGAAGCTGGAGCGGGTCGTGGCGATCACTCTGGTGAGCAAGACTGTCATGCCGATGCTCGTGCAGACCCGTCAGGTGTTCGCGCACAAGCTGGCGGTCTTTGCGACGGATGACACCGGGATGCTGGCGCTTCTGTCGAGCGGGCCCCACTACTGGTGGGCTGCTAGCCGTAGCTCGACGATGAAGGCGGATCTCAACTACTCGCCATCTGATGTGTTCGAGACGTTTGCGTTGCCGGAGTTGACGCCGGAACTGCGAGCGCTGGGCGGGCACCTCGACGCGTACCGCCGGAATGTAATGCTGAGCCGACAGGCCGGGCTCACCGCCACGTACAACCTAGTCTTCGATCCGGCCTGCCAGGACGAGGGCATCGTGGAGTTGCGGCGCATCCACCGCGACATCGACGAGGCCACCTTCCGAGCGTACGGCTGGAACGACCTTGTGAAGCAGGGCCTCGACCACGGCTTCCACAAGGCCGGTGCATATACCCGCTACACCATCGGCACTGCCGTCCAGCGCGAAATCCTCGATCGGCTGCTGGAACTGAACCACCAGCGCTACGCCGAGGAAGAGGCGCGCGGGCTGCACGACAAGAAGAAGACCGGCCGCAAGGCCAAGTCCGCCCAGGCAGGCCTGTTCTAGCTCTAGCCCCTCGTCCGGAGGTAGCCCCCCGTGTTCGTCCGCGGTCAACTCACCCGCCAGCGCGGCGTCGACCCGCGAGCCCTGACGTTCGCCATTCTGGATCTGCAAACCACCGGTTTGCATCCCAAGCAGGGTTCTCGCGCCTGCGAGGTTGGGATCGTTCGGATGCGCGGCGACGGCGTCGTCCTCGATGAGTACTCGACGCTGATCAACCCTGGACTGCGGATCAGTAACGACGAGTTCCACGGGATCACGAACACGGATGTTCAGCATGCCCCAAGGTTCCAGGACATCGCGGGGGATGTGTTGGCCTACCTGAGCGACTCCGTCGTGGTGGGTCACAACCTGGACTTCGAGGAAAAGTTCCTGGTCGCCGAGTTCGGCCGCTTGAACGTCACCCTCGCGCAGGTTCCGGGGCTCTGTTCGCTTGTCACCTCCCGGGTCCAACTCGACCGGTGGGGCTACAAGCTGGAGAACATCGCCAACCTCATCACCGACGAGTGGCCGGCGCCGCTGCACTCCGCGCTCGGCAATGCGAGGGCCCTCGCCGCGATGCTCGCGAAGCTCATCGCGGAGGCACCGCAGCCGCTGTACTGGCTGGGGCCGCCGTCCGCGCCGCTGCCTCGGCTGCCGCGCAGCGGCGTCATCGCCCCGCGAGCCGTTGGGCTCCGCAAGGGCAGCGAAGGGTGGCTCGCTACGTTGACGGCACGGCTGCCGCGCATGGCGTACTCCCCACAGCCGCGCCCGGACGGGCTTCGTGACTATCGGGCGCTGCTCGCCCACGCGCTCGCGGATAGCCGGATCGTCGGCGAGGAGGCCAACCAGCTTGCGGTCCTCGCCGCCCGCGCCGGCCTGACCCAGACCACGGCACGTCAGGTTCATGAGGAGTTCCTGGCCGGGGCTCGGGCACGGGCCGAGGCAGACGGCGTGGTGACGTCGGCGGAACTCAGAGAGCTGCATCGCGCGGCGAAGGAGCTTGCGGCGTCGCATCTCATCAGCGACCTGGAAGAGGCCGCCTCCGCGAACCGCGCCAGAAGCAACGGACCGCTGAAGAGTTGGCGGATCATGTCGGTCGGCGATTCGGCCGCCGTCACCGACGTGGTCGACTTCGCCGTCGAGCATGGGGCGAAGGTCGCGGTCAACCTCACCAAGACGGTCCGGCTGGCCATCTGCGACGGTGCCGCGGAGAACGATCCGCGGATCGCCAAGGCCCTTGCTGCCGGTGTCGACGTGGTGTCGCCCGATCAAGCGCGAAAGCTCCTGGAGGGCGAGGTGACGAAGGTTCGCGGCGGGCTGTTCACCGATCTACGCGGTGAGCAGGTCGCTAAGCGGCTCGCCGCCGAACAGGTAGCAGCAACCCGGCCCGCTCGTCCGGAGTGGCACGAGTTCTGGCGCCCACGTGAGCTGACAGCCGCCGAGTACCACGCGATGTTCGTCGAGCGACAGGAGGACTGGGACGAGATTCACACGATTCGAATTACCGTGCCCGCCGCCCCCAACAGGGAGCCGGTGATGCCGACTGCCGCCAAGAAGAGCGGGTGCGCGGCTGTCATCGCCGTCGGCGGCGCGATCGTGGTCGGTGTTGCCGAGCTTGTTCGGCAGGTGGTGGCGTGAGGCGGCGTGAACAACGGCTCGACGCGGGCGAGGGCCGCGACGATGAGCAATCGACGGACCCGGCGTTGGTGAAGGATGACGCGAAGGAGGTGAAGCATGGAAAAGCGACTCATCGGGGTTGAGGTGGAGAACTTCCGCAGCCTGCGGAAGGTGTCCCTGCCGCTGCGTCCGCTCAATGTACTCGTCGGGCCCAACGGCGCTGGCAAGACGAACGTCCTCGAGGTGTTCCGGTTCCTCGCTGACGTGATCCGCACCGACCTGCAGCCTGCGCTGGACCTGCGCGGCGGCTTTGGGGAAGTGCGTTTCTGGGGTGGCGAGAAGCCTCCGTCGCATATCCAGATCAAATTGAAGGCGACTTGGACGACGCATAGCAGCCGCAGTGCCCCTGATGAGTACGCGCTGCGGGTCACGCGGTTGCGTGGTGGCGGGCTGTCACGCCGGGAGTCCTTCCAGTTCAAGCGCACCCAGGGCCGCGGCCGGCGCATCACCATCAGCGGTCAGAAGGTCAGCGTTGTCGGGATCAGCAAGGACCGAGCGGAGTCCACTGAGCGGGAGATCGGCATCAGCGCGCTGAGTAGCGGCCTGTCCACCTTGCCCCGGCTCTCTGACGATCGGGGCGGCACCGAGGTCAGCACGGTGGCGAAGCGCCTCGCCTCCTTCCGGGTGTTTGACGTCCGGGTCGACGCAGCCCGTCGGCCGTCGCGATTTCCGCGCACCGATCGGGAGGTCTTGGACGATGACGCGGCGAACCTGGCCGGCTTTTTGCTGAACCTGCGCAGCCGAGACGAGGGAGCGTGGCAGCGGCTGGTCGAGGACGCGATGGAGGTGCTGCCGCAGCTCGACGACATCGACTTCGACTACCCGTCGGGCGCGGCCCGCGAGGTCGTTATCGTGCTGCACGAACGCGGGCTCCGGCGGCACACGCAGATCGCCGACGCCTCCTACGGCACCATCCGGCTGCTCGGCCTGCTGGCGCTGCTCTATGACCCGAACCCGCCGGCACTCACCTGCGTAGAGGAGATCGACCACGGACTGCACCCGCAGGCGCTGGAGCTACTGGTGGAGCGGCTGCGGGAGGCGAGCGACCGTACCCAGTTCCTGATCGCCACCCATTCCCCGGCCCTGGCTGACCGCCTGGAGCCCGAGGAGTTGATCGTCTGCGAGCGCCGTAACGACGGTTCATCCGCCATCCCGGCCGTCACGGTCGAGGAAATCGATCGGATTGTCACGGAGAGCGAAGGCCTTCCGTTGGGCGACCTGTGGTTCTCTGGGGCTCTCGGTGGTGACCTGTGAACCGGCGAGGTGGCACGTCTGTCCGAGCAACCCGTAAACCCGTCGTCGTGCTCGCCGGTGAGGACAGCAACGACCGGAAGAGTCTGCGCATCCTGCTGGAGGAGCTCTGCCCGCAGATGCGCGGGCGGATCGTCGAGATCAACGACAAGGTCCGGCTGCGCGACGCTACTCAGGGCACCCTTGCGGCTCGGGTCGACGTGCTGGCCAAGAAGGCGCGGGCCCGGGCGTCCCGGGAGAATGCCGAGCTGGCCTGCGTTTTCGTCCATGAGGATCTCGACCGTACCGACGGCGACAACTACAACACCGTGCGCCTTCGTGTGCAGAAGGCGCTGATCGATGCGCTCGGCTCGGCACACTACGTCCTATCCGTTGAGGAGATGGAGGCGTGGCTGCTGCTCTTCCCGGATGCGCTGGCTGGCATGGTCTCGTCCTGGAAGGTGCCGGCGCAGTACCGGAATCGGGACACCGGGTCGATCGCCGACCCGAAGAAGGTTCTGATGCGGTCGGTAAGTAAATCCGGACGCCCCTACCGCGAGTCTGACGCCCCGGCCTTGTTCGACAAGGCGGTCGCGCTGGGCTGTGTCCACAAGCCCGTGGGCACCAACCGGTCCTGGAGCCAGCTACGGACTGATGTCAGCGACTGCTGCCAACAGCACATTCCCAAGATGAGGAGGTCCTCGTGACGGTTGACGCGCAGGGAGGACTCTTCCCGCATCCTCGCGGCGAGCAGCAGGCGCTATCCCTGTCCGGGGCGGAGGACCAGGGTCAGGATCCGTCGGCGCTGATTCCGGCGCTCGACGTACCGCAGACGTTCCCCGACGTCACGTCCTACCAGGTCCGCGACGAGCTGGAGGAGTTGATCGGGCGGGACCTGCTCGGCCCGTGGGACGGCGAGCACGAGGAGTTCCGCCCCGGCGCGATGGGCCCGCGCGAGCGCTACCTCGTTGGCATGCTCGGCCCGAAGCAGCGCCCGCGTACCGAGCGCCGCGAATCGTCCGAGGTGCAGGACGTGGACGCGGCCGTCCAGGGCGACGGCAGCGAGGCTGAGCTGCCGGATGTGGTCACGCCGCAGAACCTCGGCAAGATGTGGGCCTCCTCGATGGGGCTGTCCTTCGCCGTCGCCGGCGACACCGACGTGCTGGCGGTGACCGCCGAGTGGGGCCGCTACGACCTGCGCGAGTCAGAGGACGAGAAGGGCAAGAAGCGCCGCGTCTGGTACCGGGAACCGGTCTCCTACAACAAGGAGGTTCGGCTCGACGGCGAGACCTCGTACCGGATCCCGCTCACCGTCCCCAGTCAGGACGACCCGGGGGTGCACCTCTCCGTCGAGGTCCGGCCGCGCGACGGGCAGCGGGTGGTGCAGCTCGTGCTGATCAACACCCAGGTCGAGCCGGAGAGCAACGCCGATACCGCCTGGCTCTTCCAGTCCGCGCTGACGGTGACCGCGCTGGACGGCCACGCCGCCGTCTTCCTGCCGATCGACGACCCGCTCGACGGGGTGAAGGGAACCGGTGACGACCTGGAGGAGGCGCACCTGCGGCTGCTCTACCGGTCACAGCGCCGCTACGCCTCCGGCCGCAACGTTGCCGTGCACCCCTGGGTGCGCGACGGCGAGCGCTGCGCCCACATGCTCTTCACCACCTGGCTGCCCACTTACAACGTCCCCGCTACCGTCGCCCCGGTGGGCAAGGGCAGGCCGCTCGCCGGTGTCGAGCTGTCCATGGACGCCCTCGCCGCCGCCGACATCGACCGGCTCCGCACCGGGCTGGCGCCGCTCGCCGACGGGTACGAAGCCTGGCTCGACGACGAGGCCGCGAAGATCCCCGACCTGCCCGAGGCGCTCCGCGAGGCCGCCCAGACCGCCGTCATGAACGCCGAGAAGGCGGCGAAGCGGATCCGCGCCGGGATCGCGCTGCTCACGAACCCGGAGGCGGACAAGCACGCCGACGCGCTCGCCGCGTTCCGGTTCGCCAACGAGGCCATGGCGCTGCAACGTCGCCACAGCGAGGTCGCCCGGCTCCGGGAGGAAGAGGGCCTGACGTACGCGGAGGCCAAGGCCGCCATCGACGCGCGCGGCGCCGCCGCCGCGTCCTGGCGGCCCTTCCAGCTCGCGTTCGTGCTGCTCAACCTGCCGTCGCTGACCGACCCGGCGCACCCCGAGCGGGCCGCCACCGTCGACCTGCTCTTCTTCCCGACCGGTGGTGGCAAGACCGAGGCGTACCTGGGTCTGACCGCGTTCACCTTCGCCATCCGCCGGCTTCAGGGCGTGGTCGGCTCCGGCGCGGACGCCCGCAGCGGGGAGGCCGGCGTCGCCGTGCTCATGCGCTACACGCTGCGGCTGCTCACCGCGCAGCAGTTCCAGCGGGCCGCCGCGCTGATCTGCGCCGCCGAGGTGCTGCGCCAGCGCGCCGAGCGCACCTGGGGCACCGAGCCGTTCCGCATCGGGCTGTGGGTCGGCGGTGGGGTCTCACCGAACTGGTTCGACGAGGCGGCCGAGCAGATCGCCGAGGCGCGCGAGGCCGGGCACGGCAAGTTCACCAACGTCCTCCAGACGCTGAGCTGCCCGTGGTGCGGGTCGAAGCTGCGCGCCGAGCGCGACCTGGAGCCGAAGGAGGACCTGCGCCGCGTCCTGCTCTTCTGCGCCGAGGCCGAGGGCGTCGACGCCTGCCCGTTCTCCCGCACCCGCAGCACCGAGGGCCTGCCGATCCTCACCGTCGACGAGGAGATCTACCGGTACGCCCCCAGCCTGGTCATTGCCACCGTCGACAAGCTCGCCCAGCTCCCGTGGCGCGGGTTCGCCGGTCTGCTCTTCGGGCGGGTGCGCACGCGTTGCCCCCGGCACGGCTACCGGCACGACGACCTCGACCAGCGCACCGGCTGCAGCAACCGACACAACAAGAAGGGCAGCCTGGAGGCGGTCACCAGCCAGCCGGTGATCCGGCTGCGTCCGCCGGACCTGATCATCCAGGACGAGTTGCACCTCATCTCGGGCGCGCTCGGCACCGTGGTCGGCCTCTTCGAGGCGGCCGTCGACCAGCTCTGCACCTGGCCGCTGCCGAACGGCGGCGAGGCCGGGCCGAAGATCGTCGCGTCCACGGCCACGACGAAGCGGGCCCGGGAGCAGGTGCTCGGCGTCTTCGGGCGGGACCTGGCGGTGTTCCCGCCGCCGGTCATCGACATCACCGACACGTTCTTCAGCGAGCAGGTGCCGGTCACCGTCGCGAACCCCGGCCGCCGGTACCTCGGTGTCTGCGCCCACGGCGTACGGATGAAGTCCGCCGAGATCCGGGTCGCGGAGATCCTGCTGCTCGCCGGGCAGACCCTGTTCGACAGGTACGGCAAGCCCGCCGACCCGTACATGACGACGGTGGGCTACTTCAGCGCCACCCGCGAGCTGGCCGGCATGCGCCGCCTGCTCGACGACGACGTGACCACCCGCGTCCGCACGCACGGCCGGCGCAAGGACCTCTCCGATCGGCTCGCCGGCCCGAGCATGCTCAACGTGCAGGAGCTGACGTCCCGGATCTCGTCCGGCGACATCAGCGAGGTGCTGAAGCGGCTGGAGATCGGCTTCGACCCGGAGATCGACACGACCGCCCGGCGCAAGGCCATCGTCGAGGACATGCGGGAGGCCATGAAGGCCAAGACCGCCTCCAACCCGCGGCTCAACCTGCACCCGGTGACCGACCGTTTCTACAAGCGGCAGAACGAGGGCCAGCTTCCGGTCGACGCGGTACTCGCCACCTCGATGCTCCAGGTCGGTGTGGACGTGTCCCGCTTCGGCCTCATGGTGGTCACCGGCCAGCCGAAGAACACGGCCGAGTACATCCAGGCGTCCTCCCGCGTCGGCCGGGACGCGCGCCGGCCCGGGCTGGTGGTCACCCTCTACAACTGGACCCGGCCCCGGGACCTCGCGCACTACGAGGACTTCGAGTACTACCACGCCACCTTCTACCGGCAGGTGGAGGCGCTGTCAGTCACCCCGTACACCCGGCGGGCGCTGGACCGGCAGACCACCGCGACCCTCGTCGCGGCCGTCCGCAACGCGGAGGACGGCTTCTCCCGGAACACGGACGCGCACGATGTGCCCCTCCACGGACCGGAGGTGCAGCGAGTCATTGACCGCTTCCTCCAGCGGGCCGAGGACATCGCCGGCGACCGCGGCCGGGACTACCTCCTTGAGCGGATCAACCGGCTGCGGGACGAGTGGAGCAAACGGAAGACCGGCTCCACTCGGCTCGGCTACGCGGAGGGCACCTTCAAGCAGCAGAAGCTCGCCGGGCTGCTCACGGTGGCGGGCGGCGAGCGGTGGACCGACCTGACCGTCGGGCAGTCCATGCGGGAGACCGAGAACGAGATCAACCTGGTCCTGCCGGCCGGCGACAAGATCTTCGACCCGCAGTACGGGGCACCGGAGTGGTCGTTCGGCCCGCCGCCCACTGACGACGTGCGGGACGAGGATCTGCCGGACGGGGACGAGTTGGGCGAGTCGACTCTCGCGGGGAAGGGGAACTGATGGCGGGCAGGCACTTCCGGCGGGTCGGGTCGGTGCGCCCCAGCCACCTGATGTTCACCACCGGCGTCGGCGCGATCGTCGACCTGCCGAACTTCTCCGTGCTGGTGCGGGGCCTCGACGACTGGAACCACCAGGCCGTGCCGGAGTGGGAGCCGATCGAAGAGCCCCGGCTGCTCGCCGCCGTACGCAAGCTGCTCAACCAGAAGTCCGTGAAGGAGCTGCGGCCGGCGCCGTGGATCGAGGGCGCCGACCAGCAGCCCAACGGCCCGGGGGCCAAGGTCGGTGTGCCGATCACGCCCTTCCCCGGTTGGCTGCGCTGCACTGCCTGCGACGAACTGGCCCCCATCGACGGAGGGGTCTTCGGGTTCGAGAACTCGAAGGCCCGCAAGCCGCACGAGGCGCGGTTCTTCCACACGGTCTGCGGGCGGAAGAAGGCCGGTCGGCGGCCGATGGCGGTGGCTGCCCGGTTCGTGCTGGCCTGCACCGCCAGCCACCTCGACGACTTCCCGTACGTGCAGTACGTGCACCAGGGCGGCGGGTGTCCCAACGTCAGCCACCCGAAGCTGCGGATGGATGACCGGGGCGGCAACCTCGGCGCCAACGTGGAGATCCGGTGCGTGCCGTGCGGCGCACGCCGCAACATGAAGGAGGTGCTCGGCCAGCGCGGTGCGGAGAAGCTGCCCCGCTGCCGAAGCCGCCGCGCCCACCTCGGCGACTTCGAGCCGGGGGAGTGCACCGGCAAGCTGAAGCTGCTGGTGGTCGGCGCCTCCAACCAGTGGTTCGCGCAGACGTTGTCCGCGTTGGCGGTGCCGCGCACCGGTGCCAGCGAGCTGCAGACCAAGGTGGAACGGCACTGGTCGACTTTCGAGGGAATGGAGAGTCTCGCGTTCCTCAAGTGGGCCCGCAAAGCGGTTCCGTTGGTGGAACGGGAGTTCGAGGAGTGGACCGACGAGCAGATCTGGGCGGCCACCGAGCGGCATCGCAACGGTCCGAAGGCTGACGACGACGAGAAGGGCTACCCGGACCTGCACACACCGGAGTGGGAGATCTTCTCGTCTCGGGAACTGCCGCCCGCCACCCCTGACTTCACGCTGCGCCGGGACCCGAACGGCGTGCCGGGCGAGCTGAAGGAGATCTACGCCGACGTCATCCACGCCGAGCGGCTGCGCGAGGTCCGGGCGCTCGTCGGCTTCACCCGTCTCGACGCTCCCGACCCGATGGACCCCGACCTTGTGCAGCGGGCACCCCTGTCCCGGGCCACCCCTGAGTGGGTACCGGCCAGCGAGGTACGAGGCGAGGGCATCTTTCTACGTCTCCCCGAGGACCTGCTGGTCGACTGGGAGCACCGGGTCACCGATACCGAGACCATGGAGACGCACCGGGAGGCGTACGGGCGGTTCCGGGAGAGCCGCTACTCCGGGCGTATCCGGGGCGGCTTCGACCGGATGAGGCACTGGCCGGGGGAACGGTACTTCGCCCTGCACACCCTGTCGCACCTGCTGATCCGTACCATCGCATTGGAATGCGGCTACAGCTCGGCCAGCCTGTCAGAACGCATCTACACCGGCACGCCGGAAGACCCGCAGCGGGCCGGCATCCTCATCTACACGGCGGTGCCGGACGCCGAGGGAACGCTCGGTGGCCTGGTGTCGCTCGCCGAGCACGACGACCTGGTCCGCCTCACCCGCCGTGCCTTGACCGACGCCATGCACTGCTCCTCGGATCCGCTCTGCGCCGAGCGACTCCCGCACCATCCGGAGGACTTCCTGCACGGGGCCGCCTGCCACGTCTGCCTCTTTGTCTCGGAGACGACCTGTGAACGTGGCAACCGGTTCCTGGACCGGCGGTTCGTTGTACCGATCGACCAGCCGGAGCTGGCGCTCTTCCCCGAGCTGCCATGAGCGGGCGCCGGCGAGCGAACCATCAGCACCGTGCGTTGGTGCCTCATGGCGGCACGGAGCGAAGCGCAGTGCCGGCGTGAGCTGGCACCCGGCGTTCGAGGCCGCGGCCGAGACCGCGGTGCACCGGCTCGGCCCGGGACACCTGCGGGTGCTGGCCGACCGCCTCGGGGACGGCTCGCCGGAGCAGGCCGTCCGGCACGCCGTACCGGTGCCCGGCTTCGCCGAGGCGGCCGGGGCGGTACTGGCTGCTCAGCGAACCTCGGGCCTGCCCGGCGCGGAGGCGGCGGCCTACCTGCGCGGGCTGGCCGCCGGCCACGCGCAGCGGTCGGCAGCGGTACGGATCGAGTCGGTGTGGAGTGGACCGAGCACCCACCCGGTGCCGGTCCGCGCCACCGCCCAGGTGCTGGTCGACCTGGTGGCGGAGGCCCAAGCGGAACTGCTGCTGATGACGTATTCCGCCAAGCCCTACCCGCCGCTGCTGGCCGCGCTCACGGCGGCAGTCGCACGTGGTGTTGCCGTGACGGTGGTGGTCGAAACCCTGGCCGGTGCTCGCGGTGCGTTGAACGGTGCGGAGCCCGCCGCCGCCTTCGCCACCCTGGCCGGCGTGCAGGTGTGGCACTGGCCGGCCGAGCGGAGGACCGAGGAGCACGCCAAGATGCACGCGAAGATCGCCGTCGCTGATCGCCGCGTGCTGCTGGTGTCCAGCGCCAACCTGACCCAGTTCGGGGTCAACCGCAACATCGAGGCCGGGCTCCTGGTACGCGGCGGGACGGCGCCGAAGCGGGCCGCCGAGCACATCGCGGAGCTGCAGACGCGAGGGGTGCTGGCCCGGCTCCAGGCATCCGGGCAGGGGAGGTGACCATGTCGGACGGTGCGACCGTGGCCGCCGGTGACATCGCTCGGCTGGCTGGCGTCGGGCGGGCGGCGGTGAGCAACTGGCGACGGCGCTTTCCCGATTTCCCGCAGCCGGTCGGCGGCAGCTCCGCGAGTCCTCTGTTCGCGCTCACCGAGGTCGAGCGGTGGCTCAGCCGGCACGACAGGCCGTTCCAGCTGACCCCCGTGGACCGGGTGTGGCAGTCCCTGCGTGGTGCCGCCGCCGATCTCGAGCTGGGCGACCGGATCGGCTATCTCGGTGGCTTCCTGGTGTTTCTCGAGCGGGATCCGGCCGGATGGAAGAGCCTCGCCGAGCAGCCCGACGACGTGGTGATGGACCAGCTGCGGGAGGAACTGGCGAGGGGCGTTCCGGAGTTCGCCCACCTCATCACCGACGTGCCGGACCCGGACGCGGTGACCATCGTCCGCCTGGCCGCCGAGGCGGCCGACCAGGAAGGCTCCCGCGCCGTCTTCGACTTTCTCTGCGAGCGTTATCTGGAGGTCCATTCGCGTCGTCACACCGTCACACCGACGGCGTTCGCCTCGTTCATGATCACGCTCGCCGCTCCTAAGGCCGAAACCGTTCTGGACCCGGCCTGCGGGATCGGCACCCTGCTGCTCGCGGCTACCGACAGCCGTGCCCGGCACGTGTGCGGCCAGGAGGTGAACCGGACGTCGGCGCGCATCGCCGCCGCCCGCCTGCTGCTGCATGCCGGCGACGTCCGGGTCGCCGTGTCGGACTCGCTGCGAGCCGATGCCTACGTGGGGGAGCTGTTCGACGCCGTGGTCTGCAACCCACCCTTCGCCGACCGTGCCTGGGGCAGCGACGAACTGGCCGGCGACGCGCGCTGGGAGTACGGCCTGCCGCCGCGCGGTGAGCCGGAACTGGCTTGGGTGCAGCACTGCCTGCGCCACGTCGAGCCCGGAGGACTCGTCGCGATCCTCATGCCGCCTGCCGCGGCCGGTCGGCGTTCCGGCCGACGCATCCGGAGCAACCTGCTGCGGGCCGGTGCGCTGCGGGCGATCATTTGCCGCGCCACGCCCGGACCGACCGGATCCGTCGCACCCGATCTGTGGCTGCTGCAACGCCCCGACGGGGCGCGGCGTCCGGACAGTGTGCTCCTGGTCGACGCCGCCTCGGAACCCGCACGCGCAGAACACGCTTGGGCCGCCTTCTCGGCCGGACGGGAGATGCCCGCCGGTGGCCGGTCGGTTCCGGTCATCGACCTGTTGGACGACGACGTGGACCTCACGCCGGCCCGGCACCTCGATGCTGTCGGCGCGGCCCCGTCCGCCTTCCCGCCCGCGCTGGCGTCGCTGACCGCCGCCGTCGAGGCTCTCGTGCCGACTCTGCCGGACCTGACGGATGCTCCCCTGCCCGACGCTCCGACGATGACAACCATCGGTGAGCTGATCAGGATCGGCGCGATCACCGTCCGGCAGGCGCCGATGAAGATGAGCACGCAGGAGGACGGGCCCGTGCCGGTGCTCACGGCCCGGGACGTACGCCTCGGCCGTCCGGCCTCCGCGCGAGGGGCGGTGCTGCCGGGCGCGGTCACCCTACGGGCAGGCGACGTGGTGACACCCCTCGCGCCGCGCGGGCCCGCCGTGCACGTCGTCACCGCCGAAGGTCCACTGCTCGGGCCGCGGCTGTACCTGCTGCGGGTCGACCCTGGGCAGGTGGATCCGTACTTCCTGGCCGGCTCGCTGCGCACCGCGCAGCGCGGCGGCTCCAGCGGCTCGTCCCTCGGTGGGCGCTTCGACATCCGACGAACCCGAATACCTCGCCTGTCTCTCGCCGAGCAACGCGCCGTCGGAGAGGCGTTCCGGCGGTTGATGAGCTTCGAGGCGGGCCTGCGGGAGACGGCGGTGTTGGCAGAGGAACTCGTCGAGCATGCGTTCCGTGGACTCTGCCACGGGACGCTCCGTCCGGTGATGACGGACTAGCCGGCTCATGTCGAAGGACCGAGGACGGAGAGGGCTGCCCCGATGGGAACGCTGATCAACAGCCGGTACGAGCTGGACGACCTGCCCATCGGCCGAGGTGGCATGGGCGAGGTATGGCTCGCCCACGACACGAAACTGGACCGACCGGTGGCCGTGAAGTTCATCCGGTTCCCGGACGGCGAGCCGGACAAGGACTACATCCGCCGGTTCGTCCGTGAGTCCCGGATCACCGCCCGGCTGGAACACCCCGGCGTCCCGGCGGTCTACGACGTCGGGTCGCACGAGGGCCGGCCCTACCTCGTCATGCAACGCATCCAGGGGATCAGCGTCGCCGACCTGGTGGCCGAACAAGGCGCCCTGCCCATCGGCTGGGCGGCGGGGATCGCCGCCCAGGTGTGCGCAGTCCTCACCGCCGCCCACAATGCCTCACTCGTGCACCGGGACCTCAAGCCCAGCAACCTCATGCTCCAGCCCGACGGCGCGGTCAAGGTCCTCGACTTCGGGCTCGCCGCCGCACCCACCCTCTCCGACTTCTCGAAGATCACCGCAACCGGACTGCCGCCCGGAACGCCCGCGTACATGGCGCCAGAGCAGATCCAGACGAACATCAGCGGCCCCGCCACCGACCTCTACGCACTGGGCTGCACGCTGCACGAGATGCTCACCGGGGAGCGCCTCTTCACCGGCTCCACCTCCTACGACGTGTGGAGCAAGCAGGTGGCCCACGAGCCGTTGCCGGTACGCGGCGTCCGGGACGATGTGCCCGCCGCGCTGGAGGAGCTGCTGCTGCACCTGCTGCGGAAGAAACCCGAGGACCGGCCGCAGAGCGCTCACGTCGTCTACGACCGTCTGCGGCCCTTCGTCACCGACCTCGGTCCGATCCCCGGGGTTCTTCAGGCGCCGTCGACGGTGAGCCCGACCCGGATGTACGGCTCGATGCTCGGACGGGTGTTCACCGCGGTCCCCGCGACGTCGCTGGCCGGGCCGCTCGTGCCGCCCGCGTCCACAGCTGCGTCTGCGCAACCTCAACGCCGGCCTGATGTGAAGTCGGGGACGGGACGCTCGGATCTCCGGCGCGCACGAGCGGAAGCCAGCCGGCTGGTCGGTTCGTCCCGCTACGGCCAGGCGGCGGAAGTGCTCGCTGCCGCCGTCGCTCCCGCGGTCACCGCTCTCGGGAGGACGGACGAGGACGTGGTGCGCGTCCGGCTCGAGCTGGCCGACGCGCTCTTCGAGGAGGGGGACTACCGGCAGGCCGCCCCGGCGTACGAGGAACTTGCCGAGGACGTGGCCCGGGACGCCGGACCGCATGCCGACATCGCGCTGCACTGCCGGCTCAGGGCTGCCACCTGTCGGGCGCTGTTCGGGGAGACGAGTGAGGCGTTGCGGCAGCTTGAGACGTTGGTGCGGGACCAGACCGACGCGTTCGGGCCGGACGACCCGCGCACGCTGGAGCTGAGGCGTCAGATCGGTCTGCTCCAGCTCGGCGCCGGCCAGAGGCACGCTGCCGAGCAGACCCTGACCCGTCTCCTCGCGGATCTGACCCGGCTCAACAGCGCCACGCATCCGAGCAGCAGGGAGATCGCTGACCTGCTGTCAGGCCTGCGTCGACCGGACTCCCGATAACTGCTCCTCACCGGGGCAACGAACCGCAGCACCGACCGATCACTTCTTCGCCGCCGGGGCGGCGCTGACTGAGGAGAGCGTCATGGGTGACACCTCGCCGATCGAGCACATCTCCATCCGTGTGCCCTGGCACGACACCGGCTGGAAGGGAACAGTCTGCGCCGACCCCCACGGCAACGGCACGTGCGTGCTGTTGAAGAACATCGGCCAGAACCGACGCGACGACCAGGAGCAACGCAACGCCGGTCGGGACATCGCCGACCTGCCATTCGCTGAGGCCCCGCCGTGCGTGGCGGAACGGGCCACCTTCATGTCCCCACGGGTGATTCCGTTTCAACGCACGCACCCGTTCACGAAGAAGTCGCCTGCGTTCGCGACGTTCCAACCCACCCCGCAGACGATGCCGCCGTACTCCGCCCAGGCGGTTCCCTTCCGTTGGATGTCCCGAGACGGCGCGAAGTTGCTGAACGAGGAACGCCGCCTCGGTCTGCTACCCGAGTTGGAGGATCAGGTCGACGCGATCACCGGCTGGGACAAATCGACGTGGATGATGCACGGCGACAACCAGCGGGCCCTGCTGGACGCCTTCTTCAGCACCGTCCAGCCGGAGCGGAGCATCGTCTTCTTCTACGCCAAGCACAGCCCGCTGAGCGACGACCCGCGCCGGCTGCTCGTCGGGGCCGCTATGGTCACCGACGTCACGCCGACCGGGGCGTACCGCAGCAGCGGCGGGGAGCCGTTCCCCGCACAGATGTGGGAGACCAGCATCGGGCACTCGCTGCGGCCCGACCAGCAGCAAGGATTCCTGCTGCCGTACCAGGCGTTGCTTGAGGCTCGCGACCGAAGAGGCGTCGACATCGGCGATGCTCTGGCCTTCGCGCCGGAGGGCGGCTGGGAGGCGTTCTCGTACGTTACGGAACACGTCAGCCACGATCTCGCCATCGACGGGCTGCTCGCGCTGATGGCGGCGGGACGCGCCGCGCGTCGCATTCTCGGAGACGACGCGGGCACCCTCGGATTCGACTGGCTGCAGGGGCAGCTCAACCGACTCTGGAAGCTACGTGGGCCCCGACCCGGGCTGGCCAGCGTCCTGGCTGCCCTCGGCGTCCCGCAGTACGTCACGTTCGCCCACATGGTCGCTGCGGCGACCGGGCCCGGCAATGACCCGTGGCAGACGCTTGAAGAGGCGATGACGGACCCGAACCGCCTGGGCGTCACCGCCAAGACGCACCTGACGCCCAGCCTGCGTGCCACCTGGAAGGCCCTCAAGCCAGAACGACGTCGTCTGCTGCAACTGCTGAGTCGCTTCTCCCTGACGAGAGACCAGGCGGAGCGGTTCTTCCTGCTGGAGAAGCGCGACTCGGCGCTGGGCGATGACGACCAGATCATCGCTAACCCCTACCGGCTGTACGAGGCGGACCGCGACCAGCCAGAGGGCGTCCCTCTTTCCATCATCGACCGTGGCTGCTTTCCGGACGCCAGGATCGCCTCGACGTTCCCGCTGCCCAGGCCCAGTGCCATGGACGACAACCTCGACGCTCGCCGGGTACGTGCCCTCCTCCTCGACGAACTGCAGCGGGCAAAGGAGGCCGGACATACCCTCCAGCCCCAGGCAGAACTGGTCATCAGCATCCGAGGGCGGAACCTCACCGAGCCGTGTCCGGTGACCGCGGATCTGCTCGACGCCCACCAGCTGTCCGCGGGGACTCTGCCTGCCGATGCCCCGTTGACCGGGGTGATCCTGTCCAACGGCGCACCGGCCCTTCAGCTCGCAGATCTGACCCGCGTGGGCAACGTCATCCGCGACCAGGTCGGGCGGCGGCTCAAGGCAGCCCCCATTCCGGGCGCTCCCGATTTCGAGGCACGCCTCAACGCTCTCCTGCCGGCCATGGACATTGCCATCGCCGAGGACGAACTGGACGCCGAGAAGCGCGCTCGGGCCGAGAAGGTGGCGGCCCTCAACACCCTCTACTCGTCGCGAATCAGCGTCCTCATTGGCTCGGCGGGAACGGGAAAGACGACACTGCTCCAGGTGCTGCGGCACACCGAGTCGGTGGCCGCTGGCGGAGTGCTCCTGGTCGCCCCCACGGGCAAGGCCCGTGTTCAGCTCGCGCAACGGGTCGACGCGCCAGCGGTCACCCTGGCGCAGTTCCTGATCTCCACCAGGCGGTACGACCCGTGGACCGAGCGGTACCTCGTGACCGGTGATGCGCAGACCCGGGCGAAGCACTTCAAGACCGTCGTGGTCGACGAGGCATCCATGCTCACCGAGGAGCAACTGGCGGCGCTGCTCGACGCCGTCACCGGAGTGCAGCGGCTGGTGCTGGTCGGGGATCCCCGGCAGCTCCCTCCCATCGGCGCTGGACGCCCCTTCGTCGACATCGTGCGTCGGCTCGCCCCCGAGGACATCGCCACCCGCACGCCACGTTGCGCACCCGGCTACGCCGAACTGACCATCCCCCGTCGCCAGGTGGGGCAGGAGCGCGACGACCTGGTCCTCGCCAGCTGGTTCGCCGACGGCGAGCTCTCGCCGGCCGCGGACCTGGTCTGGGAGCGGCTGCGCGCGGGCGAGAAGTTGCCGACCCTGCGCGCCGTCCGGTACGGCCGCGCCGACCTGTTCCCGACGCTTCTCGCTGTCCTGCGGGAGGAAATTCCGGAGATGAGGTCGGCCTCCGATCAGGAACTTGCAGCCGCCTTCGGCCGTAGCTACGGCGGTGTGGTGTCCGGCAAGGGAAATCTCTATTTCCCCGGCGGAGCGGGAGCGCTCGCCGACGCCTGGCAGATCCTGTCGCCGGTCCGGAGTCGGGGCTGGGGCACAGTCGAGATCAACCGCGCGCTGAAGGACGCCTTCGCCACCCGTGCCCTGGAACAGTCGGTCGGGCCGAACCGGTGGAACGCCAAGCCGATCGGCCCGGAACGGATCGTCGTCGGCGACAAGGTCATCAACATCCGCAATCACCAGTTCAAGCAGTCGCGGGTCTACCCGAGGGATGCGGAACGTTTCGTGGCAAACGGTGAGCTGGGGGTGGTGGTCGGACAGACCCGCTCGAAGTGGGTGACCCGGCCGAACAAGACCGAGATCGAGTTCAGTGGCCGGGAGAAGATCAAGTACGACTTCTACGACTGGTCCGACGACTCTCGCGCACCGATGCTGGAACTCGCCTGGGCGATCACCATCCACAAGTCGCAGGGAAGCGAGTTCGGCATCACGGTCGTGGTGCTGCCGGAAGACGGTTCCGGCCTGAGTCGGGAACTGCTCTATACCGCCCTGACCCGCCAAAAGGGCAAGGTGATCCTGCTGCACGAGGCAGACCTCGACGAGGTCGCCAAGTGCGGCTCCCCCGTCTACTCAGACACCGCAGGCCGGCTGACGAATCTCTTCGTCCCGTCGGACCCGATCCAGGTCGGTGAAGCCGTCCTGGATCGCGGCCTGGTCCACCGTACGGATCGAGGGGAGCTGGTCCGCAGCAAGAGCGAGCTGCTCATTGCCAACCTGCTGCACGAGCTGGGCCTGTCCTACGACTACGAGGCGTCCTTCACCGGTACCGACGGACGGACCGTCCGGCCCGACTTCACCGTGACCACCGATCTTGGGGAGACGGTGATCTGGGAGCACCTCGGCATGCTCGCCGACCCTCGGTATGCGGCTAAGTGGACCGTGAAGAAGGACTGGTACGCCCGAAACGGGGTCCTCCCGTCCGAGGATGGCGGTGGGGAGCAGGGCATGTTGGTGGTGACGGACGACCGAGGCGGGGTGAACTTCCCGGCCTGGCGAAACCTTGCCCAGAAGGTCTTCGGTCTCTGACAGGGCGCCTGTGGTGGCCTACCCATTTCAGGAGAGTCACCACAGGCTCCTTGAGGGATCCATGGTCTCGGACCGCTCCGGCTCGACCCAGCCGCCGGACCAAGCCACCAGACAGCGGACGAAAGTCATGATGTGTCAGAAATCCGACGGGACCAAAGGGCTGTACGAGATAGTTTCAGGCCTCACGTCGGTTGCTTCCGGGTCCGGTGTTCTGTTTGTCTTGCCGGACTCAGGGCAGGTGCCAAGTAGCGGGGAGTCAGGATGGTTGCGGCAGCGGAGACCACGCTCCAAGGTTTGTTGGAGGGTGCGAAGCAGTATCAGGTGCCGCTTTACCAGCGCACCTACTCGTGGACCAAACAACAGCTGGCGCGGCTCTGGGATGACGTCCGCAAGCTCGCCGACGATCGAGTGACCAACCCGAGCGCGACGCACTTCATCGGTTCTCTCGTGCTCGCGCCCAGTCCCACGAACGGCCCCGCGGGCGTTGCCGAGTATCTGGTGGTGGACGGCCAGCAGCGGCTCACGACCCTGACCCTCCTGCTCTGCGCGATACGGGACCACCGCGCGAAGCACGAGGACGGTATGCACCGTGAGCGGATCAACCAGCAGTACCTGGTCAATCCGTGGAAGCCGGCTTCCCAGCGGTTGAAGCTTGTCCCCACTCAGGCTGATCGGGACGCGTACCTGGCGTGTCTGGACTCGACCTCGCAGGCGGGGGGCGCGAATCCAGTGGGTGCGGCGTACCGGTTCTTCGTCGCGCAGTTGGCCGCAGCGGACGACGCGGACGATCCTGTCGACATCGAACGCATTGAGAACGCCGTCATCACAGGCCTCGCCCTGGTGTCGGTCACCGCACAGCCTGGAGACAACGTCCACCGGATCTTCGAGTCGCTCAACAACACCGGTCTCAAACTCACTCAGGGCGACCTGCTGCGCAACTACCTGTTCATGCGGTTGCCAACCCGGGGTGAGATCGTCTACCAGTCCCTCTGGCTGCCGTTGCAGGGCCGGTTGACGTCAGCCGAACTGGAGTTGCTCTTCTGGCTCGATCTGGTCCACCGCGACCCGCGGATCAAACAGACCGATGTTTACGCGGGCCAACAGGCCCGGCTTGAGCGGCTTCGGTCCGAAAAGGACATCGAAGCGGAGGTGCAGCGGTTCAGCCGCTTGGGCGCCCTGCTTCGGGTCATCCTCCATCCCGGCGAAGAGCAGGACCAGGGCGTTCGGCGGCGGCTGGACCGGCTCAGTGCGTGGGGTACGACCACCGTCTATCCGCTGCTGCTGCACCTGCTGGACCGCAGGGAGCACGGGACCGCGACCTCTGCGCAGGTTGCCTCGGCGATGCTTTACGTGGAAAGCTTCTTCGTGCGGCGGCTGTTGATCGGCCGGGCCACTGCCAACGTCAACCGGATCCTGCTCTCCGTCGTCACGGAGATGGACGAGAGCCTGCCGGTGGACGAGGCGGTGCGGGCATACCTGTCGGTCGGTCGCAAGTACTACGCCACCGACGCCAGCGTGCGAGCCGCCGTCCGATCGATCCCGTACTACCTCAACGGTCGCCCGCACCAGCGCAACCTGGTGCTCCGCTGGCTCGAGGAGTCGTATGGCAGCAAGGAGCCGGTGGCGCTGGACTCCCTGACCATCGAGCATGTGCTGCCGCAAACCCCCACGGCCGAATGGCGGCAGGTGTTGGCTGCGGACCTCGGGCCCGAGGAGAGCTTCAGCGAGGTGCACGAAGCCCTGGTACACACCCTGGGTAACCTCACCCTGACCGGCTACAACTCCGAGCTGAGCAACAGCTCCTTTCCAGTGAAGCGTCTCCAGCTCGCCAAGAGTGGGATCCTGCTGAACCAGGAAATCGCCGACCAGGACCGCTGGGGACGTCCCGAAATCCACGCGCGCGCCGACGTCCTCGCTGACCGCATCGTCTCCATCTGGCCGGGCCCCACCGAGCAAGCAGGCGAGCAGTCGGAGGTGCCCTGGGACATCATGAACAAGGCCCTCGCCGAGCTGCCTGCCGGCTCCTGGACCACGTACGGCGACTTGGCCGCCCTCATCGGCACCGCTCCGGTGCCGGTCGGTTCCCGCCTCGCCAACCATCCGACCCCGAACGCACACCGGGTGTTGCAGGCCGAAGGCACCCCCTCACCCGGCTTCCGCTGGCTCGACCCCAACCGGACTGACGACCCACGTGACCTGCTGCGCGCCGAGGGCGTGACGTTCGACGAGTCTGGACGGGCCGACAAGGCCCAACGCATCGGCACTGAAGAGTTGGCACAACTGGCCGGGGTGACGCCTGAGGATCTGCCCGACCGCCTGCCCCGACCTCGACCGGGTCACGAGACCGACCTCGCCGCACGATTCATGGAGCAGCTCACCACTTTGCAAGGCCCCCAGGTCGCCACCGCCACGCACGTCGTTCTCGACGCCTGGACCACGATGGGTGGCACCGTTCTTTACGGCAGTGGCGGCGAAACCTCCTGCTTTCTCATGGCGCGCGGAAAGACGCACGAACTCGGCAACCTCTGGCCAGCGGCGATCTACCCGAGCGGGAAGTTTGAGGTCGTCTTCCAGCACCTGAGCACCCGGGCGCCGTTCGACGACGTCAGCCTGCGGGAGGAGCTCCGACAACGCTTGAACCAGTTGTCCGGCGTCGACATTGCCGCCGCGAAAATTGCTCTCCGCCCCGGTTTCCCGCTGACGGTCCTCGTCGACGCGGATGCCCGCGAGGCTCTACTCGACCATCTCCGTTGGTTCTACGACCAGGCGCAGCTGCCGACCTCGGACGAGTTGGTCATGGTCTAGGTTCCGAACCCGACACCTGCCCTCCCGTAGCGTCCGGAGCCGGGCGCTGCGGGAGCCGCCCACCCTGCTTGGTCGGCAGCGCCGCTCCGCCGTCGTCGTCCCTTTCCCCCCGGAGGTCCGCCCGTGCCCCAGCTTGCCTTCGCCAATACCTTCTGGGAGAGCTACGACGTCCTGGGGAAGCCGGTCAAGGCCGGCGTACGCAAGGCGATGGCGAAGTTCCAGCAGCTGAGCATCGCCGAGCTGCACGCCGACAAGGGTCTGCACCTGGAGTCGGTGAACAACGCGCGCGACCCGAGGATGCGGACCATCCGCATCAACGACTTCTGGCGCGGAGTTGTGCTGGCGCCGGACGACGGCAGCGACACCTTCCTCCTGATCAGCGTCGTGCCGCACGACAGCGCGTATACCTGGGCGGCGAAACGCCTCTACACGATCAACACGGCGACGAGGGCCCTGGAGGTTCGCAACGTCGTCGCCATCGAACAGCTCACGCCCGCGTTAGAGAAGGCGGCGGCGGAGGCACCGACGCTGCTCTTCGCCCGCCATTCGGACACCGTGCTGCGTGACCTCGGCATCGACGACCAGGTGCTGCGGGCCGTCCGGACGATCATCGACAAGCCACAGCTCGAGGCATTCGGCACGCTGCTGCCCGAGGACCAGTTTGAAGTTCTGCAGTATCTCGCCGAGGGCTTCTCGCCGGACGAGGTCTACCGCGACCTCGTCGCTGAGCGCCGACCGGCTGCCGCCCCGGAGCCAAGCGAGAGCCTGGCGGCGGCAATCGCCAACACCACTAGCCGCATCATGCTGGTGACCCGGCCCGACGAACTGGCCGAGATCCTCGACAAGCCGTTCGCGGCGTGGCGGGTGTTCCTGCATCCATCGCAGCGGCGGGTCGCGTACCGGGTGTCGTACAAGGGGCCGGCGCAGGTGAGCGGCGGACCGGGCACCGGCAAGACGGTGGTCGCCCTGCACCGGGTCAAGCATCTGTTGTCCCGCTCGGCCGACAGCCGGGTGCTGCTCACCACGTACACGAATGCTCTGGCCGCCGCCCTTCGGGAGAACCTGGCGCTGCTTCTTGGAGACGAGAAGCAGTTGGCGCGTGTGGAGGTCACCACGGTCAACTCCTTCGCCAACCGCACCGTCCGAGCCCTCGCCGGACGGATGCCGACCCCGGTCGGGGACGTCGACGAGCGGCAAGTCTGGCGGCGGGTGTGTCGGCGACTGACCCTGCCGTGGACCGAGCAGTTCCTCGCGCAGGAGTACCGGCACGTCGTCCTTGCCCAGGATGTCCCCAACCGCGAGGCGTACCGGAAGGTGAGCCGGCGGGGCAGAGGGACGGCGCTGGGCCCGCGACAGCGCGACCGGGTGTGGGAGGCCGTGGAGATCTTCTCGGCCGAGCTGGCGGCGGCCGGCACCACCACCCACCTCCAGATCTGCGCCCGCGCTGCACAACTGCTTGGGCGGGCCGACCTCAGCGTCCACGGCTTCGACCACGTGGTGGTGGACGAGGCGCAGGACCTACACCCGGCGCAGTGGCGGGTCCTGCGCGCCGCGGTGGCCCCGGGCCCTGACGACCTTTTCATCACCGGAGACCCACATCAGCGGATCTACGACTCTCACGTCTCCCTCAGCTCGCTCGGTATCTCCGTCGCGGGGCGTAGCAGTCGGTTGCGTATCAACTATCGCAGCACCGAGGAAATCCTCTCCTGGTCTACCGGGGTGCTTGTCGGGGCTCGAGTTGAGGACCTCGGCGGTGATGGCGAGGACAGTCTCACGGGCTACCGGTCGCTGCTGCACGGCAAGCGACCACACGCGTACGGGTATCCGACGTCCCAAGCCGAGATCGCGGCGCTGGTTAAGCGGGTGCGGGAGTGGCTCGAGCATGGCGTCCAGCCGAGCGAGATAGCCATCTGCGCGCGATTCAACACGGTTCTCAACAGCGTGCACGACACACTGACCACGGCTGGAATCCCCGCAGTGTGGGTACGGGATCAGCCGGGTGCGGAGGTCGACGGGGTGCGGCTCGCCACCATGCACGCGATGAAGGGCCTGGAGTTTCGTTGTGTCGCGATGGTGGGGGCCACGGCCAAAGCGGTTCCGTTCACAAAAGAGGTCACACCGCCAGAGGTGGACCAGTTGCAGCACGAGAGCGACATGCTTCGGGAACGCTGCCTGCTCTTTGTGGCGAGCACGCGGGCACGGGAGGCGCTGTACGTGTCGTGGAGCGGAACGCCCAGCCCGTTCCTGTCGTTCGCCTCTCTGGGCCAGCCCAGGTGAACGTTGCGCCGGTCCATCCGATCGCCGGCCGGATGGACCGGCGAACTGGGAGCCCTCGGCTCTCGACCGGCCCACGTTTTACGCTAGAAACGGAGGACGTGAACAAGGGCCGTCCGGAGGGTTTCCGGCCAGCCGGCCGTTTGACTAGGTTGAGGTTGCTCGCGGCCCCTGTCTCGCGAAACAGGCAGAGTCCAGAGCAGATGGTGGGTTCGGACGAGGGCCGAAACTTACGGTGCGGCCTGCTCCGGCGTGCCAGCCGGCGTTTCGACCCTCAGCTGCCGAGCGCGGGGCAGTACGGGGTCTGGGGAAGTGCATGGTGTCGCCGGTGATGCCGCCGAATCTCATGGCGGCGAGCGATGTGCTGATGCAGCGGGGTCCGCTGCCGCCGGAGGAGGTTGCCACACTTCTCCGAGCCGACGGAATCGTGGTCGCCGCCGCCCGGTTGGCGAAGCTGCCGCAGCGGTTTCCCGACGCTTTCGTCCTCGACGACCAGGGACGTCTCGGTGTCCCGGCCCAGGCCGCTCCCGCCTCCGACGAGCAGCCGGAGCCGAGGCACCAGGTCCGGGCGCCGGCGTGGCGGTGTGCGACGCCCCCGATAACGATCCCACTCGCTGACTGCGTCGTAATCGCCGTCGCGTTTGCGTCAGACACTGTGGCTGAGGCGGACGTGGCTGCGGTGCGGATGGGCGACGGGCAGTGCCGGGTCTTCCCCAGGACGGCGGATGGTGTCGCTGAGCTGGGCACGTTCGTCGCCGGGGCGGCATGCGTCGTCGCTCACGACGTCGACTGGTCGCAGGTGCCGCAGGACGCCGTCGAACAGTTGCCCGACGTGCGTATCGACCTGAGGCTGTTGGCGTTGCTGCAGGATCCCACGCGACCCGGCGTACGACTTCGAGAGTTGTGCACGGCACTCGGCGTTACCCCTACCAGTGGCGACTTGGCAGGCGATGCCCGCGCAACGGCGGACTGTCTACATGCCCTGATGGACCGGATCGACGGATCGGAGCCGTCCTGGCAGCTCACTCGCGCGTGCCTGGCGGCGGCACAGTTGCCGGTGGCCCGCCTGCTGCCGCACGGCTCGCTTCCCGAGCGTGCCCGCGACGCCGTGACCTGCGCGCAGGATCCGCTGCTCAAGCCGCTGGGCGACGGGTACCGGTCGGCCTCCGAGGCGGTCCGTCAGGTGTTCGGCCGCCTCACCGACCGCGGCTATGCCACGCGTCCGTCGCAGCATGAGATGTCCACGGCGGTCGCCGAGGTGCTCGACCACGGCGGGCTGCTCGCCGTCGAGGCGCCGACGGGTACCGGCAAGTCCCTGGCCTACCTCACGCCGGCCGCCGGACGCGCCAGCGGAGAGCGTAGGCCCGTCGTGGTCGCCACTGCCACGAAGGTCCTGCAGCAACAGCTTCGCCGCGATGTGACACGGCTGCGCGACGAGGGGCTCTTCATGGCCCCGCTCCGCCAACTCTACGGCGTCGGAAACTACATCTGCCCTCGAGAAATCGGTGCAGCGCTCGACGGCACGGACGAGGAGGCGGATCCCGATCAGTGGTTGGCCTTGGCAGTCGCGATCCGTGGTCTCGCCGTCAGCGAGACCGGGGTGTGGGACGACATCGCCGACACCGATCTTCACAACCGACTGGCCTACCGGACGGCGCGGGACACGCTACGGACCGACGCCCATTCCTGCGAACGGCACCAGTGTGTGTGGGTGGCGAACTGCCCGCTGTTCCAGCGGCTTGCCGGCATGCGGGAGCGTCCAGGCGTACTGGTCGTCAACCATGCCCTGATCGCCGCCTGGGCCCAGCTCTCGCAGCACGGACTGCGGAGCCCGGGCGACGTGCTCGCTGACGGTGCCGGCGACCTGGTGTTCGACGAAGCCCACGACCTCGAGGATTCGTTAACGAGCGCCTGGACGCAGACCGTCGGCCGCCGCGAACTGATCGGTCTCGCCGCTCGGTTGGACGGGCGGAGCGGGCTCGACCGACAACTGCGCCGCCTGGCTGCCGCCGGCACCGACCTACGCACGGGCCGCCCCCTGCCGACGATGGCCCGGCAGTTGCGCCACTACTGCGACAGCCTCACCTCCGCCGTGCTCCGCTACCTGCACGAATACGGTGGGCCAAGCCGTTCCACGGTTCCCCGCAGCGGCGTCGTGCTCTCCCGCCCGGAATACCGTCAGCTCGTCGAAGCCGTCCGCCAGACCGGCCGCGGGCTGCGGGAGCTGCGAAGCGAACTGGCCATCGTGGACACCGCCGCACGAGCGCGTTTGGCGGAGGCGGACAACACTCACCCGGTGCTGCGCAGTGTGGTGTCCCGCCTCGCCGGGCTGGTCCACACCGTCACCGAGGCCGGGCAAGTGCTCGGGCGGCTGCGGGACCTCCCTGACGAACACCTGTGGGTGTACCGCCTGTCAGCCGACCCGCTGCCCGACACAGACGACACCAACGCGCAGCCGGAGTGGACGTTCGAGTGCATCCCCATCGACGTCGGCCCCGCCTTTTCGGAAGCCGTCGTGCGGCCCGCCCGAAGCCTCACCCTGACCAGCGCCACCCTCACCTCCGGTAACACGTTCGACTACGTCGCCTCCCGGCTAGGCATCCGCATCGAGAGGGGCAGCAGCGAACCCGGCGTGTTCGACGGCCGTCAGCTAAGCAGCCCCTTCGATTACGCCGCGCAGTCCGCGGTGGTGCTCACCAACCACCTGCCGGTCCCCGTTCCGAGCCAGGAACGGGAGTTCGTCGAGGAGTTCGCCCGGGACCAGGTGGGGCTGCTGTCCCTCACCGGCGGCCGGTCCATGACGTTGTTCGCGGCCCGCCGGCGCATGGAGGCGGTCGCGCACCTTGTGCGGCAGCAGAACGACGCCCTCGTCGACCGGGGGGTGCGACTGCTCGTACAGGGCCAGGCTGGCCGAACCGAGATCTCCGAGCGGTTCCGGGCCGAGCCCGGCACGGTGGTGTACGGGTTGCGGTCGTACTGGCAGGGCTTCGACGCCCCCGGCGACACACTCAGCTACCTCATCATCGAGAAACCGCCCTACCCTCATCCCGACGACGCCGTGGTCAGCGCCCGGGCCCGTGCCATCGCCGACCGCGGCGGGGACCCGTTCCTTGACTACGTGGTGCCCAAGACCGCCGTGCTGTTGGCCCAGGGATTTGGCCGGCTGATCCGCAGCGAAAGCGACCGGGGCGTGGCGCTGATCTGCGATCGACGGATGCAGTCGCCGAGCAGCGCCAACCGGTTGCTGCTGTCCACGCTTCCCGGCCCGGAGCTGCATTACGCGGTTGATCGGGACGACGCATGGCGCTACGCGTTGCGGTTCGTCACAGGTGAGGAACCGGACCTTAGCGCCGCGCTGGCGTTGGCGGGCAACGAGGTCGACGCGATCGTGCAGCGGCTGCGGCTGGAGCCGGGGGAGGACCCGGAGCCCAAGCTGCGTGAAGGCGCGCGCCTGCTGTTCGGGGTGGAGGAGCTGCGAGAGCCGCAGATGCAGCTGATGCTGGCTCACCTTGCCGGCGCGGACACGGTCGGCGTCCTGCCCACGGGCACCGGTAAATCGCTGTGTTTCCAGCTACCGGCCCTGCTGCGTCCCCAGAACCGGGCGACGGTAGTCGTCAGCCCCCTGGTCGCGCTCATCAAGGACCAGCTCGACGATCTCCGGGGCCGTCGGGGTCTGCGCGGTGTGCAAGGCATCACCGGCAGCACCCCGGCGAGCGTCCGTAATGAGATCCTGCGGGACCTTGCCGCAGGAAAGGTGCGGTTGCTGTACGTGTCGCCGGAGCGGCTGGTGCGGGATCCGGTGCTCCGAGTGGCGCTGGAACGGCAGGACCTGGCCGGGCTCGTGGTCGACGAGGCGCACTGCGTCAGCGACTGGGGACACGACTTTCGGCCGGAGTTCCGCCAGGTGTCGCGGGCCGTGGCCCACCTCGACCGTGCGCCACGCATGGCGTTGACCGCCACCGCAACCACCCCGGTGGTGCGCGACATCGTCGCCACCCTGGAGATGCGCGACCCGGTGACGGTCACCCGGCCCTCCGACCGTCCGAACCTCCGGTTCCAGGTCACCAAGGTCGCCGACGAACGGGAACGCGCCCGGGAACTGCTGCGCATCGCCACCGCCATGGGCTCCGCGCCGGGCATCGTGTACGCATCGCGGCGGGCGGTCACCGAGGAGATCGCCGCGCTGCTGCGACGTGCCGGGCTCGCGGCCCGCCACTATCACGCCGGTATGGTGCCCGAGCAGCGCGAAGCCGTCCAGGACGACTTCCTCGCCGGGACCACGCAGGTCATCGTTGCGACCAAGGCGTTCGGCATGGGCGTCAACAAGCCGGACGTCGGCTGGGTGGCGCACTACGATCTGCCAGAATCGCTGGACGCGTACGTGCAGGAGGCCGGGCGGGCGGCGCGCGCCGTCCACCTGCGCGGCGAATGCGTCCTGTTGTACGGCGGCGGCGACATCGCCCGACGGCGCGCCCAGGTGGCCGACGCGACGGACGCTGACCGGCGGGCCCAGACGCAGCGGGTCTTGACCCTGCTGGGCGGCCAGCGCAGGCGCGGCGGGGACGTGGTATTCCACCAGGAGGAACTGGCCGAGGCGGCGGGCGTCGAGGCGGACGAGCTCAACGTGTTGCTGGGCTGGTTGGAACGCGCCGGAGCGGTGGAGCAACTCCCGGACTGCTCCGCCCGCGGCACAGTGCACGTTGGGGTCCGGGAACCGGAAGACCAGCAGGAGCGACGCCGGTTCCGACATGTGTCGGTGCTGCTGCGGATGCGGCCGCAGGTTGGCAGCCGGATCGACTTTGACCGCCTCGAACAGGAACACGGCATCGATCCCGACGAGCTGGAGCGCGACCTTGTCGCCTGGTCCCTGGACCGGCTCATCACGTTCTCCTCCTCCCAGCGCTACCGTCGATTGCGGCTGCGGGCAGAGCAGGTCGACACGGCCCTGCTGACGCGGGAGATCCGACGGTGGAACGCCTGGCAGCGGGAGCAGCTCGATGCGGTCATCTCCTACGTCGGGGGCACTGGGTGCCGGCGGGCCGCCATCGTTCGGTACTTCGGGTTTCCCGCGTACGAGTGCGGCGGCCCTCATGAGTCGTGCGACGCCTGCGGGGGCAGGCCCGCATGGCACGATCTTCCCGCTTCGGCGGTGCCCGACCCCGAGCAGCTGGTCAACGTAGAGCTGACCGTGCTGCAGGCGGTGGGGTGGGCGTCGACGCTACGAACGGGCCGCTACGGTGCGGTGGGGTTGAAGGCGGCAGTACTGGGATCAGAAGTGCTTGCTGGGGGCCATCCGATCGGTGCGGGCCTGCGTCGCTGCCCCCAGTTTGGTGCCCTGCGGTACTTGCGGGGGGCCGACCGGCGCTGGGACGAGGCGGCCGCTCGCCTGATCGCCAACGGGCTTCTCGTACGTGACGAGGTCAGCAGGGACGGCAGGAGTTACACCAGCCTGGCGATCACAGGTGCCGGGCGGGAACGGTTGGGGGGCCGACGTGGGTGAACTGGTCAGTGCCGAGCGGATCATCACCACCGAATTGCTGGAGAACGGGGAGATTTCCCTGGGGCCGGTCGAGCAGACCCGGCTCGGGCTTCCCAGCCACTCGGCAGACTTGGGCCTCGTCGTGGACGACGAGTTGCTCGCCGTGGCGTGGGTTGCTGGTCGGCGACGCCTGCACGGCGAGGCACTCACCGAGTATCTGCAGGACACGGCCCGAGTAGGGGGCTTGCTGCGGCTGGAGCGCCGCAGCGATGGCCCGCTGCGGCTCGTCGTCTCCGCCCCGGGAGTCCCACTGTCGTACGCGGTTCGCCTTCCAGGCGCTGTCGTCGCCGCGTCGGCCACCCCCGCAGCCAGCGGCGCAGCGGCTGCGCGGTCCGCTGCCAGCCCTCGGCGTAAGGCCAGCACCGGAGGCCGGTACCGCCTGCGCAAGCGCGAGGAGTACACCTGGCAGGGCCACATCGGCTTTCTCAAGAGCGCCCGGAAACACGCCGTGGGCGCGCTGAAGAACCGTGGCTGGGACCCGGCCGACGCGGTCGAGCTGCGGCTTGAGGGGGAGCGGTTGGCAACCCTTGACCAGTTCGACGAGCTGCTGGCCATCGACGCGGCGCACATCGAACACATGCCGCACCAGGAAGCGGCGGCCCGCACGGTGTTGACTCGGATGGGCGGGCGAGGAATCCTCGCCGACGAGGTCGGTCTCGGCAAGACGGTCGAGGCAGGCCTGGTCCTAAAGGAGCTCATGCTTCGGGGATTGGCACAACGAATTCTGATCATCTGCCCGGCACCGCTGCGCGATCAGTGGCGCGATGAGCTACGCGACAAGTTCGACGAGGATTTCACGGTAGTGGCCAGCGGCCAGGACGCTAGGGCCTTCGAGCAGGACCGGGTCATCATGACCCTGCAGCTGGTGCTCCGCAACGCGGAACGGTTCCGTATGCGGTTCGACCTGGTCATCGTCGACGAGGCCCACCGACTGTCCGGCGCCGGCGCAAAACGCACCCGCGAGATCGTCGGCGACCTCATCGCCAAGGCGCCTCGTGCGCTATTCCTGTCGGCCACCCCGGTACAGAACAATTTGTTGGAGCTGTACCGGCTGGTCGAGCTCCTGCGCCCCGGCACTTTCGACTCCGAGTACGACTTCTCCCGCCGCTTCGTCAACCGGCAAGACCCGCGCCGGCCGGTCAACGCCGTAGAGCTGCGCAAGCTGATCAGCAGCGTGGTGGTACGTACGACCCGACATCAGGCCGGGGTCGACCGGGTGCACCGGATGCCTCCGCAGGACCACGGCGTTGTGTTGACCCCACCGGAGCGTCAGCTCTACGACCTCCTCCTGCACACGCTGCGGCATCGGATGACCGGTCCGGCCGACACGATGCGCCGTCGGCAACTTGCGCTGCGGCTGACAGCCTCCCCGCAGGCGGTGTCCCGCAGCGCCCTGCGGATGGCCGAACGGGAACCGGACCGGCAGGTGCGGGAAGTCCTCGCCGAGATCGGTCACCTCGCAGGGGACATCCGGCACACGTCCCGCGAACAGACCGCGCTGAAGGTCGTCCAGCGTTGGCTCGACGAACACGGGCGGGTGCTGATGTTCACCCAGCACACCGACACCCTGACCGGCATTCTCCGGCTGCTGGACGGCGCCGGAATCAGCGCTGCCCCGTTCCACGGCGGGATGACCCATTCCGCACGCAGCGCTTCCGTCGCTGACTTCCGTTCCGGTCGAGCCCGGGTGTTGGTCTCCACGGACGCCGGTGCTGAGGGCCAGAACCTGCAGGTGAGCAACTGCGTGCTCAACTATGACCTGCCGTGGAATCCGATGCGCGTCGAACAACGCATTGGCCGGGTGCACCGACTCACCCAGACGCGTGACGTGCACATCGCGAACCTGTTCGCCCGCAACACCCTCGACGAGGCCGTCTACCGCCTGCTGCATGACAAGCTCGCGATGTTCGAACTGCTCTTCGGCCAGGTGGTCACTGTCCTCGGTGAGCTGGAGGGCACGCAGGATTCCAGCATGGAGAACCGGGTGCTGGAGGCCCTCTACGCCAAGAGCGACGCCACCATGCAGCGCCGGCTGGATGAACTCGGAAGCCAACTGGAGCAGGCCCGCAGCCGCGCCGTGACGATGATGACCGCTGACGCGGGGCTGAGCGACTGGCTCGCCCAACGGCAGGAGGAACGGCGCAAGCGCGCTGCTGAGCCGGAGGCTCGGGAACTGCTGCCGCAAGCCTCGAAGCGCCCGCGTCGCCGACAGAAGGACCTTGAGCAGTTTGTCGCTCGTTTCCTGACGTCGGCCGGTGCGACGTTGACGCAACCCTCGGAGGGGCTCACCGTCGCTACTCTGCCCGACGACCTCGCCGAGGCGCTGGGCGGCCGTCGCGAGCTCTTCCTCGCCTTCACCAACGTCGCGTTGGACCACCACCCGGAGGCACAGCTCTGCGTCGTCGGATCCGAGCTCTTCGATGAGCTGTTGGAGGTGCTGCGCGAGCGTGGCGACCTGGCCGGGACCGTCGCCCAGATTCCCGAGGTGCACCAGCGGCCGGCGCTCGCCCACAGCCCGGACGTACAGCTGGTCAAGCGCCACATCGAGCCGGTCGACGAGTGGGCCGCGCGAGCCACATACCGAGTGCAGGAGGGCGCCACGAGCGGCAACCAGCAGCTTCTGAGCGTCGCTGTGGGGCCGGCCATCGACATCGTCCGGCGCCGGACACCACTGGCCGATGGAGCCCCCATGCCCACGGAAATGGTGGAGAAGGCCGTCCTCGATATCGTCGATGGTCAGGCGGCTGTGAGGCTGCGTCAGACCCTGCAGGAGGCGCGTGAAGCAGAGCAACGTCGGCAGCGGGAGGCACAGGAGGCGCTGGTCGTCAACCTGGAGAAGCAGCTCAGGGCGGCGGAAAAGGTATGGGAAAAGGCGCAAAAGACCTGGCACAAACGGGGCGCCTACGAGGCGTACGACGAGCTGCAGGAGAGGGAACGCCAGCTGACCCGGGCGATCGAGGCCGCCCGTCGACCCGCATCGACGGTCGTGGACTCCGAGCTGCGCGCCGAGCTGCTCACCCTCGAGATGCACGGTTCGGACCGACTGCTGGTGGTCGAACGATGGGAGCACATCAACGGCGCCGTCCGCGAACTGCGGTACGCGTGGACGGGCAACCTCGCCCGGCACGGTCTGACCTGTGAGGCGACCGGTGGGCCGCTCGACACGCTGAGCCTGTGCGGCGGCGGTCACGCCGTCGACCGGTCGGCACTGTCGACTTGCCAGACCTGCGAGACCGACTGGTGCGGCGCGTGCGGCCCCACGCGAGCGGTGCAGCCCTGCCGAGGCTGCAAACGAGTGTGCTGTGCCACCTGCCGTACCGGTGGCTCGCTCTGCGCTGGCTGCACCCGGCCACAGCGCGCAGCGGAGCTGGACAGTGAGTGGGAGACCGGTTGGCGCCTGGGTGGCGCGGCCTACCTGCTGGTCGGGGAGCGCCACGCCCTGCTCGTTGACGGACGCGATGACCGGCAGACGCTGGTGCCCGCGGCGGACGCCCAGGACCCGGTTCGGGCGCGGCTGCGGGGACTGGCCCACCGGCTGCGACTACCTGCGGGCGCCGGCCTGGTCGGGGCAGCCCCGAGGGGCGCGCCGGCCGATCTGACGGCGGGCAGTGCGTGGGCGAATGTGTCATCGTCGGCGTGGTGGACCTGGCAGCCCGGTAGCGGGTCTGGCATCGACCGCGAGGTGGCCGACCTGGTGCCCGAGCTTGCCGGTCCGCCGGTGACCGCCGAGGACGAGGCCGGATTCAGCGCGCTGCTGGCCGATCTCCGTGCCCGCCACGCAATCCCAGCCGCCCCAGCCCTCGCGGCGATGCCGTTCGCCGTGGTGCAGCGGGTTGACATCCAAGACGGGCAGTTCGTCTATCGAGAGATCTGGCACGACGGTGACCGGGATCCCCAGGTGGTTCTGGAGGATCGCGAGCCGCTGCAGATCAGCCGCCACGACGTGGCACCGTTCTGCCGGTCGGTCGCGGAGACCGTGGTGGGGCCGGTCAGCGTGGAGGTCGACCGACTGCACCGCTCCTACCTCTGCCTGCTCACCGACGGCTCCCGCAGCAGCACCCTCTTCGTCCCGGGACTCCCTGGCGCGACGGTGCAGGCAGAGGAACATCTGGCGCGCACCGTCATGGCCGCCGGTCTGCCCGCAAACCGGGTGGTCGTCCGACACCCCTGGAGCGCGCCGCCAGCCGACGACCTGCGCTACAGCACGGCGGCCGCGGATGTCGCTGTGACGCGCACGGTGGAGACCCACTGGACCTTGGTCGAACAGGAGATCGGCGATCCGGAGACCGGCCTTCTCGGCCCGGGCACCACCGCAGGAGAGTTCGCTACGGCCGTCCTCGCCGATGACGCTGCCTTGCGGCACGCTCTCGACCAGCTGGCGGATCCGGTGACCCCAGTCTCCGCCTCCGACTGCCTGACCATCGACGAACAGTGGCAGTCCTCGCACGGCGCGGCAACCCGCCGCTACCTAGTCGCTCCGGCTATCCCCTTGAACGCGCGGCTGCTCGCCGGACGGACCCTAATCCCGTCCGGCCGGACGATCGCGGTGCCCCTCACAGACGGCAGCCCGGCGCGCGGACCGGTGTACGTAGACAGCGGCGGGCACCTGGTCAGCAGCCAAGAGGTAGGCGACTGTCCAGTCTGCGCGCGCGCCTACGGGCCGTGCTGTGGTGACGGCGGAGTCATCAGAGACTGCCCGTCCTGCCAGCGGCCCGCATGTGGCAGCTGCCGGTCGAACGACCCGTCCATCGTGACGGCGGCCCGATGTGGGCGGTGCGGTGACCACTCCTGCGGCGAGTGCTCACGTCACCTGCCCGTGTACAGCTGTCAGCTGTGCGGTCGCGATGTCTGCCCGACCTGCAGTCCCGGCCCGGTCTGCCTCACCTGCGAACACCTCGCCCCGGCCGCTGCCAACCAGATCGCTGGCCTGCCCGCCGAGCTGTGCGCGGACGGCCTGGCCGTGCTCATCGGTGAGGACGACGGCGGCACGGTGACGGTACTGCACGGCGCCACGCGCTCGGAGGTGGCCGTCGTATCGTCGTCCGGTCTGCAACGTTGGGAAACCGTCACCAGCGACGACGAGATGCTCCTTCGGGTGCGGCTGGGCGCCGCCCGGCTGGCCGGGCACGGCGACGTGAACGTCCGCGCTGTCTCTGCAGAGATCCCGCCTAGGCCCACCGACGCGCTGGTCCTTCAGCACAGTCACGACACGACGTTCCAGTGGATCGTGCAGACGGAGGACGTTCGGCATGCCGGCAATGGCCCTGGTTTGGCGGACATGGCAAGTGCGGGGGACCTGGACGCGGAGCTCACCCGCGCATTCGACACGGCGCTGCATGATGCAGCGACGGACGTGCCTGTGCCGACGCCAGCGTCACCTGCCCGCCGGCAAGCGATCCGCCGGCGGACCGTTGCTCTTCCCGCCCCCAAGATTCGCACGGTCGCCAGCGCCTGCCGGCAGCACACCGAGACCAGCCTCACGCTCACGCCAGGCGGCTTGGTGCGACGCAGAGCTGTCGGCAGCAAGATCTTCGAGGAGCGGGCGGACTGGCAGTTGCCTCTCGACGCGCCGGCGTGGGCGGGTGAGGGTTGGCGTCCCACGCCACAAATCGTCTCCACCGCCGCACTGGACGGTTGGACGGCGGTGGTTGCGGCTGTCGGCAAGCACGCTCTGCTCGCGCTGCGCCACCGTAGCGAGAAGCCGATCTGGTATCGGCTCAGCGAGGATACCGAACAGGATCTCTATCGGGCGCTGCTCGGCTCGGAACTGCTCGGTAAGCACGCACTGGTGACGGTCGTCGACCACACGTCCGTCGATCAGCTCAGTGGACCAATGATCACGCGGTCCCGGCTGATGGAGCGTCGTACCTCTCCGCTCGTGGCGCAGCTGCCCTTCGGACAGCCACGACGCAAGGCGCTCTCACCCGCCGTCGCCGTCGCCACGATCGTTCCTCATACCGCACCGGCCGCGCCCGCACCTGTCGCCGGCCTGCCGGACCTCATGGTGCGGGAACTGCTTGGCCGGGTGGCGGCTCACCGTGTTACCCAGGTCGATGTCACCGTCGGCTTGCGGGTGGAGGAGCAGTGGCGCCTGCCCAATGGGGAGATGCTGGGTGTCAAGTACGAGGTGCCGGCGGGACAGACCACCGGCTACCTCACCGATGTCGTAACCGGCCATCCACTTTCCCAGGCCACCACCTGCCGACGGAATCACCTGGTGAGGTCCCTGGAGTTATGCAGCACCTGCATGGGTGCAACGTGTGCCGTGTGCCCCGACGCGGTGCGGCCCTGTGCCCTGTGCGGAGGGCGGCTCTGCGGCAGCTGTGTCGCCAGCCCCGACGGTCGATGCCCGACGTGTGCGCAGCTACGAAAGGTCGGGTTGTTTGAGCGGGGGAAGTTCGGCGTGTCGATGCGGGGCGCCGCGTGGCACGGCGCGGGCGAGCGGGTGGAGGTCACGGTGCGTCGCGATAAGGGAGGCTGGTCGCTGGAGAGGTGGGACAAGGACGGACTAGTCAAGGCTCCCCTCCGCGGCGATTCCTTGACATCCGTCGCCCGCATGCTCGGCGAATCCCTGTGAGCGGTGCTCGAGGATGCTCTGAAGCCTCACAGATTGCCGTAGCAGCCGGCTAGGAGCGGAGGCTTACGGGGATTGTTTCGCCGCCGTAAGTGGATCGAGTGAGAAAGAGAGCCACTGGTGTGGGGGCGGTTGCCGCGCCGGCCAATATGGATGTGAGAGGGAAGGGCTTGTCTCGGACGGAACAGCCGTTTGCGTTGTGGATCGGACGGCTGGAAGAGCAGACGGTTGTGGCCCTACGGCCTATGATCGTGCCTGGCAGTAGAAACGGCGAGCCGCGTAAGCCCGGCGGACCTTTCCGAAAGGTCATTCCTGCCGATACCAAGCTCGCGACCGGCAGAGAGACGGCCATGGCGGCCGTGCTGCTGCTTGCCATCATCGGAGCACTCGTCTCCTGCCTCGGTGAGGCGGCCTGGCCGGTCCGGATTGGGCTGGTCGTGCTCGCGTTAGCCTGCCTCGTCATGCTGGGGACCTCCACCTCGAGTGGCGTGACCTTGAAGCGGCTGGAACGTTTTCCGGACGACCACGTCATCCTCCGGGACCGATCTGGTCGGACCAGATTCAACAAGATCGAGGATCTGGGTCGGCGGATCGACAGGAACACTCCGCTACTGCAGCGGATCATTCCTCGCGAGGACGCCAACTACACGTTGGTGCACGCGCTGTGGGAAGGGGCTCGGTTGGTGGCCTGGCACCAGAACGTTCGAGCGGCAATCGTCGAGCTCAGCAGACAGAACACCACGAGGCTGCCGCCAGGCAGCGCGGAGCTTCGCCAGCAGTCGGCCGAGCGGGAGCGGACTATGGCGTTACGAGGGGATATCGAATCACAGCTTTATGAACTATGCGCCAGGCTAGAGACGCTGGCGGACGCCGGTGACGAGTTCCTCCGGGAGCAAAAGAACCGTCAGGTAACCCGACGCGCGCAGGAGAGGCTTGCCGACGTGGGCTCTTCGGCGACTGGCGGCAGGCTGGGAATGGTGGATGAGTTGGCGGATCACACCCTCGCGCTGCTGCAGGCGTACGAGGAGCTCACCGAGGCGTACGTGAGTACCGGGTAGCGATTTGCCCGTCACGGCAACAGCTGCGGATTTCGCGAATCCATGCCGGCTTCAAGGAGAAGTAGCCCTGGCTGCGTTCGTCTCTTCCTGGTAGGGCGCTTGGTTGCGTTTCTCGAATCAGCGTCACCAACGCCATCGAATCCAGCAACTTCCATGTGGCCCCCACGCTTGTAGCTCGTCATGCTTGTCGAGGGGAGCGCGCTGGTGAGTGACTCACTGTAGACCACGGAGGCTCTAAGAGGGCATCTGATCTCGCTTGGTGAGGTTGGTCCGATTAGGTGGTTTCGTTTCGCCAGGTTGGGGTGGATTCTCCGGTGAGGTAGCGGCTCATTGTGTTAGCCATCGCCCAATGGATCATCGCCCGGGTGCGTTGAGGGAGGGTCTCGTAGTCACGGACGAGTCGTCGGTGCTGCATCAGCCAACCGAAGGTCCGTTCCACGACCCACCGCCGGGGCTGGACTTGGAAGCCCTTCCGAGCGGCGCGGGGCACCCGCTCGACATCGATTCCCAGTTGGGCGCCGTGCGCCTGTACGGCGGTGTTGTAGCCACCGTCGACCCATGCCTTGACCACGGTCGGATGGTCCGCGGACACGCTGGTGAGCAGGTGCCGGCCGGCGGTGGAGTCCTGCACCGACGCGGCGGTGACGATCACAGCGAGGAGCAGTCCGAGGGTGTCGGTGGCGATGTGCCGTTTGCGTCCCTTGATCTTCTTCGCCGCGTCGATGCCTTGGCTGTCCTCACCGACGTTGCTGGAAGTCTTCACGCTTTGCGAGTCCAGAACCACCGCTGACGGGCTCTCGCGGCGGCCGCGAGCGACCAGGACCCGTTCCCGCAGCAGATCGTGGATCCGCTGCGTCGTCCCGTCAGCTTCCCACTCGGCGTAGTAGTCGTAGACCGTCTTCGCTGGCGGGAAGTCGTGCGGCAGGTACTCCCACGCGATCCCCGTCCTGGCCACGTACAGGATCGCGTTGACGATCTCGCGCAGATCATGCACCGGCCGGCTGATCCCCAGGCCCACCCGCGCCGCCCGCCACGCGGTCAGGACCGGCTCGATCAACGCCCACCGCTCGTCCGATAAATCCGACCGATACCCACGCCGCTGCACGCCCACGCGGCGATCAACGAACCAGCCCCATCACCGCAACGGCCGAACGTGAATCAGCCACTACACGGATCAGATGCCCTCTAAGTGCTGAGCGACCGCCCCTCAGTGGGTGAGAAGTTGAGGATGACAAGGAGTCGGCCACCACTGCGCCCGGGCCGCCTTGGCACCGATCCCTGGTCAATATGCTCGGCCCCGAACTCCTGGGCCAGGACCGTCAGATCTCGGTGCCGGAAACCTTACTGTCGGGTTTCCGGGCTGGCGTCGTACCGGCACGATGGCATCGTGACCGAGCCCCAGAACGTCGCCGCCGATCTGGTCGTGGGTGCTGCCCACGCGGCGGTCAGTCGAATCGCCCCCGAGGAACTTCCGGTCTTCGACGAGGTGGCCGCCGGCTGGCGGCGGCAGCTGTCGAAGGGATCGGCGAGCTGGTCCGTCCCGCAGGGCGGGGTCGGCTTCGGCATCGACGTCACGCTCGTCACCGAGCTCGCGCTCCAGGTGGTGGCCGCCGCCGTGGGCGAGGTGTTGGTCCTCGGCGCCGCCACCGTCCGGGCCGGCCTGCTGCGTCGCCGCCGCCGGGAGCTGCCCGCGCCGCCCGACGCTCGACCGGGGCTGGAGCCCGAGCAGGCACGCCGACTGCGGGAGGCGTGCCTCCGGCACGCGCTGGCGCTGGGCCTGGACGCCGGCCGGGCGGAACTGCTCGCCGACGCGGCCGTCGGCGCGATGGTCGATCCGCCGGACGCATGACCGGGCCCGGCGCCGGCGGGACCCACCACGAGGGCGGCGCGGCCGCGGACGACACGACCGGCGGCGAGGTCGGCGTCGGCCCCGGCCCACGCCTGCCGCCGGACCGGCTCGGCTGGCTCTACGCGCTCGTGCTGGCGTCCCTGATCAGCGTCGGGCTCAGCGCCGGTGGGCTCTACTTCCTCGCCGACCGCTCGCTCTCCCGGCCCTGGGCGGCCGCCGTCGACGTCTGCACCCGGGCCCATCCGATCGAGGCGGCGGCGCAGTCGGCCGGCCGGGACCGCTGCCTGGCCGGGCAGTTCCGCCGGCGTGGAGTGGTCATGCTCGCCGGGGCGGGGATCGCGCTGGGCGCGGCGGGGGCGCTCGTCCTGGCACTGCCGCTGGCCGACCGGCGTCGGCTTCGCCGCCGGCTCACCGTGCCGGGCGCGCAGGACCGCTTCGCCGATCTCTGCGACCGCAACGGGGTGGCCGCCCGGCGCCGGCCGAGGTTGGTCGTCGCCGCCCCGCCCGTACGGCAGGCGTACACCACCGGTGGCGTGGTCGGCAGGCCGACGGTGGTGCTCCCGGCCGCCGTCGCGGTGGCCCACGCCGATGCGGCGCGGTTCGACCCCGTGGTGGCGCACGAACTCGCGCACGTCCTCGCCCGGGACGTGGCCTGGGCGTCGGCCGTCCGTGCCCTGATCTGGCTGCCCGTGCCGGCGGTGCTCGCCGCCGGCCTGTTCGAGGTGGCCTCCTTCGGGCTGAACGCGACCTACCTGACGGCGCTCGGCCGCGCGACGGTCGTCGCGGTGCTGACGGCGCTGCTGGCGGCCGGGCTGCTGCGCCGGCGCGAGCGGGAGGCCGACCGGTACGCCGCCGACGCCGGCCACGCCGGGCACCTGGCCGCGCTGCTGCGCGCCGGGACCGCCGCGCGAGGGCGTCGGCTGCTCGCCCGGCATCCGGATCCGAGGACCCGGGCGGCGGCGCTGGGCCGGCCGGCCGACCCGCCGGGCGGCGCGGTCCACGGGCTGGCGGTCGGCGCGGTCGCGATGCTGGCGGCGGGCGCCGCCGACGCCCTCGTGCGTGACCTCTTCCTGACCGCGCACACGATCGTCGGCCCGCCCGTCGCGGTCTGGGTCGGCGCCGTGCTGCTGTGCCTCGGCCTGCTGCCCGCGCTGGTCCGCCGGGCCGCCGCCGGCGCGGGCGGCTGGTGGCGTCCCGTGCTCGGCGCGGCCGTCGGCTTCGCGGTGACGGCGTTCCTCGCCACCGCGCTGCCGGTTCCGGGCAGCTCGGGTGTGTCGGCCCGGCCGGACGTCTCCGTCGCGCTGCTGGTCGCCGCGCTCGCGGGACCACTCGCCGCGTCAGTGGCCGGGCTCTGCGTGCTGCTGGCGCGGCTGGTGGTGGCCCGCCGGCCCGGGTCGGTGGGCTGGCGGTCGGCCACGTACCTGGTCGCGGTGGCCGCCGCTGTCGCGGTGCTCTGGCCGTTGCCGGCGCTGGCGTCCGTGCCGACCGACGGACACGCGGCCCGGGCCTGGCTGGTCTTCGCGCTGCCCCGCAGCGGTTGGCCGCTGCTCGCGCTGCTGGTCCCGGTGCTGGTCGGCGCGCTGCTGCGCGGCGCCGGGCAGGGGCGCCGACGTCCGGCGCGGCGGTGGGACCGGGGGGTCGTGGCGGTGGTCCTGACCGCCGTGCTGCTCGGTGCGGGGGCCGCCATGTGGCGGACCGAGGTGTTCCCGCCGCACACCCTGGCCGAGGCGAACCGGCTGGCCCAGCAGCGCTGGCTGCTCTGCGCGTTCACCGGCTGGGCGGTCCTGGTGGTGCTCGCGCTGGGCCGCCGCGCCGGTGTCGGCCGGGCGCTGACCGCCGGCTGGGCGGCCGGCACGGCGGCGGCGCTGCTGCAGTACGCGCACGCCCTGGCGACCGGGCGGGCGGACGGGCTGGACACCGCCGAGGCGCACCTGCTGGCCCCACTGGCCTGGCTGGGCTACCTCGTCGCGGTCACCCTGCCGTTCCTGGCGTCCCGGCCGGCCGTGCCCGGACCGGCCCCGTCCACTCCGGGCGGCGCCCGGACGCCCGTCGCGGCGGTCGGGGCGCTGGCGGCCCTGCTCGCGGTGGCGGTGCTCGGGCCGGGGATCCCCTGGGCGTACGCCCCGTTTCCGGTGGCCGGTCAGACCGGAGCCGCGGCGGCGTCGACGGCTCCGGTCGCCCCGCCGGCGCCCGATGCCACCCCGGGGCCCACGCGGTCCGCTGCAGGGCGGCCCGAGCCCGGTCGGCCGCTCACCCGCGCGGAGGCCCGCCGGGCGGCCGGCGCGGTCCGGGCGGTGCTGCCGCGGGGTTGGCGCGTTCCGCCCGACCGGGGCGACGGCGGCGGCTCCCGGATAGACCCGTCGGCCTGCCGGCCCCTGGCCGAGGACGCCTACCTGGACCGGCTCGGCGGCGCCGAACGGGTCCGGGAGCGGGCCCGCTACGCCACGGTGCCCGGCCTCACCGCCACCGCGTCGGCCGAACTGGTGGTCGAGATCAGGTCCCACGCCGAACCGGTGCCCGCGTCGGTGCTCGCCGAGGCGGAGTCGGCGCGCCGGGCCTGCCCCCGGTTCACCGCCCGGGGCGCGGACGGCTCGGCGGTGCGGTTCGCGGTCGACGCGCAGCCCCCGCCGGCGCTCGGTGAGCAGTCCTGGCGGGTGGACTACCGGCTCAGCGCGGGCAGTGGGCGGACGCGGATCACCGGACAGTCGGCCTTCGTGATCGTGCGGGCGGGGCACAACCTCGTGACCGTCTACGCCAGCGCCATCACGGAGCCCCTGGACGAGCGGCTGCTCGATGCGGCGGTCGAGGCCGCCGTGGCCGGACTGACCGACTGACCAGCCGACCGTAGATCCGTCTACGGCGGGGCGACGGCCGAGGGGACGACGACCCGCGCGATCGTCGTCCCCTCGGTGCTGCGGTCAGCGGATCGGTTCGACCCAGATGTTGCGGTAGTGGACGTTGAGGCCGGGGTCACCGTGGTCCTGCAGCCGGATCGGCCCCACGGAGGGGCCCTCCGGGGCGCCGTTGCCCGTGGGCCCGTTGATCACCGCGTTGTCGTGGACGGTGACGCCGTTCCACACGACCGTGACCCGGGCGTTCTCCGTCTTGATTCCGGCGCTGTCGAAGCGGGCCGCGCGGAAGGTGACGTCGTAGGTCTGCCACGTCTCCGGGGCGGTGGCCGCGTTGACCGACGGCGCGATCTTTCCGTAGATGGCGCCACCCTCGTCGTTGGCCGGGGTGGTGTCGCCGAAGGAATCCAGGACCTGGAGCTCGTAGCGGTCCTGCAGGTAGATGCCGCTGTTCGCGCGGGCCTGGCCGGTGACGTCCGGCGGGAGGTTGGGCAGCCAGAACTCGACGTGCAGCCGGAAGTCGCCGAAGCTCCGCCGGCTGCGGATGTCGCCGCCGAGGACCTCCACCCCGCCCTTGGCCAGCGGCCACGTCGCCGGGGTGCCGTTGGTGGACTCGAAGTTGTCGAGGCTGGACCCGTCGAGGAGCGTGACCCGGCCGGTGTCGACTCCGGAGCCGTGGGCCTCGAACTCGTAGATGCGGGCCGCGTTGTCGGTGGTGCTGGTGGGCTTGGTGACGTTGAGTCGGACGTATCTGGCCTGGGTGGGGGAGACGTCGTGGGTGGTGGTGCTGGCGGTGTTGGCGGTGACGTTGGCCGTCGTCGTCCACGTCGTGCCGTCGGTGCTGGTCTGGATGGTGAAGTCGCGGGTGTTCCAGGCGGGGTCCTCGCCGCCTGCGCCGGCGTGCTTGACGACGAAGCGGCTGACGCTCTGGGTGGCACCGAGGTCGACCCGCAGCCACTTGTTCGTGCCCGACGAGCACCACTTGTCGCTGTTCCCGCCGGTCACGCTGCCGTTCACGGCCTTCGCCGGGCCCTCGGTGGCCGAGCAGGAACTGTCGGCCGTCGCCGCCCTGCCCAGCGCGAGGTTCTCGGTGGCGGCCTGCCCACCGTAGGCCTCGAACTCGTAGATCCGGGCCGCGTTGTCGGTGGTGCTGGTGGGCTTGGTGACGTTCAGCCTGACGTATCTGGCCTGGGTGGGGGAGACGTCGTGGGTGGTGGTGCTGGCCGTGTTGGCGGTGACGTTGGCCGTCGTCGTCCACGTCGTGCCGTCGGTGCTGGTCTGGATGGTGAAGTCGCGGGTGTTCCAGGCGGTGTTCTCCCCGCCTGCGCCGGCGTGCTTGACGACGAAGCGGCTGACGCTCTGGGTGGCGCCGAGGTCGACCCGCAGCCACTTGTTCGCGCCCGTCGAACACCACTTGTCGAGGTTGCCGCTGGTGACCGTTCCGTTGACGGCCTTGGCCGGGCGCTCGGTGGCCGAGCAGGAACTGTCGGCGGTCGCCGCCCTGCCCAGCGCGAGGTTCACGGGCGGCTGCTGACCCGGGATGGCGTTGAGCGTGTACCACGCCTCGGTGCTCCACAGCGACTGACCGTTGCTGGCCGCGAACGGCCGGGGCGATCGGACGTGCACCACCCGACCAGGCTTGAGGCCGTTGGTCACCAGCGTGACCGTCCTGCCGTCCTGCGACAGGGTGGCCGACGAGACCGGCAGGCTCTCCTCGTCGATCTTCGGCCCGCCGTACGCGGCCGTCGCCACGTAGCGCCACTGCTTCACCCGGTACTTCGTGGCCAGTGCCGTGGCGGTCGCCGCAGACAGCGGCTGGGTGTACTCGATCTCGAAGCCGTTGGGCAGCGCCCGCATCGCCCGCATGTCGAAGTGGTTGGCGCCGTTCGGGGCGATCTTCTGTAGGCCGTAACTGAGCTTGCCGTCCTGCCCCCAGTTGCCGCCGCCGTGCAGACCGCCGGTGTAGATGGCGCCGTCGGGGCCGACGCTCACCTCGGACACCCCCGCCTCCAGGCCCTGGGTCATCCGGAACAGCGCACCCTGGTACTCGCCGTTGACCTTCTCCAGGTAGGCGCGCTGGAGCCCGCCGTAGGTCACGTCGCCGATGACCATCTGCCCGGCGAAGGGGCCCTGGGTCAACATGACCGGGGTGCTGGGCGAGTTGCCGATCTCGTTCTGCGGCATCCAGAGGACCGGCTGGACCACCGGGTTGTCGTCGAACGGCCCGGGCGGGTTCATGTAGTGGTTGAAGAAGCGGCCCTGCTTGACGTGCACGAGCTTCGACGACGGCAGCCAGCCACCCTGGTTGTCGGTGACGAAGATGTCACCCTCGGGGCCCCAGCCGATGCCGTGGGGAGTACGCAGGCCGCCGGCCACGTAGTCGATCGCGCCGGTGCTCCGGTTCACCCTGACGGTCGTGCCCCGGTTCGGCGCCGGTTGCGGGTCGGTCGTGGCCCCACCGTAGTTGATGGACACCGAGAGGTTCAGGTAGAAGTACCCGTCCCGGTACAGCAGGCCGAACCCGAACTCGTGGAAGTTGTTGCCGAACGGCCAGGTGGCCACGGTGCGGTACTGGTCGGTCACCCCGTCGCCGTTGGTGTCGTTGAGCTCGGTGAGCTTCGCCTTCTCCGCGACGTAGATCTTGCCGTCGACGATCTTGAGTCCCATCGGCTCCTGCAGCCCGCTCGCCACCCGCTGCCGGGTCACCTGGGCGGGGCTGGCGGTGCCGGTGACGTTGCCCAGGATCCACACCTCGCCCACGCTGGTCAGGGAACCACCCCAGGTGGCCACGGCCAGGCGGCCGTCGGGGAACCAGTCGAACCCGGTCACCTGCGGCTGGAAGCCGCTCGGGCGCAGGTCGGTCAGGGTGTAGTTGGGGTGCACCGAGGTGAGCGGCAGCCCGTCGCCGGGGGAGTCGCCACTGGCCTCGCACTCCTTGCGGCCGGGTGCGGTCACCCGGACGACGCCGGCGTCGGTGCTCAGCGCGGAGTTCGGCACGTCCACGAACGAGCCGGAGCCCGGGGGCTGCCACTGCAACGTGAGCTGCTGGCCGCCCGTACGCTCGAAGTGCTCGATGCGCAGGGAGTGGTATCCGACGGTCAGGTCGACCGCACCGTCCTTTGGCGCTGGGCCGTGCGCGCCGTCGTGGTCGACGATCAGCGTGTCGTCGATCAGCAGGCGTGACCCGTCGTCGCTGATAAGCCGGAAGGTGTAGCGCCCGGCCTGGGTGACGTTGACGTTGCCGAGGACGTGGACCAGGAACTGGTCCTCGATGCCGAAGTCGGCCGCGGTCGTCCAGTTGATCGTCGGCATGAGCTTGTCGACGTTCGGGGTCTGGCCGGCCTTGAGGGTGCAGAGTCTCTCCAGCGGCACCTGCAGGTCGAAGACGCGCAGGGTGACACCGGGTTCCTGCGGCGGGGGAGCCGCACCCGCACTCGGCGGGGACAGCCACAGGCCGGCGACGGCCAGGACGGCGGTGAGGGCGCTCGCGAGGGACGCGCGTGCTCGTCGGGACGGTCCGAGCATTCTTCTCCTCCAGGGGAGCGGGACAACGACGTGCGTCGTCGCGCGGCGCTCGGGCTCAGCGGCGGGCCCGGGACATCGAACGGACATCGTTGTCATGTCCTGATGGTTGGCCTGGCACGCCGCTGCCTGGTGAGGCAACACTATGATTCTTAAATCTAAATGTCTAGATGTTTGTGCGAGATCGTCTGAACTTTCGTCCGGACGGTCAAAAGTCGTCGGCCCGGTGCGGCGCCACCGTGGGACCCGGCCACGGTGGCGCGCACGGGGTGGGCAGGCCGGAGCCCCGGGGGCTACCCGCGGGCGGCGTCGGCCCCGCGCGGGGCGACGAAGACCTTGTCGGCCCGCCCGCCGGCCTGCGCCGCGAGCGCCTGCGAGACCTCCTCCAGCCCGAAGAACGCCGGCCGCAGCCGGTCCAGGCCGAGCGTCGGCAGCATGCCCACCGCGCGGTGATGGGTGTACGGGTTGATGACCGCCCCCACGATGGTCAGCTCGCGCGCGAAGACCTCGTTGGGGCGCACCCGCGCCTCCTCGTCCGGCCGGGCGACACCGAAGACCAGGATCCGACCACCCCGGCTGGCCATGCCGATCGCGGACTCCAGCAGGCGCGCCGAGCCGACGGCGTCGACGACGTACGGGAAGCCGAGGCCGCCGGTCAGGGCCCGGGCCGCCGCCTCGCTGGCCGGGTCGCCCGGGTCGAGGGCGGCGTCGGCCCCCATGCGCAGCGCGAGGTCGCGGCGGTCCGGGCGGGGATCCATCACGACGACGGGGGCGAGCCCGCGGGAGCGGGCCAGCGCCACCATCATCGCGCCCGCCGGGCCCGCGCCGTAGACGAGCACGGGCAGGCCGGAGCGGGGCGCGAGCTGGTCCATGCCGTGGATGCAGCACGCGAGCGGCTCGGTCAGGGCCCCGATCCACGGTGGCGTGCCCGGCGGCAGCCGGTAGGCGATCCGCGCCGGCACCACCATGCGCTCGGTCATCCCGCCGTCGAGCCGCACGCCGTAGCCCCGCTTGGCGTCGCAGAGGTGCTCCTGCCCCAGCCGGCAGTACGCGCAGGTGGTGCAGTAGTCGTGCGGCTCGACGGTCACCAGGTCGCCGGGCGTGAGCCGGTCGACCCCGGCGCCCACCTCCCGTACCCGCCCGCAGACCTCGTGGCCCAGCACGACCGGCGAGGCCGCGGGGAAGCTGCCGCCGACGATGTGGCTGTCCGTGCCGCAGACCCCGACGGCCAGGGGCTCGATGGCCACCTCGCCGGGGCCCGGGGCGCGCGCGGGCAGGTGCTCGACGCGTACGTCGCCCGGACCGTGGCACCGGACGGCGGTGATCGTGCCGGCGTCAGTAGGCGGCACGCAGCAGCTCCTTGAGTCGTCGGATGTGCGCCCGGGCGGCCTCGCCCGCGGCGTCGGGGTCACCCGAGCAGAGCGCCTCGAAGATGGCCTGGTGGTCGGCGACGGCCTGGGCCATGCCTCCGGTGAGGCTGGTCGAACGCATCGCGATCAGGACCCGACTCTGGACGCCGTCGAGCATCCGGGTCAGCACGGGACTCTGCGCGGCCTGCCGGATCTCCCGGTGGAACGCGGCGTCGAGTTCGATGTGGCGGGCGAAGTCGCCGTCCGCCGCGACCTGCCGGTGCTCGGTGAGCAGGGCGAGCAGGCGGCGGCGCAGCGCCGGGCTGTACCGCTGCGCGGCCAGCCGGGCCACCGCCCACTCCAGGGCCTCGCGGGCCTCGTAGAGGCTGACCAGCTCCTCTCCCTCGATGCGGGCGACCACCGCGCCGCGGTTGAGGGTCTCGCGCGCCAGTTCGTCCTGCACCAGGCGGATCACCGCGTCGCGCACGGGGCTGCGGCTCACCCGGAACTCCTCGGCCAGCGCCGGGACGCTCAGCCGGGTGCCGGGCCGCAGCTCGCCCGAGATGATCCGGTCGCGCAGCGTCCGGTAGAGCAGCTCGCCGACCCGCTCACCGGTCTGCGGGTCCGCTTCCGGCGCGGGCGCGGGCGCGGGCAGCGTCGCGGCGGGGGGCCGGGGCGTGGAAGGTGGCGTCACTGGCGTCCTCACTCGTGCGGCTCGGGCCCGACCGGCACCGCGGCGAGGAACGCGGCGGCGAATCCGCGGTAGTTCGCGGCGACCGCCGCCACCGCCTGAGGGCGGGCCAGGTCCCCGGCGAGCAGCCCGCGCAGCGCGTCCCACCAGATGCTACGCCCGATAGCGAAGCCGGTGAATCCGGCGGTGGCGGCGTCGGCGAGCCACCCCTCGACCCGTGCCGCCGGCGCGTTGGCGCCGAGCAGGATGCACTCGCCGCCGGCCTCGGCCGCGATCCGGGCCGCGGTGCGGTAGTGCTCCCGCCGGTCGAGGTGCTCCAGCTTCCAGACGTCCACCGGCACCTCGTCGAGCAGCTCGGTCATCGCGCGGTGCACCAGCGCGGGCCGCAGTTCCCGCTCGAACCGTCCCGGGTCGCCGCCGACGGCGTCCAGCTGCGCGGGCGTGGGGGGCACGAGCAGCTCGAACAGGAAACGGCCACCGGCGTCGCGCACCGCCGCGGAGACCTCGGCCAGCCGGGCGCGCTGGACCCGGTTGCCGTCGACGTCGCCCTCGACGTTGTAGCGGACCAGGACCTTGGGCAGCTCGGGCCGGTGGTGCTCCAGGTGGGACTTCAGGTCGGCCGGTTCGGTCTCGTAGATCTCGCAGCCGCCGCGCTCCAGCGGCATGCTCACGGTCACGCCGTGGGCGTGTGCCCGCTCGGCCACGCCGGGGCCGAGCGTCGCGTCGACGAGGATGCCGGCGTGCGCGGCCAGCCCCGGCTCGTCGGCGAGCGCCGCGAGGAGCCCCTCCGCCACCATGTGCTTGCCGTCGGCGATCGCCGCGCGTTGGTCGCGGGTGGCGGTGCCGGTGTGGCCGTAGAGCGCCTGGGTGAGCCAGGGACGCTGGTCGACCGCGAGGATGAGCAGGTGCTGCGGCTGGGTCATGGTGCGTCCTCCGACACGATGCAGGGTTTGAAGTAGTCGCCGGCGACGAAGCGGGCGAAGGCGTCGGGCAGTTCGGCGAGGGTCACCGGCACCGTCAACCGGTCCCGCAGCGCGGCGCCGTGGCCGCGCAGCAGGTCCCAGTTCGCCTCGACCTCGCTGGTGGGGAAGTAGAAGGAACGCACCGTGTAGCAGTCGGTGCGCCGCCAGCGGGGCGTCGCGGGCATCGTGTAGGGCTCGTCGGACTCGCCGAGGGCGATCACCGCGCCGCCGGGCGCGACCACCCGCTGCGCGGTCTCCCGCGCCGCCGCGGCGCCGCTGACCTCGACCACGAGGTCGTACTGGTTCTCCGCCGCCAGGTCGCCTGCGGCGCGGGCGCCCAGCTCGACGGCGGTGGACAGGCGACCCTCGTGCGGGTCGAAGGCGTCGACCGCGCCGACGCCGAAGGCGCCGGCCACGGCGATGACGCCGAGGCCCAACGGTCCGGCGCCGATGACCAGCGCCCGGTCCACGCCGTCGGGTTGGGTGCGCTGCCACAGCCGCAGGGCGTGGGCGGCGGTGCCGACGGTGTCCAGGCCCAGCACCGCCGTGTCCAGCGGCACGTCGTCGGGCACCGGCAGCAGGCAGCGGGCGGGCACGTCGACGTGCTCGGCGAACCCGCCGTCGCGCTGCCAGCCGATCAGCTCCCGCAGGTGCAGGCACTGGTTGGTGCGCCCGGCGGCGCAGCGGCGGCACGTACCGCAGAAGACCGGGATGTAGACAATGCCGCGCGTGCCGACGGGCACGGCGACGTCCGCGCCGACGTCGACCACGGTGCCGGCGATCTCGTGTCCCGGCACCACGGGCGACCCCGAGCGCAGCAGCCGCTTGTCCGAGCCGCAGAGGGCGCAGACGTCGACGCGGACGCGTACCTGCCCGTTTGCGACCGGGCCGAGCGTGGCCCGCTCGAAGTCGATCCGACCGTCGCCCAGGAAGCGGGCTCGGAGACTGGTGGTCGTCACTTGACGGCACCTCCGGTGATTCCACGCACCAGCCACCGCTGCGCGAAGATCGTCAGCAGCAGGGCCGGCGCTGAGATGAGCGTGCTGGCGGCCATCAGACCGCCGAAGTCGTTCGATCCCTGGCCGATGAAGTTGAAGGCGATGACCGTCAGCGGCAGCGTCTGGTCGTTGGCGAGCGCCAGGGCGAACAGGAAGTAGTTCCAGGAGAAGACGAAGCTGAGCGTCAGGGCCACCGAGACGCCGGGCAGGGCCAGCGGCAGCACCACCAGGCGGAACCGCTGCCAGGTGGAGGCCCCGTCGATGAGCGTGGACTCCTCGATGCTGATCGGGATCTCCTCGAAGAACGGGATCAGCAGCCAGATGCACAGCGGCAGGGTGACGATCAGGTGCGCCACGACGAGCAGGGCGTAGTTGAGCCCGGTGTTCGACGGGGCGTCGATGCGGATGGAGAGCACGAACAGCGGAAGGACGAACAGGACGCCGGGCGCCATCCGGGCGAGCAGGGTGACGAAGCCCAGCGTGTTCAGCTGCCGCCGGACGATCACGTACGCGGCCGGGGCGCCCAGCACCAGGCCGAGCAGGGTGGAGCCGCCGGCGACGATGAAGCTGTTGGCGATGTAGCGGCCGAACTCGAAGCGCTCGAACAGGTTGGTGAAGTTCTCCAGCGTCAGCGGCGAGGCCACGTCGAACAGGGAACCGGTGATGTCGACGTTGCGCCGCAGCGACGACCAGAGCATGAACAGCACCGGGCCGAAGAAGACCACGGCGAACAGGAAGTACGCGGTGTAGACGCCGACCAGCCGCTTGCCCGCGCTCATTTCGCGGTCCTCCTTCGTACCAGGGTGAAGACGGCGGCGATCAGCACGACGAGCACCAGCAGGGCGATCTGCAGGGTGGCGGCGTAGCTGGGTTCCTGGTCGATGAACGCCTCGTTGTAGCCGTACACGTTGAGGCTGTTCGTCGAGTCGACCGGCCCGCCCTGGGTCATGATGTAGATGGTGTCGAAGAACCGGACCAGGTCGACCGTGCGCAGCAGCATCGCGACGATGAGCACCGGCCGCAGCAGGGGCAGACCGATGTTCCACGCCGTACGCCAGCCGCTGGCCCCGTCGATGGCCGCCGCCTCGAACGGCTCCTCCGGCAGCGACCGGATGCCCGCGGAGATGATCAGCGCCATGAACGGCGTCCACTGCCAGATGTCCACCAGCGCGATCGACCAGGGTGCGATCGACGGGTCGCCGAGCCAGACCACGGGGTCGATCCCGACGACGGCCAGCAGTTCGTTGGCCGCCCCCAGCGACGGATCCATGATCAGCAGCCAGAGCAGGCCGACCGCCACCGACGCGGTGATCGCCGGGATGAGCATCATGCCCTGGAAGACGCGCCGACCCGGCACGTCGAGGCTCATCACGTAGCCGAGCGCGAGGCCCAGCACGGTCTCCACGGCGAGGCACACCACGAAGAGGAAGAGCGTCACCTTCAGGGAGTTGTAGAAGGCCGGGTCGGCGAACATCCGGGCGTAGTTGTCGAACCCGAGGAAGCCGGCGTTCGTACCGTCGGAGAGCCGGTCGGTCACCGACAACCAGACGGTGTACGCGATCGGCAGCAGGACCAGCAGGGCGGTGACCACCGCGGCCGGCACCACGAAGGGCCAGATTCCCCGGGCCGTCGGATGCACCGTCCTCCTCGGCCGGCGCCCCGCCCCCCGCCCCGCGGTGGCGGGGCGGGAGCCGGTCGGGCGTGTCGTCATCGTGTCGGTGCTCATGAGGCTGCTCCTACTCGCGGTTCTTCGCCAGCAGCGGGGTGAGGCCGTCCTGGATCTGCTTGGCCGCTTCCTCGGCGCTCGCCCGGCCGAGGATCACCGTGCCTACCGCGTCGCCGATGACCTTGCGCATCTCGGCGGCCGCGACACCCACCGGGCCGACCTCGGTGTCACCGTCGGTCTGGGCCTTCGCCAGCACCGTGTTCCACTGCTTGAGCGTCTCGGTGTTGAGGGTGGCGGTGTAGGCGGGATCCTCGCTGACCGAGGTGCGCGGCGGGGCGATGCCGGACTTGGTCAGCTCCAGCTGGGTCTTCGCGCTGGTGGCCCACTGCACGAACTTCCACGCGGCGTCCTTGTTCTTCGAGAACGAGGAGACCGCCAGGCCCCAGGAGAGCACGGTGGTCTTCGAGCCGGCGGCGCCGGCCGGGAAGTCGAGGACGCCGATCTTGTCGGCGACCTTGGAGGTCTTGGGGTCGATGATGCTGCTGACCTCGTTGCTCGACTCCAGCTCCATGGCGGCGTTGCCGGCGGCGAAGAGGGCCGAGGACTGGGTGAAGGTGTTGTTGACGACGCCGGGCGGGCCGTAGTCGCGGGCCAGGGTGGCGTAGCGGTTGATCGCCTCGACCGCCTTGGGGTCGTCGAAGTTGGGCGTGCCGTCGGGCTTGGTCCAGCTCACGCCCTGCGAGTGCAGGAACGGCCCGAAGGTGAACGGCAGCGCCGCGGACTGTCCGCGCAACGCGATGGGGGTCACGCTGCCGCCGGACTTCTGCTTGATCGTCTCGGCGGCGGTGGTCAGCTCGTCGAGCGTCTTCGGCGGCGTGACGCCGTACTGCTCGAACAGGTCGGTGCGGTAGTACAGCACCACGCCCTCGACGTTGATCGGCGCCGCGATCAGCTTGTCGTCCACGGTCATGCCGGCCCGCACGGCGGTCGGGAAGTCGTCGACGGCGTAGTCCGCGCCCGCCTTGCTGACGTGCTCGTCGAGCGGCTCGTAGTAGTTGGACTTGGCGAACTGCGGGCCCTCGCGGGAGGGCAGCGTCATGAACACGTCCATCGAGGAGCTGCGCGACTGGAGGTTGAGCTGCACCTTGTCGCGCATCTGCTGCTCGGCGAAGGTCTGGACCTTCACCGTGACGCCCGACTCCTTCTCGAAGTCGTCGATCAACGGCTCGATGGCCCGCTGCCAGGGGTGGTTGGACATGATCAGGTTAATCTCGTTGGCGGAGCCGGCGGAGTCCGAGCCGCAGCCGGCGGTGAGCCCGCCGACCAGGGCCAGGGCGAGCGCCGCGCTCAGGTACCTGTGCCGCATGTGCCTGCCTTTCGATGGAGGGGTCACTCAGGCGATGAGAGGGGAGAGCCAGTCGTGGAAGTCGTCGAGGTCGGCGGGATCGGTCGTACGCCACCGCGCGGGCACCGGTCGGGTCCGACCGGCGACCTCGGCCAGCGGCACCGGGTCGTACCCGGCGGTGTAGGGCTCGGTGCCGACGCGGTGCAGGCCGACCATGAGCCCGCTGCACCCGTCCGCGAGCAGCCGCGCGGCCTGTCGCCCGGCCTCGGCCGCCTCCCGGCGGTCGACGTCGCCGGCCAGGGCGCCCGCCGAGCGCTGCACCATGCCGAGGACCTCGCCGCGGGCGGCGACCCCGAGTTCGGCGGTGACCAGCGCGGCGAGCCGGCGGGACACCCCGCCCAGCAGGATCCGGGTGTGGTTGGCCGCCTCGAAGGGCTCGTCGGTCAGCTCGCGGGCGGCGCCCTCGCTGGTCACCACGAACGCGCGACCGTGCGCGTCGATGGCGTCGGCGACCCGGCGCAGGAAGTCCGCCCGGTCGAACGGCACCTCCGGCAGCAGGACGAGGTGCGGCGCGTGGGCCGGGTCCTCCCGGTGCCACGTCGCGGCCAGCGCCAGCCAGCCCACCGACCGGCCCAGGGTCTCCACGATGCGCACCGGCTCGATCGCCCGCATCGCCGCGTGGTCGCGGGCGAGGTCGGGCACGACCCGGGTCAGGTAGCGCGCGGCGGAGCCGAAGCCGGGGCAGTGGTCGACGCCGACCAGGTCGTTGTCGACGGTCTTGGGGATGCCGGCGGTGCACAGGGGCAACCCGGCCTGCTCGGCGCGTTCGGTGAGGGCCCGCAGCAGCGCCATCGTGCCGTTGCCGCCGATCAGGGCCACCCCGTCGACGCGGTGCGCGGCGAGTGTCGCGACCGCCGCGTCGAGGTCGTCGCCGGTGACCGCCCGGCGGCCGGCGCCGAGCCAGGATCCGCCGCGGCCGGTCCACGCGGGCGGGACGTCGGCGAGGGTGACCGGGGTAAGCCGGCCGTCGACGAGGCCGTCGGGGCCCCCGCGCAGGGCGAGGACCTCGTGCCCCTCGGCGCCCTCCAGGAAGCCGCGCAGGCTCGCGTTGACGACGGCGGTCGGCGCGCCGGTCTGGCCGATGAGCAGGCGCATGAGGCTCAGGCCCCCGCCGGGCGGGAGGCGACGCTGAGGTAGGTCTGGAACGCCTCCAGGCCCGGCCGGCCGCCCTCGTAGCCGATGCCCGAGTCGCCGAGTCCGCCGAACGGCACCCACGGCGTGTTCGGGGTGCCCGTGTTGATCCCGACGATGCCGGCGTGCAGCCGGTTGGCGACCGCCCGCGCGGCGTCCAGGTCGGTGCCGCACACGTAGCCGGCGAGCCCGTAGCCCGTGGCGTGGTGCACCGCCAACGCCTCGTCGAGGTCGTCGTAGACGTGCACCGGCGCGACCGGTCCGAAGATCTCGCCGGTCATGGCGCGGCTGTCCACGGGCGCGTCGAGCAGCACCGTCGGGGTGGCGTAGTGCCCGGCGGCCGGTGCTGCGCCGCCCGGCGCGACGGCACGGGCGCCCTTGGCGACGGCCTCGTCGACCAGGTCGGCCATGCGCGCCGGGTCGCCGGCCGGGGCGAGCGGGCCGATGTCGGTGCCGGGGTCCCGGGGGTCGCCGACGCGCAGGGCGCGGCTGGCCGCGACGAAGGCCTCGACGAAGTCGCCGGCCACCTCCCGGGCGACCAGGATCTGGTTCGCCGCGATGCAGGACTGGCCGTTGTTGCGGTACTTGGCCACCATCAGCGTCTGCGCCGCGGCCTGCGGGTCGGCGTCCGGGAGGACGACGAACGGCGCGCAACCACCCAGCTCCATGACGGTACGCAGGAACCGCGGCGCCGCCTGGGCCGCGACCAGGCGACCGACCCGGGTCGACCCGGTGAACGAGACCGCCCGCACCGCCGGGGCCTCGAGCCACGGGGAGACCACGTCGGCCGGGGTGCCGAGCACGGTGCCGAGCACCCCGTCGGGCAGGTGCCGCTCGCACACCGCGGCGAGCACCATCGACGACAGCGGAGCCAGCTCGGAGGGCTTGAACAGCACGGGGCAGCCGGCGGCGAGCGCCGGGGCGATCTTCCGGGCGGGGATCGAGACCGGGAAGTTCCACGGGGTGAGCACTGCCGCGACCCCGACCGGCCGGGCGGCGACCCGGTGCTCGTGCTGCGGCACCACCGTCAGCCGCTGCTCGTCCTGCCGTTCGGCGAGGTCGGCCATGACCCGGAAGTACGTCACGGTCAGCCCCAGCTCGGCGGTGGACTCGGCCAGCCGCTTGCCGGTCTCCCGGGTGATCAGCGCGGCCCAGTCCGCTCCGGTGGCCAGGGCCTCGATGTCGTCGGCGATGGCCCGCAGGGCGGCGGCGCGCCGCGTCACCGGGGTGGCCGCCCAGGCCGGCAGCGCGGCGGTGGCGGCGGTGAGCGCGTCGGCGGCGTCGGCCGGGCCACCCGTGGCGACCTCGGCGAAGGCCGTCCCGGTGGACGGGTCGACGACGGGCAGCGCGGGCGCCCGCGTGGCGGCGTCCGGGACCGCCCGGCCGCCGATGCGCACCGCGCTCCGGGTTGCCAGGACCTCGTCGACGATCGGGGAATCGGTCACGACAGCTGCTCCTCGTACGGGTCGAGCTGGTCCGGATCGAGGTCGATACCGAGACCGGGGCGGTGGGGCACGGTGACCGTGCCGTGTGCGGTCAGGAACTCGTCGGCGGCCCGGCGCAGCGGGTTGGAACGGACGTCCCACTCGACGAGGGACGTCGCCTGGCTGCTGGCGGCCACCTGCACGGTCGCGGCGGTCGCGATCGCGCCGTTGTACAGATGCGGGTTGACGGTCCTGCCCGCGGCCTCGGCGGCTTCCAGCACCGTCAGGTACTCGCTGATCCCGCCGACCTTGGTGAGGTCCGGTTGCAGGATGGTGACGCCGCTGCCCCGCAGGTACGGGGTGAAGGCCGCGGCGCCGTAGAGGTTCTCGCCGGTGGCCAGGGGCATGCCGGTGCGGGCGCCGAGCTCGTCCAGTTCCTCCGGGCGGTCGCCGGCGAGCGGCTCCTCGACCCAGGCGACGCCCAGGTCGGCCAGCGCCGGCAGCATCCGCAGCGCCTCGGGCAGCGACCACGCCTGGTTGGCGTCGGCGAAGATCTGCGTCCGGTCGCCGAGGACGCGTCGTGCGGCGCGGACGTTGGCCAGGTCCCGGTCGCGGCCGAAGCCGACCTTGACCTTCACGGCGGTCAGCCCGAGCGCCGCGCACTGCTCCGCGGTCTCCGCGACCCCGTCGGGACCGAGGCTGGAGCCGTAGACGGGCAGCTCGGTGCGGGGGTGCGTGGCGAGCAGCGACGCGAGGCTCCGCCCGGCGTGCCGGGCGGCCAGGTCCCACAGCGCGATGTCGACCGCGCTCACCGCCTGGTGGATCGGGCCGGGGGCGCCCCACTGGCGGCCCAGCGGGCCCAGCTTCGCCATCAGCGCCCGTTGCGTCCCGGCGGGGTCGACCGGCCGCGCGCCGCGCAGCAGCGGCGCCACGCCCTCCCTGATCGTGGCGACGCGCTCGCGCCAGGCCCAGGACGGGTAGTTGGCCCAGCTCTCGCCGACGCCGACCGAGCCGTCGGCCAGCTCGACCTCGACCAGCACCATCACGCGGTGGGTCAGGGGGGCGAAGGACATCGCGATCTGTTCGGCGGGCCGGGCGCGGAACACCCGGCAGCGCACGTCGGCGACGGGGACGTCGGGCAGCCGCACGGTGTCCACCGGGCGGCCGGCCGGGCCGGCCGCCGGGCCGGCCTGGTCGGCCGCTTCCGGGGCGTGCTGCAGATCTCCGCTGAGTCCCATGAGGCCTCTCTCACACTTGTGAAGAACTGCATGCAGTTCTAGCCGCCGTTCATCGGCCCGTCAAGGGCTGGAAACAAACTGGGACGACCCGGCGGCGGGCGGCGAAGGGCGAAAAAGGACGACGCGCACCGCAACGGGACGCGGCACCGTCGGTGCGGCGGGAGGTGGTGGGCTGGCCGGGGAGGGTCAGGCGGTGATGACGCGGATGCCGTTGCGCCGGACCGCCGTCGCGACCGCCTCGGGCAGCGGCGCGTCGACGACCATGCTGTCGATCCGGTCGAGCCCGCAGACCTGCACCGGAGCGGTGGAGGTCAACTTGCTCGCGTCGACCACCAGGACGATCTCGTCGGCGATCTCCATCAGGGCGTGCTTGGCGCTGAGTTCGATCTCCGAGCGCACGTAGACCCCGCGTTCGTCGACGGCGCCGGCGCCGAGGAACAGCATCCGGATCCGCAGGCGGCGCGTCAGGTCGAGGGCGGCGAAGCCAACCAGCGCCTGGTTGTCGTGCAGCAGCTCGCCGCCGATCCCGATCACCCGGGCGCGCGGCCGCGACAGCATGTGCCCCAGCACCGGCACCGAGTGCGTGACCACGCAGCCTTCGAACTCGGCGGGCAGGGCGTGCGCCACCTCGGCGGCGGTGGTCCCGCTGTCGATGCCGACGGTGTCGCCGGGCTGCACCAGGCGGGCGGCGGCCGCCCCGATGGCCAGTTTCGCCTGGGTGTGGGTCTGGGCCCGGGAGGCGAAGCCGGGACCGGCGACGCCGCCCGGCGGCAGGCTGACCCCGCCGTGCACGAGGGTCACCTCGTGGGACTCCGCGAGCTGACGCAGGTCGCGGCGGACGGTCATCTGTGAGACGCCGAGCTGGGCGCTGAGCTCCGCCACGGAGAGGAAGCCCGCCCGCCGCAGCGCCGCCATGATCTGCGTGCGGCGCCGAGGGGCGCTCTCGTAACGGGACGTCTGCACGCTCACGCCGGGCCCTCCTGCCGGATGTCACCCCACGGGGCTCGGTGGAGAGTTTAGAGCAACCTGGGGATGTTATTTTTCTACCATCCGATGGTAGGTTGCCAACGTCCTTTGGTAATCCTGGGAGGTACCATGACCGTCGCCACCGTGTCGCCCACCGTCCTGGCCCGCCCCTCCGGCGGCTACGCCATGCTCGCCGTCGACCAGCGGGAGGCCCTGCGGGCGATGTTCGCCGCCCACCAGAGTCAGCCGGTCACCGACGCGCAGATCACCGACTTCAAGGTCGCGGCCGCCCGCGCGCTGAGCCCGCACGCCTCGGCGATCCTCGTCGACAAGCAGTTCGGCTGGGACGCCGTCATCGCGCAGGAGGCCGTCGCCCCCGAGTGCGCCCTGATCGCCGCCGCCGACCGCTTCACCGCCAGCGCCACCGAGTTCGTCGCCGACGTCGCCATCGACGACGACGTCGACCCCGCCGCCGTACGCGCCCAGGGCGCCAAGGCGCTCAAGCTGCTCGTGCTCTGGCGCCCCGACGAGGACCCCGCCGCCCGGATCGCCCTGGTGACGGACTTCGTGCGGCGGTGCCGCGACAACGGACTCGTCAGCATCATCGAGCCGGTGTCCCGCGCCCCCCGCCAGGGCGGCGCCTTCGACCACGACGCCGGCATCCTCGCCGCCGCCAGGGAACTCGGCTCGCTCGGCGCCGACCTCTACAAGGCCGAGGTCCCCACCGCCGGGCAGGGCACCCCCGCGGAGATCGTCGCCGGCTGCGCACGGCTGAGCGAGTCCATCGCCGGGCCCTGGGTGGTGCTGTCCTCCGGCGTACCCGCCGAGCTCTTCCCCGACGCCGTCCGGCTCGCCTGCCAGGCCGGCGCGTCGGGCTTCCTCGCGGGCCGGGCCATCTGGGCGTCGGTCGTCGGCAGCCCGACGATGGCCGACGACCTGCGGACCATCTCCGTGGACCGGCTGCGTCGCCTCTGCGACGTGGTTGACGACGCGGTGTCCCGCTGACGGTGGCCCTCCTCGGCGCCGCCCTCGCGGTGGTGGCGGTCGCCCTCGGGGCGGCCATGCAGCGGGTCACCGGGCTCGGCTTCGCGCTGGTCGCGGCGCCGTTCCTGGTCATCATCCTCGGCCCGTTCACCGGGGTCGTGCTGGCGAACCTGCTCTCCGCCGCGATCAACCTCGTCGTCCTGGCCTCGACCTTCCGGGCCCTGAACGGCAGGCTGGCCGTGGAGATGATCGTCGGCGTCGTGGTCGCCGTCCCTCTCGGCGCCTGGGTGGTGGCGTCCCTGCCGGGACCGCTGCTGCTCATCGGCGTCGGCTCGATCACGGCGGTCTCCGTCGCCTGGGTCGCCCGGGGCAACCCGCTGCGGTTTCTGCGCCGCCGTGGCGGGCCGGTGCTGTCGGGCTTCACCTCGGGGTTCTTCAACACCACCGCGGGCACCGGCGGGCCGCCCCTGGCCGTCTACGCGGTGAGCACCGACTGGGGCCAGCGCAGCTTCGTGCCGACCGTGCAGCTCGTCGGCCTGGTCACCAACGTGCTGTCGCTGGCCGCCAAGGGCACGCCGACGCTGTCCTGGCCCCTGCTGCTGGCCTGCGGCGTGGCGATGGCGGTCGGCATCGCCGCAGGTCAGGTCCTGTCCCGCTGGCTGCCGGAGGAGCGGGCCCGGCGGTCGGTCATCGGCCTGGCGTTGATCGGCAGCGTCATCGCCGTCGGAAAGGGAGTGACCGCCCTGTGGTAGCCGACACCGACGACGACACCTCGTCGCGGACGGACCGGCGACGCCGGTGGCCCGGCCGGGTCTTCGACATCGGCGTCGACCCCGACCCCCGGTTCAGCCTCGCCAACGAGCGGACCTTCCTGGCCTGGATCCGCACCTCGCTGGCCCTCTTCGCGGCCGGGATCGCCCTGGAGGCGCTCGCCCTGCCCATCGCGCCCGGGCTGCGTCGGGCGGCGGCCGTCGTCCTGATCGTGCTCGGCGCCGCGGCGCCGGTGCAGGCGTGGCTCGGCTGGCTGCGCACGGAGGCGGCGCTGCGTCTCGGGCGGAGCCTGCCGCCACCCGCGCTGGCGATGCCGCTCGGCCTGGGTCTGGTCGCGGCGGCCGGGCTGATCCTGCTCGGCCTCGTCCGGTGAGCCGCGCCGCCGCGCCCCGCGACGTGCCTCGTGCGGTGGGCCGCGCCGCCGCATCGCGCGACGTGCCTCGTGCGGTGGGCCGCGCCGCCGCACCCGGCGAGGCGGACCGGGCGGCGTCGGCTGGCCGGTCGTGACACCTCCCTGCCTGGACGGCGACCCCGGCCTGCAACTCGAGCGGACCATGCTGGCCTGGCGACGCACCGCGGCGGCGTTCCTGGTGGCCAGTGCCGTCGGCGCGCGCCTGCTCACGCCGCTGCTCGGCGGCTGGGCCTATCCGGCCGTGGCGGCGCCGGCGCTCTGCGCGGTCGCGGTCGCCCTCGCCAGGTGCGTCCCGCCGCGCCGCACGACGTCGCCGGCGGCCGTCGTCCCACCGGCCGGCCGGCTGGCCGGCGTCGCGGGGCTCACCTGCCTCCTCGGGCTCGCCGCCGCGGCGGCCGTGCTGACCGCCGCGACACCGTCGTCGATCCCCTGACCGTGCCGGCCGGCGACGGCCCCCCGGTCCGCGCGACACAGCTCGACGCGCGCGCCGACCCCGCTCGACCGATCGATTGCCGCCGGCCCGCGCGGTGACCTGACGTGCCGCCATGCTGGTCACACTCCGGCCGCTCGCGCTCGACGACACCGCGGCCGTCCACGACTGGGCCCGCCTGCCGGAGTCGTGCCGCTACCAGGCGTGGGGGCCCAACACCTACGAGCAGACGCAGGCGTACGTGCGGGCCGCCGTGGCGGCACCCCCGGACCGGCTGGTCTTCGCGGTGCCCCTCGACGGCGAGGTCGTGGGCAGCGCCGAGTTGAAGCTGCACGGCGGCCACCCCTCACCGTCTGCGACCGGGGCGTGGGAGCGGTAGGCTGTCGAGGCGGGTATGCGACGGCCGATGACGTGCCCCGACCGCCCGCCCTCCTTCCCGGCTCGCAGCTGCCAGTGAATCCGTTGTGAGCTGCCCTGTGACATCTTGGAGTACGCCTTGGCAGATCTGACGCCGCCCGCCCTGAATCCCTTCGGATCGGACGGGGACGGGGACACCGACCGCGACCGCGGGCGGGCGGTGGACGTCAGCGCGGACGCGATGACCCGCATGCGCACCCCGTTCGTCTCCGGCGACACCGACCGCGGTGCCGCCGACGAGACCGACCGACGCTAGATTCCGGCGGATCGCGTCCCCTGCCGGTCTGGGTGGCCCGGATCCGTCCGCCCCAGCGTGGGCGGCCGGCCCCAGCTGACCGTCAAGTGACGGTCGAACTGATGCATGAGGTGGGCTGGACTGGGCAGACTGGAGCGATGCCCGCCGACCCACCCGCCCGCCGCCGTCGTCGTACCCGGACACTCGTCGCGGTGGTCGCCGCGCTCGCCATGGCGGTCGCGCTCGGCGCCTGGGCGCTGCGCGACCGGGTCACCGGCGAGGACGCCGCGCCGGAGCAGGGCGCCGTGACCGCCTTCGGTGCCGCCCCCGCGGACGGCGCCCCCGTCTGCGCCGGTCGGGCGGTTCACGCGCCCCGCGAGCTGCGGGGCATGTGGATCACGACGGTCAACAACATCGACTGGCCGAGCCGGCGCGGGTTGCCGGCGGAGTCGGCGCGGGCGGAGTTCCGGGGTTGGCTGGACCTGGCGGTGCGGCGCAACCACAACGCGGTCTTCGTGCACGTGCGCCCGAGCGGGGACGCGCTCTGGCCGTCGGCGTACGCGCCATGGTCGGAGTGGCTGACCGGGCGACGCGACGGCCGCGACCCGGGCTGGGACCCGATGGAGTTCATGGTCGCCGAGGCGCACGCCCGCAACCTGGAGTTCCACGCCTGGTTCAACCCGTACCGGGGCGGGCAGCCGGCCACGGTGGGCGGGCCCGGCCCGAGGCTGGACCAGCTCGCGCCGACGCACCCGCTGCGACGGCACCGCGACTGGGTGGTGACCTATCCCAGCGCCGACCAGCCCGGCAGCCGCCTCTACTTCAACCCCGGCATCCCCGAGGCGCGCACGTTCGTCGAGGACGCGATGCTGGAGGCGGTCCAGCGCTACGACGTCGACGGGGTGCACTTCGACGACTTCTTCTATCCGTACCCCGAGGCCGGGCAGGACTTCCCGGACGACGCGACGTTCGCCCGGTACGGCCGGGGGTTCACCGACAAGCGCGCCTGGCGCCGGGACAACGTGAACACGCTGGTCCGCGAGATGAGCGAGCGGATCAAGGCGATCAAGCCGTGGGTGAAGTTCGGCATCAGCCCGTTCGGCATCTGGCGCAACAAGCGCACCGACCCGGCCGGCTCGGCTTCGGCCGGGTTGCAGAGCTACGACGACATCTACGCCGACACCCGGCTCTGGGTGCGGGAGCAGTGGCTGGACTACGTCGTGCCGCAGCTCTACTGGCACATCGGGTTCGGCAGGGCCGACTACGCCAAGCTGCTGCCGTGGTGGGTGGCCACGGTGCGGGGCACCCGGGTGCAGCTCTACATCGGCCAGGCCGACTACCGGGTGGGCGAGCGCGGCGCCTGGCGCGACCCGGCCGAGCTGGACCGCCAGCTCGCCCTCAACCGCCGGTACGGCGTGAGCGGAAGCGTGCACTTCAGCGCCGCTTCGGTGCGCGCCGACAAGCTCGGGGCGGTCAGCCGGTACAGCGGCGCCCACTACGCCGGCCCGGCGCTGGTGCCCGCGATGGCGCAGCTGCCGGTGGCGCCGCCGGCCGCTCCCACGGTCACCGACGCGCGGCGTGCGGACGTCGGCGGGGTGACGCTGACCTGGCGCGGCGACGGCGCGACGAGCTTCGCCGTCTACCGCGTGGACGGCGACGCGGCCCGGCTGGTCGGCACCGCCCGGGGTGCCGGCTGGGTCGACCGCGCCGCCCCGGCCGACCGCCCACTGTCCTACTGCGTGTCCGGCGTGGACCGCAGCGGCAACGAGGGCCCGTTCAGCGCGCCGGTGTCCGTCGACGCGCGGTAGGAGACCGGGAAACAGCGCGCCGGGGTGTGCCAGCGGATGGTCACCGGGCCGTATCCGGTCTCCCGGCCCGACCATGATCGACCCCGCACCCAACCCGACCGGGTCGTGGCAGACGGGGCGCCATCGCGGGTGCGAATCCACTGTGGACACGTGAGCTATGCTCTCCGCCGGGCCTGCCGGCTCGACCGGCGGAGGCCGCTACCGGCAACGGTGGCTGACGCCGAACGCAACCGGGGTGACCTGCGGGGATCCGCGTACCCGGGGCCGCTCCTGGGTGGGTTTCCCGCCGCTGCCTGCGCCGTCACCGCCACATCGACGAAGGACCGATACAGATGTACGACGCGATCGTCATCGGCGCCCGCTGTTCGGGTGCGTCCACCGCCCTGCTGCTCGCCCGGCGTGGACATCGGGTGCTGGTGGTGGACCGCTCCTCGTTTCCCAGCGACGTCATCTCGACGCACTTCCTCTGGCCGCACGGGATGTCCTACCTGAACCGGTGGGGACTGCTGGACCAGGTCCTGGCGGTCACTCCGGCGCACACCACGGTCGAGGTGGTCAACGACGGCATCTCGCTGACCGGCTCGGTGCCGATCGAGCTGCTGCAGGAGTACTTCCGGGACCTGCACGGCGATGACTCGGGCGTGGTGCAGAGCTGTGCATCCGTGCGGCGCCGGGTACTCGACGAGATCCTGGTCGGCGCGGCGGCCAAGGCCGGTGCCGAGGTGCGTACCAACTTCACCGTCCGTGAGCTGATCGTCGAGGACGGGCAGGTCGTCGGCATCCGGGGGCGTGCGGTCGACGGAGAGCAGGTCGAGGAGCGGGCCCGGATCGTGGTCGGTGCCGACGGTCGGAACTCGTTCGTCGCCCGTACCCTCGCGTTGCCGAAGTACGACGAGCGGCCCCGCTGCACGTTCGCCTACTGGAGCTACTGGTCCGGCTTTGACCTCGGCCCGGCACAGCTGCACCGGCGCGGCCGGCTGGCCTGCGCGGTGGTGCCGACCAACTTCAATCAGAACATGGTCCTGGTCTGGGGGCCGAGTGAATGGTCGCGGGAGTTTCGCGGTGACGTGCCGGGCAACTACCAGAAGGCGCTGGACTTCGTCAGCCCGGAGCTGGGCGAGGTGGTACGCACCAAGGGGACCAGGGAGGAGCGCATCTACGGCACCCTGGACCAGTCGGCCTTCCTCCGGCCACTGCACGGGCCCGGCTGGGTGCTCGTCGGTGACGCAGAGTCGGCCAAGGACCAGTGCACCGCGATCGGCATGACCCACGCCTTCCGCGACGCCGAGCTGGTCAGCGCCGCACTGGACCGGTGGCTCCGCGGTGACGCGTCGATCGACGAGGCGATGACCGCCTACGGGGACCGCCGCCGAAGCCAGAACGCCGCCGCCTACCACGACTACGTCTGCACGCTCGCCGAGATGCGTCCGTACCGGCACGACGAGTTGCAACTGTTTGTCGCGTTGCGGGGCAACCAGCAGGAGACCGACCGGTTCATCGCCACGCACGCCGACGTCGCGCCGGTGTCGGAGTTCTTCCAGGCCTCCAACCTCTTCCTGCTCAACGACGCCGCGAAGGAGTCCTCCGCCGACCACGCGGTCTTCGAGGACTTCGCGGAGACCTCGCGCAGCTACCAGCAGAACCTCTTCGCCTGATGACCCACCAGGGAGACGACACCGTGACCACCGAGCTGGACCAGCGTGAAGACGGCGAACTGATCGGGATCATCCTCAAGGCGGCACACTGCGGGGACTTCGAGACCATGGCGCGTACCGCGACCGAGGTCTCCGAGATGACCCGCAACTGGGCCACCCACATCCCGTGGGACGACCTTGCGTCGCTCGAGGGTGCCGACGACGAGCTGGCCCGGGTGGTCGCCGACCTCACCGAGATGTGGGAGCCGGCCCACCTGCGCAACCCCGTCGACCCCGACGAGGAGTACGCCCTGGACAAGAACGCGTACGACTTCTACCGACCCGCCGGCCGCAACCTGTTGACCCGCACCGAGGACTTCTACGGCTGGGTCGAGGCCCGTCGCCGCACGGAGACGTGGCAGTACTCCCGGGTGCTGGAGGCGGCGCCGGACAGCGTCGCCCAGATCACCAACGACCTGGGCCGGCGGGCCCGGGGCATCAACTTCAACTCCCAGGACTACCTGTCGTTCAACACTCACCCGGCGATCCGGGAGGCGGCGGCCAAGGCGATGCACGACTACGGGCCGCACAGCGCCGGCTCGCCGATGGTGCTCGGCAACACCCGCATCTCCGAGGATCTGGAGGCGGACCTCGGCGACCTGGTCGGGCTCGACCACGTGACGCTCTTCCCGACCGGTTGGGCGGCCGGCTTCGGCGCGGTCGTCGGTCTGGTCCGGCAGTCCGACCACATCCTGATCGACCGGCTGGCCCACTCCTGCCTCCAGCAGGGAGCACGGGCGGCCACCCGGAACGTGGTCCGCTACGAGCACCTCAACGTCGAGGCGGTACGCCGGCACCTGGCCGAGATCCGGGCCACCGACACCCGCAACGGGATCCTGGTGGTCACCGACGGGCTCTTCTCGGTGGACGCGGACTGGCCGGACCTCGTCACCCTGCAACGCGCCTGCCGGGAACACGACGCCACGCTGTTGGTCGACGTGGCGCACGACCTGGGCTCGATGGGGCCCGGCGGGACGGGCGTGCTGGGGATGCAGGACCTGCTCGGCAGCGTCGACATCGTGATGGGCGCCTTCTCCAAGACGTTCTGCTCCAACGGTGGCTTCGTGGCATCCAACTCGCCGGCGTTGAAGCAGTACATCAAGATGTTCGGCGGCTCGCACTTCTTCTCCAATGCGCTGTCACCGGTGCAGACCGCAGTGGTGCGGGAGGCCACCAGGATCATCCGGTCGGCCGAGGGAGACGTGCTGCGGGCCCGGCTCTTCACCGCGATCCACGCCGTGCGCGACGAGCTGACCGGCCGGGGCCTGACCTGCATGGGTGAGCCGTCACCGATCGTGCCGCTACTGATCGGCAACGAGAAGCTGGCGCGGACGGCGAACCGCCTGCTCTTCGACCGGGGGGTGCTGGCGTTCATGGTCGAGTTCCCGGTGACCCCGACCGGCTCGTCCCGGTTCCGGCTTCAGGTGCAGGCCGGGCACCGGCCCGAGGAGGCCCGCGAGGCGGCCCGGATCATCGAGGGCGCCATCGCCGACTCCCGGGCGTACCTCTCCAGCGCCTTCGGCAGCGCTCCCCGCTAGCCCCAGGTACCACCGACCCCACCGGCGCCGCTGCCGGGGCTACCGTCACTGGGGTTGCGGTGTTCGCCAAGTCGTCTGCGGGCCTCAGTCGACGCCTGCTGGTTACGAACCTGGCCGTCGATGTCGAGTGAGGCATTTCGGGAACGGCGCCACAGCCAGAGCGCTGCAACGACCGCCAACACGATGATCAGAGTCATGAGCCAACGCATGTCGACCTCCGTCCATTGAACGACCGCAGGCCCGATTGACAGCCCGTAAACCTGTCGCTGCTTTCAGTATGCGCAGCTCCGGTCAAGCGGGCGGCTTGCCGGACCGCTCACCGCGACGAGGCACGCGCTGGGTTGGACGTACTGCTGTCGACAGATGGTGTTTTTGACCCGTAATCCGGGCCCCGGCGCGGAGATCACCGGCGCCTCGCAGGACCATCTACGTCGCCTCGACGAGGCAAGGCTGATCACCCCGTCCCGGTCGGCCGTCGGCCACCGCCGCTACTCCCGTTACCAGTTGCGCCTTGCCGCGCGGGCCCGGGAGATGGTCGACCAAGGCACCGCCCTGGAAGCCGCCTGCCGGATCATCATTCTCGAGGACCAGTTCGAAGAAGCCCTCCGGCACAACCAGAACAGCAGCCTGCCGAGCGGATCGCAGATCACCAAGGCTTGAGCGTGTTCAGCCGGGCCACGTTGGCGAGCGTCCGCAGCCGGACGACCATGCTGAGCCTGACCGGACACGACGGCGATGGGTCGTCTGGCGGTTCAGACAGCCCAACTGTCCACCGTGAGCCCGTGTCATCTCCTGACTTTGGCGCGGGTTACCCTGCGGCGGTGGCGGTCGGTGCGGACGGGGAGCGGTTGGCGGCGTCGCTGGCCGACCGGCTCGACGCGGTCGCCTTCACCGACGTGACCACGGACGAGGTCACCGCCCGCCTGATCGACGCGGTGGTCGACTGGGCGGGTGAGCGGGGCTGGCGGGTCTACCGGCGGGCGTCCAGCGTGGTGCCGCTGCCGCCGCCCATGTCCGCACAGCAGTCGGTGCTCGACGTGGCCTGCGCCCGCCCGGACGGGCCGCCGGTCGTCGTCGAGGTCGACCACGGTACGCGCCGCCGCACTTGGGAGAAACTGCTCGCCGAGGCCGACGCGGGGCGGATCCCGCTCTGGGTGCGCTGGGGCGCAGGCCGGTTCACCGCGCCGCCTCCGCCGATCCTGATGGTGACCTGCGAGGTGAGCAGGCGGCCGGACCCGACCGGCCGGGGCCGGGTGCACAGTCGCTCACCGCGGGCCGACAAGCTGCCGCCGGCGCACTCGGCCGTGCGGGTCGCGACGGTGGACGCCGTCGAGTTGCCGCTGCCGCCGCCGCCCGGGTCGCCCGGCACCGGGGCCTGAGCCGCCCGGCAACGCCCGCCGTACGCGGGGATCGCCTCGGCGGGCGGGCGCGCCCGACGCTCGACCGCGGTGCCACGGAGTGGCCGGACCGTGCCAGACTGCGATCGTGGACGAGACGCCGAACTTCCTCCGCCCGTTCGTGCTGACGCCGACCGCACGCCAGCCCGAGCGAGAAGCGAATCTCGACTGGTACGTGCCGGAGGGCGGCGGTCCGCACCCCGCCGTGGTCCTCGTCCACGGGGGACCGCTACCTGCCGACGCGCACCCGGGCCCCCGCGACTGGCCGGTCTACCGCGGCTACGGCTGCCTCCTCGCCGACCTCGGTCTCCTGGCCGTCACCGTCGAGCACCGGATGCGCGTCGTCGTCGGTGCGCAGGGCCCCGTCACCGACTGCCCGACGGCCGCCCTCGACGTCGCCTCGGCCGTGGACCGGGTACGCGCCGACCCGCGTCGACGGCGGGCGGATCGCCCTCTGGTTCTTCTCCGGCGGGGGACTGCTGAGCACGGACTGGCTGCGGGAGCGGCCCTCCTGGCTGCGGGCGGTGGCGCTGACGTATCCGCTCCTCGCGCCGATGCCGGGCTGGGGCGTCGACCCGCGATTCGCGCCGGGCGCGGCGATCGGCGAGCCGGGTGACCCCGTACCGCCGCTGCTGCTCACCCGGGCCGGCCGGGAACGACAGGAGATCGCCGAGACGGTCGCGGTGTTCCTCGACGCGGCGACCGACGCCGGCGTACGGGTGGAGGTGATCGACGTGCCGGGCGGGCAGCACGGGTTCGACATGCTGGACCACACCGACGAGTCCCGGCGGGCCGTCGAGCGGGCGGCCGACTGGATGTCGCAGCGACTGGCCCGGTGACCGGCTCTGCTTCCACCCCCGCACCGGCGAGGCTCAGCGGTGCGCCGGCGGCCTCGGCGGGCCACGACTCCCGGCACCGGGAGCCGGTCGTGAGGCGCGGAAGCCTACGGTTGCGCCATGGAGCTCGACTACCACTGCCGCGCCGAGGGCGTCGACGTCACGGGTGACCGGGCAGACCTCGGCCGCCTCGCCGACCTGGTAGCCGGCGGGGGCGAGCTGAGCCTCGCACCGTCGACCCACCCGCGACACCTTCGGGGTGTCCTCGTCGAGGTGGCGCGGGGGCCCGTTGCCGTCGATGTCGACGATCGCCGCCACCTCACCGTCCGCGGCGGCGCGGAGAGCCGGGCGATCTTCGCGGATGTGCTCCGCGACATGGCCACCATGGACGACGGCGGTCACGTCCACCTGGAGCACTTCGACGGCCACCCCTTCCTGGCACCGGGCAGCGTGCCGCTCATCCTCAACAGTCCGCTCGGCGGGATGCCCGGTCGACCGTCGGGCGACGTCCCGCACTGAACCAGAGCCGACCTCCGTCGTTCGAAGCCCTCGGGAGCCCGGCAGTGCACGTCGGTACGGCGGCGGCCCTGACGCCCGACTCCGGGTAGGGGTCGGGTGCCCGGTGGGAGGAGCCGGCCCGACCGCCGTCCGCCACGGCCGACCCGGGACCGGGAGTCGAACTGGGTGCGGGTACTCAGCGGCGGATCGGTGCGCCAGCTCAGGCATCCCCGGCCAGACCCGCCGAGGATTCTGACATGACCGAGACGCTGCACCGACGTGCCGACCCGTTCCCCCTCGCGTCACCGCGGCTGACGGCCGGCGAACGCTGGCGCCGGGCACGTCTGACGTTCTTCGGCCGGGTGCTCGGGGCGGCGGTGCGGCTCGCCGGTCGCCATCCCGCGTCGTGGCGGTGGTCGGCCAGGCGGCACCACCCGGTGCTGGACCTCCTCGCGGCGGCGAACGCGCGGGCGGGCTGCGCGCTCGCCGCGCTGGACGTCCCGGCGTACCGGGCCCACCTGCGCGCCCGGCCGGCCGGGGTCCGTCGTCGGCTGCGGGACTTCCCGGAGACCGACAAGGTGGGCTACGTCGTCCCCTTCGACGCCGCCAAGCGCTGCCGGGGCGGCCGACTGCCGGAGCGGGGCGTGGTGGTCGACGAGTCGGCCGGCTCGTCGGGCCGGCCCTTCAACTGGCCCCGGGGCGAGCGGGAACTGCGCGCGGTGCACCGCGACATCGTCGGCTACACCAGCCTGGTCTTCCCGATGCGTCGCCCCTTCGTCATCAACGCCTACTCGATGGGCGCCTGGGCGACCGGGACGACGACCGGCGCCGCGATGGCCCGGATCGCGGTGGTCAAGAACACCGGCCCGGACCTCGGCAAGATCGTCGACACGCTCCGCGAGTTCGGCCCGGACTTCGACTACCTGGTGACCGCGTACCCGCCGTTCCTGAAGCACCTGCGCGACCGGCTAGACGCCGAGGGCTTCGACTGGTCGCGCCACCGCATCTTCGCCAGTTGCGGGGGAGAGGGGATGACCGAGGCGCTGCGCGGCTACCTGGAGGAGCGGTTCCTCAAGGTCCGGTCGGCGTACGGCGCCTCGGACCTGACCATCGGGATCGGCGCGGAGACCCGGTTCACCGTGTGGCTGCGGCGACGCCTGCGCAGTGATCCCGAGCTGCGGGCGGCGCTGCTCGGCGGGGACGAGCAGCGGTTGCCGATGGTGTTCCAGTACAACCCGTTGGCCACCTACCTGGAGACCAACGAGCGCCGGGAACTGCTCTGCACGATCACCGGTCCCGACGTGCTCCAGCCGCGGCTGCGGTACAACGTCGGCGACGAGGCGCTGCTCGTCGGCTACCGGCGGATCCTCGACCTGGTCCGCGGCGACCCGCAGCGCTGGGCCGAGTGTCGCGCGGCGCTGGCCAGCGAGCGGATGACCCTGCCGGTGCTGCTGCTGTTCGGCCGACGCGACTCGACGGTGTCGTACCTGGGCGCCAACCTCTACCCGCAGGACGTGGAGTACGGCCTCTACACCGACAACCCGTACGCCGCCGAGATCAGCCGGTTCTGCCTGGCGCTGGCCGAGGACGCCGCGCTGGAGACCCGACCCGTGGTCCACCTGGAACTGCGCCGCCCGCTGTCCGGGTCGGACCGCGAGGCTCTCGCCGCCGCCTGCCGCAGCGGGGTGCTTCGGCACCTGGCGGCGGTCTCCCGCGACTTCGCGCAGTCGCTGACCGAGGACCCGACCGCCGGCGATCTCCGCATCGAGCTGCACGAACCGGGCGCCGGCCCGTTCGCCGGACAGCAGAAGATCAAGAACGTCTACCTGAAGGGCTGAGCGATGCGTACCCGTGACTTCTCCCGCGCCCCCGCGCGGGCCCAGGCCGGCGCCATGTTCTTCGGCGCCACCCGCTACCGCGGGCCGCTGGCGATCCTGCGGCTCTTCCCGGCCTGGCGCCGGATGGTCCGCGACATGCGCCGCATGTCCGGATACCGCTGGCACCGGGTGTACTGGGAATTCCCGTTCACCCTCGGCACCGTCGCGTTCTTCACCGACCGCGAGGCACTGATGCGCTTCGCCCGCTCCCGCCACCACCGCAAGCTGATGGTCTGGCTCACCGACGGCGACCGCAACGCCACCGCGGGCTTCATCCGGCTCTTCACCGCCGAGCCCGACGGCTACTCCAACGGGCTGTGGCGGGCCGAGTCCACCGAGTTGGGGCACATCGAGACGTTCACGCCGCTGGGCTCGGAGACGGTGGGACCGGCGGTGCGGCGATGACCGCGCCGCGCGGCCTGGAGCGGGTCGTCGACCGGCGCGGCCTGCGCGAGTTCCTGGCGCTCACCGACCGGGTGTACGCCGGCGAGCCGCGCTTCGTGCCGCCGTCCCGCCAGCAGGTGCGGCGGTGGTGGCGCGACGGCGTGCCGATGTACGTGCTGCGCGACCACGGAGGTGCTGTCGTGGCCCGGACCACCCTGCACACCGACGCCGCCCTCGACGCCAGGCTCGGCCGCCGGTGTCAGCTCTTCGGGCTCACCGAGTTCACCGACGCGGCGGCGCGACCGCTGTTCGAGGCGGTCACCGACGCCGCCCACGCCGCCGGCGACCGCGACGCGCTCTTCGGGCCGGTCGCGTTGCTGCCCAACCAGGCGGGCGGGGTCATCACCTCCGGGTACGCCGACCGGGGCTTCATCGACAGCGCCTGGAACCCGCCCCGGTACGTGGGCGCGTACGAGTCGTACGGGTTCCGCCGGCGGTTCGAGTCGGACACCTGGATCTGCCCGGTCCCCGCCGGGGACGACGTGCCGCCCGGCGCCGACGAGGACGGCGCGGAGCTGAGGGTGCACCGGGGCGACGTCCGTCGGCTCGCCGACCAGCTCGAGCTGCTGCGCGAACTGCTCAACGCGTCCTTCGCCCAGCTCGGCTACTACACCGAGATCTCCGCCGCGCAGCTGCGCCGGCAGACCGACGGGCTCGCGTACCTGCTGGACGAGTCACTGCTGCTCTATTTGAGCAGGGCCGGGCGGCCGGTGGCGTTCGTGCTGTGCGTGCCGGACATCAGCGAGTTCGTGGTCCGGGTGCGCGGCAACCTCAACCTGGTCAACCAGCTCCGGCTGCTGGCGGTACGGCGCCGCTACCGGCGGGAGGCGGTGCTGATCGTCAAGGGGGTGCTGCCCGAGCACCAGGGGCGCGGATACCAGCGGCTGCTCTCCGCCGCGCTGCGTCGCAACCTGCACGCCGGCGGGTACACGACGCTGCGCAGCACCTACGTCGGGCGGGACAACCCGGCCTCGGCCGCGCAGTACCGGGCGCTGGGCGGCCGGCCGCTGCACGGGTACACCTTCTACGAGAAGGCGCTGTAGATGGAGCTCGCGGCGTTCCGGGCGCTGGAGCCGCTCTGCTGGCGGTCGCCGAGCGCGCACAACACCCAGCCGTGGCGGCTCGACCACCGGCCCGGGGCGATCCGGGTGGGCTGGGAACAGGCGTACACGCTGCCGGCGGCCGACCCCTCCGGGCGGGACCTGCGGCTCTCCCTGGGCGCCTTCGTCGAGACCTGCCTGATCGTCGCGGCGGACGCCGGACTGGGGATGCGGTTCGTCGCCGACCACTGTGTCGCCAACCGTCGGGTGGGCTGGCTGCGGGCGTCCCCGCACCGCTACGACACCCCGTTCAACGCGGCGCAGGTGCTCACCCGCCGCACCCACCGGGGCCGGTTCTCGGCCGGCCCGGACGCCGAGGTGGTGGCGGCCGCCGACGCCGTCGCGCGGGCGTCGGGCGGGACGGTCCGGGCCGTGCCGGACGCCGGGCTGCTGGCCCGCCTGCTGCGGGTCGCCGACCGGCAGACGTACGCGGATCCCGCGGTGGTCGGCGAGTTGCGGTCGTGGCTGCGGCTCACGCCGGCGCACCCGCACTACCACGCCGACGGGCTCACCGACCGGTGCCTGGGCCTGTCCGGGCGCGAGGCGACCGCGTTGCGGGCGGCGCTGGCGGCGTACCCGGCACTGCGCCGGCTGGGCCTGCCCCGGCTCCTCGCGGCGGCGTCCGGCAACCCGCTCGCCCTCGGTGGCGCCGCGCTCGTCCTGGTCGGACCGCCCGGGACGGACGACGCGACAGAGGTGGAGTTCGGTCGGGTGCTCGCGCGCACCTGGCTGACCCTGCACGCGGCCGGGCTGGCGGCGCACCCGCTGAGCCAGCTCGTCGACGCGTCCGACACGCGGGAGGCCTTGGGGGCGTTGCTGGGCGTGGCACCGCGGCGCCTGCTGCACGTGGCGCGGGTCGGCCGGCCGGTGGGCCCGGCGGCACCCTCGGCGCGCCGGGTCGGTGGCGTCGGGCAGGGCCTCCGCTGATCGGCGTCGACGGCGCTGTTCCCCACGTCGCGGGTGGCGCGGTCGCCTCGTCGAGCACCGCCGGCTCCCGACGGGAAGGGCCGGCGTCCGGTCAGGACGCCTGGCTGGTCGTGGCCCGCGGCGCCTCCGGGCGGTGGGCCACCGGCTCCGACCCGGCCCGGCGGACCGGGGTGAACAGCCCGCCGACCGCGACCAGCAGACACCCCGCCCCCGCGACGAGGGCGACCGCCGGGACGCCGTACCGGCCCGCGGCCCAGGTCAGCACCGCGGCACCGGCCGGCCCGAGCGAGTAGTGCGTGCTCCAGAACGCCGACGTGACCCGCCCGAGCAGGTGGTCGGGCGTGATCTCCTGGCGCAGCGACATCGAGCAGATCCCGCCCACGCTGACCCCGCACAGGTAGACCGCGGTCAGCACGGTGACGCCCCGCACGCTCCCGACGACGCCGATGCCCGCGATGGCGAGACCGCACGTCGCGTGCGCGCCGATCCAGGTCATGCCGAAGCCGCGCCGCCGGCGCAGGGGCGCGACCAGCAGCGCTCCGACGATCGTGCCGAGCGCCGCCAACCCGAGCACCGTGCCGACGGTGCGGTCGGAGCCGCCGAGGTCGTGCTTGACGTGGTAGACGAGGACGTCGGTGAAGCCGTACGTCAGGAAGATGAAGACCGACAGCAGGATGGTCAGCGAGCGGAGCACGGGCTGACGCCAGAGGAACCGCGCGCCGGCGAGGAACTCGGCCAGCCGGCTCTCCCGCGTCACCGCGCCGTCGGCCCCCGCGCTCTCGTCCGGCTGCCGCAGCCGCACCAGCCAGAGGCCGGCGGCCGACAGGGCGAAACTGGCCGCGTTGATGGCGATGGCCGCCGTCGGGCCGAACCGGGCCGACACCACGCCGGCGAGCAGCGGCCCGACCACGGCCGCCGCCGCGTACGTCGCCTGGAGGCGCCCGTTGGCCTCGGTGATCCTGGGCCGGTCGACGAGGTTGCGCACGGCGGTCACCGCGGCGACCTGGAACACCATGCCGGCCGCCTCGCAGATCGGCAGCACGACGAAGAGCAGCCAGATCTGCGGACCAGCGAGCCAGGCCAGCGGAATGAGCCCGTAGAGCACCAGCCGGGCCAGGTCGGCGGCGATCATCAGGGTCCGCCTGTCGTACCGGTCGACCAGCACGCCGCCGAAGATCCCCGCGCCGACGGACGCGGCGCCGGCCACGGCCGTGAGCAGGCCCATCTGGGCGACCGACCCGGTCGCGTGGAGCACGAGCAGCGGCACCGCGATGTAGGCGAACGAGTCACCGGCCGCGGAGAGCGACTGCGCAGCCCAGTAGGCGCCGAAGTTGCGGTCACGCCACAGGGGACGCCGGACCGGATCGGAGCGTCGGCTCATTCGGCGAGGGTAATCCGGACCCCCGTACGAGCGGTGCCCCTTGCGCGCCCGGCGACCGACGGCGAAACCGGGGTGTGCCGGTGGCGGGCGTCCTCGTATGATCCTCCCGCGGTGGGCGGCTCCCCGCGGTGCTTCCTTCTCACTTCTTCCGACGAAACTAGCGTCGCGACTCTCCGCCCACCGCTTCGCACGGGGAGGTCGCGGGCATGGACGCGCTGGCCGTGGTGCTGCTGCGACGCACCGGCCGGGTCGCGGTGGTGGGCACGGGCGCCGATCCCGCCGACGGCGCCGCCTGGGTGGCCGCGCTCGAGGCCGATCTGGCCGATCGTGGCTGGCTGCTCCGGGACGACCTGCGTACGGCGGCGGCCCGGCTGCCGGCGGCGGTGCGCGTCCGCTGGGCCGACTGGCTGCTGGCGACCGTCGACGAGATGGTCGGCGCGGATCGTCCGATGCTGCCGCTCTACCGCGCGTTCCCCGACACCCCGCGCGACATCGAAGCGGTCTACGTGCGGCGGCTGCTCACCCACCTGTTCGCCGTGCCCGGCGCGCCCTGCGTGCTGTGCGGCCGCGAGGACGGTGGCGCGCCGCTCGACCCGTGCGGTCATCCCGTCTGCCCGGCGTGCTTCCCGCCGGAGCAGGTCACCGCGTGCCCTGTCTGCGGCCGCCGGCTGGCGGCGGACAACCCGTACCTGAAGGTCGTCGCGCCCCCGGCGCCGCTCCGCCGCCCGCCACGGCGGGCCGCCGCGCCGGTCGAGGACGTGGGCGAGCGCGCCGCCCCGGACGCGCCGCCGCTGCCGGTGCGGCTCGCCGGGCTCGAGCCCGACCCGGTCGGCGCTGCGGTCCGGCTCCGGGACGAACTCGTCGCCCGGCCTGTCGCGCTGGGCGAGGCCGACCGGGCCGACCTCGAGGTGCTGGTGAGATCCACCGCGCCGGGCCGCCTCGACTGGTTGCCCGAGGTGGTGCCCGCGCGGGAGACCCTCGCGCTGGTCGTCGCCTGGGCGCTGCACGCCACGGCGGGCACCCCCGGCCAGCACGACCTTCTCGCCGCCGCCGGGCAGCGCTGGTCGACCGCGACGGACGTGGCGCGGACCCTGTGGGCGTACTCGGGTGGGGACCCGGGGCTGGTCCTGCCGCGGCGGGACGACGAGTCCGCGGCTCCGGGCGCGACCTGGCGTCCGGTCCACGAGCCCGCCGTCGTCGTGCCCGGCACCCGGGTGCGGGCCCTGCCCCGGCCGCTGCGGCGCGCCGCTCTCGCGCGGCTCGACGCCTGCGGCGCCGCGGTCGCGGCGGAGGACCTGCGCCGGCACCCGGCCGTCTGGAAGCGCCTCGGCGAGCGGCTGCACCCGTACGAGAGGGTGGCCGGCACCCGGCCGTCTGGAAGCGCCTCGGCGAGCGGCTGCACCCGTACGAGAGGGT
>NZ_JBFABA010000010.1:182459-185088 GCF_040640115.1 Micromonospora sp. NPDC023644 | reverse complement strand
TCCACTCCGGGCAGGCTGCCGTGATCACCTGCACCCGGGCATACTGCCGCGTCGTCCTCAACAGACAGACGCCAGGGTTACGAGACGTCCCTTAGAAGCCCATTCGCGCAGCTCGCCGGGTCGCCTATTTTGATCTCGTAATGCGTAGGTCGACGGTTCGATTCCGTCAGGCGGCTCGGTGAAGAAGCCCAGGTCAACGACCTGGGCTTCGCCGCTTTTCCAGGGCGATCACGTCCCCGCTGGTGGGCCGGGTCCTTGGCTGGCCCTTGTCCCGCGCCGCGACCGCCTCGTCCAGCCGGGTTGGTGACCGCGTCCAGGTCGTCACCGAAGAGCCCCGCGCACGCGTCCAGCGTGGTCCACGCGGAGGCGTGCCCGAGCATCCGCCACACCGCCTTGACGTTGGCGCCCGCCGCCACGGCGGTACTCGCTGCCGTGTGCCGCAGGTCGTGGGGGAGCGGCACGTCGGCGGCGGGACCGAGCCGGCCCGGCGACCCATCCGTTGACAACATCACTCTCATCTCAATACGCTTAACAAGGTGGTTAAGTGAAGGGGGCTTCCGATGGCTGGCACCGATCAGCTCAGCGCGGTGTTCTCGGCGCTCGCCGACCCGACTCGACGGGCGATCATCGCCGAGCTGGCCGAACGCGACGCCACGGTCACCGAACTCACCGCTCCTCTGTCCATCTCGATGCCGGCGGTGTCACGGCACCTGAAGGTGCTCGAGCGCGCGGCGCTCATCTCGCGGTCGCGGTCGGGCAAGTGGCGCGCGAGCCACCTCGAATCTGCCCCGCTGCGCGAGGCGGCCGACTGGATCGAGCGCTACCGGCGGCTCTGGGACTCGTCCCTCACCCGCCTCGATGCCCACCTCGCTGCGATGCAGGCCGCCGGACCGGCAACGGACCGGATGGTCGACGACCCCAGGGAGATCGAATGAAAACGGAAACTCCGCAGCTCGTCATCTCGCGTGTGTTCGACGCGCCGCGGGAGCTCGTCTACCGGGCCTTCACCGATCCCGACCAGCTGGCGGCGTGGTGGGGCCCGACCGGCAACTCACTGCCGCGCGACGAGATCGAGTTCGACGTACGCCCCGGCGGCTATCAACGGTGGACGGAGGTCAACGCGGCCGAACCCGACCTTCGCGTGCGCATCCACGTCGACCTCACAGACGTCGCCGACGGCGAACTACTCGAAGGCGTCATGCACGTCGGTGGCCGGCTGCAGGAGGGCCTCGAGCCGTTCGAGACGAGACTGCGGGTCGAGTTCCACGACGAGGCCGACGGACGGACGCGACTGGAGATCCGCCAGTGGCTCCCCGAACATCTGGCGCGCCCCAGCGAGGAGGGTTGGCGCCAGGCGTTCACCAAGCTGGACGCCGCGCTGATGAATGTCCAGGCTGTTGCAGCTGATCATCGAGAGGTAGAGGCATGGCAAAGCTGATCTACGTGACGAACGTGTCGCTCGACGGCTACATCGAGGACGAACGCGGCGCGTTCGACTGGTTCCCGATCGGCGACGAGGTGTTCGCGTTCCACACCAACCTCCTGCGCTCCGTGGGCACGTGTCTCTACGGGCGGCGCCTGTACGAGGCCATGGCCGTCTGGGAGACCGACGCCGCTCTGGCCGCGCAGTCCGACCTCATGGCCGACTTCGCGAGCGCCTGGCAGGCGGCGAGCAAAGTCGTGTACTCCACGACCCTCGCCGCGGTGTCAACTGCCGACACCCGACTCGAACGCCGTTTCGACCCCGCCGCAGTACGCGAACTGAAGGCCACGGCCAGCAGCGATCTCACCGTAGGAGGTGCCAACCTCGCGGCGCAGGCCTTCGAGGCCGGGCTGGTCGACGAGTGCCAGCTGTTCATCCTGCCCGTCGTCGTCGGCGGGGGTAAGCCAGGGCTGCCGACCGGCATGCGCACCGACCTCGAGCTCCTCGATGAGCGCCGATTCCGAAACGGCGTCGTGCACCTCCGCTACCGCCCTCTCGGACAGTGAACGACAGCCCTGTCCGAGGCCCGGCGCTTGCCTGACCCGCGGAGCGCTGACGACTGATTCGGCCGGATGAGGACGCCTATCACGAACTCGGGTTCCGTCACCGCAGGCCCGTCTACATGCGGCAGCGCCACCGCAGCCCGAGATCGAGCACCTGACGGAGACGGACTGGTCGATGGTTGGTCACCGCTTCCGCAGGTGCGGATCCGCCGAGCCCGCGCCGAGGACATCGACGCGGTGACCGCGCTGTCACGGCTGGCGGGAGTCGACATCGAGGTCGAGGTGATGGACGCCGTCCGGACTGGCTCGGCCGGGTTCCTGTGCGTCATGGCTGGCAGGTTCGCCGAGGTGACCAGCGGCAGCTGTTCGCGCACGTCACCTTGGTCCTAATCGCCGAGCACGATGAGCTTCGACCCCTGGGTGGTCGTCGGCGTCCACGCCGACATCCGCCCAGCCGCGCAGGAGCGGATATTCATCTGGAATCGGCCGCCCGGTCGCCCCAGCGGGCAGCGGCCCGTCCTCGGACAGTACGACACCTCTGCGGCACCACCACCCTGATAGGCGGAGAGGGGGGGGGCCGGGGGGGGGGCGCCCCCCCCCCCCCCCCCGGCGGGGTGAGAGCACCAACATGCCCTAGGCCCAC
>NZ_JBFABA010000010.1:0-182449 GCF_040640115.1 Micromonospora sp. NPDC023644 | reverse complement strand
GCCGCGCCGCCCCGCGGGGCGCCCCCCCCCCCCCCCACCCCCCCCCCCACCCCCCCCCCCCCCCCCCCCGGGGGGGGGGGGGGCCCCCCCCCCCGGCCCCCCCCCTCTCCGCCTGATCGGTCGTCGTCAGAGCACGTACTGGCCGTAGCCCAAGACGACCAGCACCACCACCAGGACTACGGCATCCCCGCCGATCAGCGTTTCGGCGTGCCCGCGCGAGTTCTTCACCAACCCGCCACCTCGATGCCCAGCGCGTGCGCCGCGTCGCGAACGGAGGCGCGGCGAACTCAAGACCGTGGTCCAGGCGCAACATCCCGGGCACGCCGCAACCCGGGAGAAGGGTGACAGCCGGTCTCGGCCGCCTGCCAGGCATTCGCTCTCAGAGCGCCACCGCGACGGGAGGGAACGTTCACGCTGCCCGATCCGAGGACTCTTCGTGGTCCCTTGACTACCGCAGCCAAATCCTCCTGGCTAGACGGCCTCCGCTGGCTCTGGACGTGTTCGCTCGCCCCACCGGACGACTGCCGGTGCGGCGAGCCCGACCGCGACGAAGATGCCGCCCATCAGCAGCCAGCCGGGGGCGCCCCAGGCGATGCAGAGCAGGCCCAGTATGGAAGGGGCGGCGACGTTGGCCAAGCCCGTGCCGAGCCCGGAGATTCCCGTGTACTGCCCCTGCGCGTGTGGAGGCGCGAGTCGGAATTGCAGCTCGAGCGAGCCCGCCGCGTGCCAGAGTTCGCCGACGGTGTGCGCGGCGACCCCCAGCGTCATCACCGTGACGGCGAGCCATCCGGGCATATTCGAAGTGGCGGCGATCAAGGCCATCCCGAGCAGGAACGCCATCCCGGAGCGGCGCATGGCTCGGCCTGCCGCTGGGCTGGTGTCGATGCCCCGGCTCGCTCTGACCTGAAGCGCCGCGACGAGGGCGGTGTTGACCAGCACGGCCATCCCGACGAACCAGCGCGGGGCGTGGGTCTGCGAAATGATCCACACCGGCAGTGCGAAGACCAGTACCTGCCCTTGAATTCCCAGGATGGCGTCAAGCACGGTGACTGCCATGTAGGGCTTGTCCTTGAGCGCGATCCAGCGCCCGGCCGAGTGGGGCGCTGGAATGGGCGGCAGCGACGGCAGCCGGGTGATGATGGCGGCGCAGGCCACGAAACTGATGGCGTTGCCGGCGATCAGGGCCAGGTAGGCGGCGCGGGTGTCCAGTTGCACTGCGACGCCGGCGCCGAGGGCACCGCAGCATCCGGCGAGGTTGGCAACCGAACGCAGATAGGCGCGGTAAGAGGCCGGGTTCGTGCCGCCGAAGCCGCGCACCAGTGGGCCGCGAGACGCCCCGCCGGCCGATTGAGCGAGTTGGGTCAGGCAGACCAGGACGACGAACAGCCAGAACGTGTGGACGAAGGCCAGGGCGGCCGTGGTGACGGCTCGGATGACCAGAGTCAGCAGGTAGATCTCGCGCGGGCCGCGACGATCGGCGAGATGCCCCGTCGGGATCCCGGCGAGCATCCCGACGAGTGCGGCGGTGCCGAGGCCCAGGGCGACCTGCGTAAGGGGGAGCCCGACGGAGCGGGTGAAGAAGAGCACGGCGCTGGCCATGAAGATGCCGCTTCCGAGCATGTTGACGAAGGTCGCGATGGCCAGGACGCGCCGGGGGCCCTGGTCAGGAATGAACCCTCGGGCCACGAGCCATGAGCTGTTCGGGGGTGAGACGGGAATCGACGTTGTTGCTGTCTGCAATGACCGGGGCCTCTCGTCGACGGTGGTGGACTCGTGGCTGGGCTGCGCCCTGCCGGGCGCCGCTAGTCGAGGCTGGCCAACTCCTCGGGGGACAGGCGCAGCGCCCCGGCGGCCAGGTTCTCGACCAGATGGTCGGGGTTGCTGGTGCCGGGGATGGCCAGTAGGTGCGGCCCGCGGCTGAGGGTCCATGCGATCCGCACCTGCGCCGGCGTCACGCCGTGGGTGCGGGCGATGGCATGCACCGCCTCGTTGACGGCCACGCCGCCGGCCTCGCGTCCGTCACCGGCGATGGCGAAGAACGGCACGAAGGCCACACCTTGCTCCCCGCAGGTGCGCACGAACTGGTCGTGCATACGTCGGGTGTCGACACCGTACGGGTTCTGCACGCAGACCACCGGGGCGATCGCCTGCGCCTGCGCGAGGTGCTGCGGGCGGATGTTGGACAGGCCGAGGTGCCGGATGAGGCCGGCGTCGCGCAGGTCAACCAGCGCGCCGAAGTGCTCCGCGACCGAGTCCAGCCCGTGCTGGCGCAGGTTCACGACGTCCAGGTGGTCGCGGCCGAGCTGGCGCAGGTTCTCCTCGACCTGTCCGCGCAGTTGGTCCGGCCGGGCCAGCGGCAGCCACTCCCCGGAGGGGTCGCGCCCCGGCCCGACCTTCGTGGTGATGACCAGTTCGTCGGCGTACGGCGAGAGCGCCGTGTTGATTATCTCGTTGGCCGACCGCAGCGGCGAGAAGTAGAACGCCGCCGTGTCGATGTGGTTGACCCCGAGCTCGACCGCCCGGCGCAGCACACCGACGACCCGGTCGCGGTCGCTCGGCGCACTGTCGGTGCCCGTCAGGCGCATCGCGCCGAATCCGATTCGGTTGACAGTCAGGTCGCCTATCGTCCAGGTGCCTGCGGACGCTGCAGTGATCACGGTGTTGGGCATTGGGCGAATCTAGCCACCGCCGTTGACCTGCGCAGTCGGTCGTCCGCCGGATACCGCGGGCGGCAAGATCACTGCTAATGTATTTATTGTGGGAAGCGCTCCGTCGGGGTCTCGTAGTGACAGCAAGCAGTTCATTCCCTGACCACATCCGCGTTCCGCCTGCCGCAGGCGGTAGTCGTCGCAAACAGTGACTGCGGGTCTGGCCCAGCACGGCTGTTGGTCGAAGCTCAGGACGCAGGCCTGGGGCCGTGGTTCCCGTCGTAGTCGCCCAGATTCACCGATGACAACCGTTCGTCGAAGCTGTCCCAGTACGCCTGCTTCTTCGAGCCCCAGTAGTAGTTGCGGTATCCCAACAGGTCGCCGTAGACCTCATGGCGTTCGACGCTGTCGGGTGTCCCGAACGCGGTGAGGAACTCCTCATACGACCGCAGCGAATCGAAGTGGGCCAGGAAGCCGCGCTCCGCACCGTACAACGCGAACCCGACCACGGTTCCACCCGCGATTTTGTAGCTGATGTTGCCAGCGACGTGCAGCATGCCCCCGGCGTCGATGACGCTGTCGACCACCTCGTCGAGAGTGATCCGTCGGCCGCCCGCATCGTAATATTCGGGCTCGGTGCCAGCACCGCTCTTCTGCCTGTAAACAATCGGGCAGAGGGTGACCTGCTCGATCCGCTCTCGGTCGATGGATTTCGCTGCGTTCGACCCGTAGCGGATCCCGGCGAGGGTCAGCGTCCGAAGATCAAGGAAGGGCTGGGCAAGGACATCGAGGCTGTCCAGGATCTCGATCACCGGACCAAGGTAGTCGTGGCATACCGCCATCCGTGCCGCCAAGACCGCCCGCAACGCCGACGCTGCCCGACAACCACGGACGGAGTGACCAGGAGAGCCGCCACGCGCCCTCTCCCGCCGCAAAGTCCCGCCGGTTCAGGTGGCGTCGCCTCGGGGCGAACCGACCGCCGTGAGCAGGCACTGCGCCATGCCGATCGCCTGTAGCAGCGACATCACCGGCGCTCTGACTTCCAACGCCAGGTCGGCCGACCGCATCGACCACGCACTGCTCGTGGTCACCAGCATGGCGACAGGGCCGCCGGACTGGTCGGTGATGGTGAAGTCCCGGGCACTCCGGTTGCCGACGGTCGTCAGGGTTCGGCCGTCCGCCAGTGTCACCGTTCCACGTCTTCGGCCCTCGTAGTCGATCATGAAACTCAGGATGAACTCGGACCGCGGTCCGCGCAGCTCGTAGTGGTCGTTCGCGAAGCTGGTGGTGGCGCCGGTGGCCAGCAGGGTCGCGGCGGCGGCGTCGCGGATCTCGAACCTGCGCCGCTTCGACACGAACCTGCGGCGGATGACGGCGGCCGGCGTCCTGTCGTGGAAGGTGACCGTCACGGTGCGCCTGAGCGGGGACGTCAGGGGCAGCAGGAGGAGGCCGGTGAAGGTCGGGTGCATCGCGCCATTCTCGTCGGCTGTGGAAATCCCGCCTTCCGCCTGATCCGGCCCTCAGTCGGAAGCCTCACCGGACGGGACGGGGTCGGCGACCGCACCAGGCGCGGGCCGGCGCGGTGCGGACCAGGAGCCCGCTGACCAGCAGCGCCAGCACCGCCAGCAGCCCGCCCGTTGCCGCCGCGAGGTGGGCCGGGGCGACCGGGGTCGTGATCAGCGACCCGAGGCGCGGCCCGAAGACCAACATGATGCCGGCCCCGACCAGGAACGCGACGGCGACCGGAGCGGCGAACCGGTGCACCACCCGCCACGCCGTCGGGCTGCCGTGCCAGAGCCCGCGGAGCACGGCTGCGAGCGCCGCCGTGCAACAGGCCAGGGCGAGCCAGTTTCCCGCGCCACCGACCTCGGCGAGCAGCACGACGTCCACGGCGACCGTGTACGCCCACCAGGACGCAAGCAGCAGCATGCTCACGACGATGCTGGCCGGCCGCCGCAGTGGCTCCCGCCCCGAGGTCAGCGGGGCGGGGTCCAACGACTGGCCGGTCATCGCCGGATCCTATGGCCCGGCTCCGGTCGCGCCGACGGGTGGCCGACACCATCCGGCGCCCGGGCGTGCCACGCCTCTCAGCGCAGCGTCCAGCGCGTTGGCCGACGCGGCCAGGTCGTCACCGGACAGCCCTTTCTGCGCGCACGGCGGCCGGCCGGGTCGGCGACGCGTGTCGTACGGTCGATTCCATGTCCGCACCCGATGAGGTCCTGGCCGCCCTCCGCGACTTCGTGGCCCGCGTCGACGCGCTCGATTCGGCCGCCCCGCCGCAGGGCGAGCTGGTCATCGGCCTGCGCGGCGTCGAGTCGAGGCTGGCGCTGAGCGCCCCGGTCGCCCGCGCCCTGGTGGAGGCGCTGCGGGCGTACCACGACCCGCGCGACCGGGGCCGCTGCGACCACTGCGGTGGCGGTCGACTCGACGACAACTTCCTGTGCCGCGACTGCGGTCGGCCCAGCGGGCTGTTCGGGCAGTTGATCTCCGAGCGGGCCACCCGGCACACGGAGCAGGGTGCGGTCGCGGCGACGCCCGGCGCGGGCGGTCGGCACGCCCGGGACGACGGCCGTTGACCCCGTCGCGCCCGGACTGGCCGGACGGTGACGTGACCCTGCCGCTGGCGGCCGCGGCGATCGGGCCGGGAGCTGCGGGTACGTGGTCAGACCGCGATTTCCTGTCGGTCGTGGTCGCTACCCTCCCGGCGTGACTGATCTGGTGGATGACGTGCGGGTGCCGAGCGTCGAGCACGAGGCCAGGTTCTGGGCTCTCGTCGAGGCGGCCTGGGAGCGGCTCGGCGACGAGCCCGCAGCGCTCCGGCGGGCGCTCCTGACCCGCGACCCCGAGGCCGACGACGAGGGCGTCTACGCCATCGACGCGTGGCTCGACCGGTTCCTCGACAGCCTCCGCCAGCTCACCGCCGGGCTGTCCAGCCAGGAGCTGACCGACCTGGACCGGGTGGTCGAGCGCAAGCTGCACGACATCGACCGGGCCGACGTGCACGAGGTGACCGACGGCTCCGACGACGGCTTCCTCTACTGCCGGGGGCACATCGTCGCGCTCGGGCGCGGGTTCTACGAGGCGGTGACCGCCGATCCCACCGTGGCCGTGCCCGACGGCGAGTGCGAGGGGATGTGCTACTTCTTCGCCAACCTGCACGAGGAGCGGTTCGGCGGCTGGCCGGTCACCGGCTCGGGCATCTCCCGGGAGTCCGGCAGCAATCCCACCGGCTGGAGCGCCTGACTTACGCGCCCGATGTCGGGTGGGAACCCTGAGTTCCGCCCGACGGCATACACACTGACGGTACGCAGTCGTCAACCCTCTGGAGGCAGCCTGATGCAGTACGCACCCGTCGTCGTCGCCCTGCCGATCGCCGATCGTCCGACCTCGTACCGCTTCTTCTCCGCAGGGCTCGGCCTGGACGCAGTCGGCGAGCCGGCCGACGACGGCGTCCCCGAGCCCCTGCAGTACGCGCTCAACGACGGTCTCCGCGTCATGCTGGTGCCCACCGGCGGCTTCGGCTGGGCCATCGGTGGCCGCGAGGTGGCCCCACGCGGACAGAGCGAGTGCGTCGTCAACCTTCCCGCCGCGACGCCGGCCGAGGTCGACGAACTCGTCGGGCGGGCCCGGGCCGCCGGCGCGGAGGTCGTCGTCGAGCCGGGTCCGCAGCCGTGGGGCTACACGGGCACCTTCGCGGACCCGGACGGCCACCTGTGGACGGTGCTCGCGGAGGCGCACTGACGCGACCCGAGCGACCCCGGGACGAGCGGACGGCCCGGGTCGCGAGGACCCGGGCCGTCCGCTGACAGGGGCAGGCGTGGTGAAGCGGGATCAGAGGGGTCGGTGCGGGGGGTAGCCGGCGGTGCCGGTCTCCGGGACGACCTCGACCTCGGTCACCACGTACTCCGTGTCGGTCGTGGTGGTGGCCGGCCGGTCGTCCTTGTCGTTGTCGGAGCGGCGCTTCGCAGCCGCGGCGGCTCCGGCCGCCGCAGCCCCGGCCACGGCGGCGCCCGCCGCCACGGCCTTGCCGGACACCCCGGCGCTACCGCTGTCGCCGCGGGTCGCGGCGGCGTGCTCGACGCCCGGCGTGCCGACACCGAGGCCGCTGTCGACCGTGCCTCGCCAGGCGCCGGTCTCCACGCCCCGTTCCTCGATGTACGTCTTGAACTTGCGCAGGTCGGATTCGGCCTGCCGCTCGATGATGTTGAGCTTGTCGCCGGCCTTCTCGAGCAGGCCCTCGGGCTCGTACTCCAGGTGCAGCCGGACCATGGTGCGGTCGGTGCCGACGGGCTGGAAGTAGACCGCCCCGGCGTTGGTCACGCCCTCGGTGGCCGCCCAGGCCACCTTCTGGTCGGGCACCTGCTCCAGGACCTTGGCGTCCCACTCGCGCTGGACGCCACCGATCTCGGCGACCCAGTGCATCCGCCGGTCGTCGAGCTGGCGCACCTCGCGCACGCCCCCCATGAAGCGGGGGAACTCCTCGAACTGCGTCCACTGGTTGTAGGCGGTGCTGACCGGAACCTGTACTTCGATGGACTTCTCGACCTTCGTGGTCATGGGCAATCCTCCTCGTCAGGTCGAACCGCTCTCGTTCGGTGGGGAGAGCCGTCCTCGTCGACCAAACTCCTACCCCCCTCCGGGACGCTCAATCGCCCGACCTGCCGGGACACCACATCGGACGGCCGCGGCGCGCCCCCGACCCGGCCGGTCAGTCGGCCTGCTCCGGGAGCCCGCGCAGGCGGCGGACCGGCGAGAAGGCCACCCACAGCACCCCGGCGAGCGCGCCCGCCGTCGCGATCCAGAGCGCCGGCCGTACGCCGAGGGTGCTGCCGAGCGCGCCGCCGAGCAGCGCGCCGATCGGCCGGATGCCGTAGTTGACGGTGCGTCGGGCCCCGGTCACCCGGGCCAGCAGCGCCTGCGGGGTGAGCGTGGTCTGCACCGAGCCACCCACGATGTCGAGCATCATCACCCCGACGGCGGAGAGGAACTCCGCGGCGAAGAGCATCCCGAGCACCAGCGGGGTCGGCCCGCCGGCCAGCGGGACGAGCAGCAGGGGAGCGGGGAAGAGGACGAAGGAGGCGACCAGCGCCGGGCCGACGCCGAAGCGGCGGACCAACCGGCCGGTGAGCGTCGCGCCGATCAGCCCGCCGACCGCGCCCGCGCCGAGCACCGCGCCCAGCAGCCCGGGCGCGAGGTGCAGTTCCTGCGTCGCGTAGAGCACGAAGAGCGCGATGAACATGAAGTTGAACAGGTTGACGGTGGTGGTGCCGAGCAGGATCGCGCGCATCATCGGCGTCCGCGCGATGAACCCCAGCCCGGCGCCGAGGGCGAGTCCGCCGCCGCGCGCGGGCGCCGGCTCCGTCGGCCGGATCCGCCCCAGGAAGTACGCGGACACGACGTACGACAGCGCGTCCACGACCAGGGCGATCGGGGCGGTGAGCACCTGCACGAGGACGCCACCGATGCTCGGCCCGGCCACCAGGGACATCGCCCGGCTGCCGTTGATCAGGGTGTTCGCCTCCACGTAGTCGGGTCGGGCCACGATGGACACGAAGAGCGGCCCCCGGGCGACCTCGAAGAACACCGCTCGTTGTGAGCGGCAGGTGTGCCGCTGGCCGCCCGGTGGTGGAGGTGCCGTTGGCCCGGTCGGGGGTGGATGTGCCGCTGGCCGGCACCCCGGGTTCGGGTGCCGGCCAGCGATCCCCCTTGTGGTGGAAAGTCTGTGGGAGTCGTGTCGGGGTGTGTCAGTTGTTCCAGTGCTCGGCGACGAGGTCGGCGGCCTGCTGCTCCCACTGGGCGTAGTGGTCGGGGTACGCCGAGACCTGCACGGTCTGGGCGGCCTCGGTCAGGGGCATGTCCTGCCACCCGTCGACCTGCTTCAGGCCCTTGAGGAACGCCATCGTGGAGTACTCGGGGTCGGTGATCTGCTCGACGGTGCCCCAACCCGAGGTGGGGCGCTGCTGGAACAGGCCCTGCGAGTCGTGGTCGTTGCGCTCACCCAGGTGACCCAGGTTCTCCAACTTCGACTCCTGCAACGCGGTCGCGATCGAGACGACGGCGGCGCGCTCGTCCATGCCGGCCTTCTTCGTCGCCGCGATGATCGCCTTGACGTTGCCGACCTGCTCGTCGGAGAGCTCGATACGCGACTGCGCACCCTGCACACCATGCGGCACCAGCTTCGCCTTGTCGACCGACGGCTTGTCGGCCTGCACCGCCACCGCCACCGGCATCGACTCCACCGACGGGACTGCGTGGGCGGTCGCGGGACCGGCGAACACACCACCGGCAAACGCCAGACCAGCAACACCAAGAACGCTCTTACGCAGAATCGTGTTCATCAGATGTGCTCCATTCGGGGGTCGGCACCCACACCGAGGGGGATCGGCTACGCGGGTGCAAGCACCGTCCGGCGCTCCATGAAAACTCAGGGGAGATCTCCGGCGCATCGCCGAAGGAAAGACCAGATCGGCCGAGTCGGTCGGGGGGATCACATCGGCCGTAACGGCCAGAGGATCAGGTTGACCGTGTCGTCCAGGAGATCAGATCGGCCGTGTCGGCCGGAGGATCCGGGCTGTTCGCGGGGCGGGGGGTGCCCTCACGTCGGCCGGACCATGTGTAACGACCGCCGGCCCGCCATCATTCCGGGGCCCCACCATCCGTGGGGCGGCGCGGGTCTTGCTCGGTCGTACGCAGGGTGTAACGACCCCGCCCCGGCCACGATTCCGCCCCCACGATGCCCCCGGTCACACCCCGAAACCGGACACCCGGCGCGGATCGGGACGTGATGAGGCCCGCCCGCCCATGCTGCACCCGACACCCATGACGCAACCGGACACCAGGCACCGTCGGCTCGACGGGTGGACGGTCAGGATCTTGGTACGAAAGGGCCCTTTGGCGGGGCGGTTTCGTACCAAGATCCGGTGGTGGAGAGTGAGGTGAGGACGGGATCCGGTGGAGAGTGAGGTGAAGACGGGATCCAGGCAGTGGAGGGTGGGGCGAGGGCGTGATCCAGGGGGTGGAGGGTGGGTCGACGTCGGCGAGCGGCACCGTCGGGGGTGTGGGCCGTGGTCGGCGCAGGAATCAAGCCTTGCCGCCCCGAGCCGGGCATGGCGGGCCTTTTCGGAGGCTTTCGGGCGGTTTCGGGGCTTGGTCGGGAGGGTTCCCGGTGCCCCGGCGAGGTGGAGGCGTCAGCGACGTTGAACGGCGGCCGGTAGTTCGCGGGTCTCAGCGGTAGACCGTGCTGAGGTAGGCCGGGCCGTAGTAGCGTTCCAGGTCGGCCAGGCTCTCGGCCGGGTTCTCGACCTCCTTGATCAGCCGGGCCCGGGTCGGCAGGACGTCGGGCTGCCAGCTCTCCGGCTGCCACAGCTGGGAGCGCAGGAACGCCTTGGCGCAGTGGTAGAAGATCTGCTCGATCTCCACCACCACGGCGAGGACCGGGCGGTGCCCCTTGACCACCATGTCGTCGAACCACGGGGCGTCGCGGACGAGCCGGGCCCGGCCGTTGATCCGCAGCGTGTCGGTGCGGCCGGGAATCAGGAAGACCAACCCGACGTGCGGGTTGTCCAGGATGTTGCGGTAGCCGTCGGCGCGCCGGTTGCCCGGCCGCTCCGGAATGGCGATGGTCCGGTCGTCCAGCACCATCGCGAAGCCGGGCGGGTCGCCCTTCGGCGAGACGTCGCAGCTGCCGTCCGCGCCCGCCGTCGCCACCAGGCAGAACGGCGACGCGGCCAGCCAGTCCCGGTCCCGGGCGTGCAGGACGGGCCGCTCCTTGGTGAGCGCCCGCGGCATTGGCGCCCCCAGCAGCTCGCGCAGTTCCTCGTGCGAGGTGATCTCCACCGTCACGTGATCCTCCCCCGTGCGTTGACCCGGGTGGCGGCGCGGCCGCCGCCCACCAGCCTAGTGCGCGACCAGCGCGAGGTTTGTCCCTTCGGGGCGGGGGTACCGCCTCACCCGACCCGCCCGGAGAGACCGAGCAGTGGAGGCCCGATGGAGAGCCGACTCAAGGTACTGGGCCATCCCGTCCACCCGATGCTGGTCATGTTCCCCGTCGGCCTGCTGGTCACCGCGGTCCTGTTCGACCTGGTGGACACCGTCGGCGGGCCGGACTTCCTCGGCGAGGTCGCGTACTGGAACATCACCGTCGGCCTGGTCGGCGGCCTGCTGGCCGCGGCGGCCGGGACGTTCGACCTGCTGGCCATCCCGTCCGCGACCCGCGCGAAGCGGGTGGCGCTGACCCATGCCGCCGCCAACGTGGCGGTGATCCTGCTCTTCGCCGCGATCTGGGTGGTCCGGCTCAACGCCGACTCCCGGGCGGCCGGCGGCGCGTTGATCGCCATCGAGGTGGTCGCGCTGGCCATCCTCGGCATCAGCGCCTGGCTGGGCGGGGAACTGGTCGACCGGCTCGGCGTCGGCGTGGACCGGGAGGCCGGGCTGGACGCGCCCAGCTCACTGCGACCCCCGGCGGCCACCCAGCGGATCGGAGAGGCGCGATGAGCGAGCGAGTCATCAGCGGAGGGGCGGCATGAGCGAGCAGAGCGGCGGGTCCGGCCGGGGTTGGCGCGGCCGGCAGCAGGGCTGGGACCCGATGGGCGAACTCCAGTCCCTGCGTTCGGAGCTGCGCCGGCTGGTCGGCGGCCGCGCCGGGCCGCCGGACGTCGAGCTGGCCGAGACCGCCGACGGCTGGGAGGTCGTGGTGCGGCTGCCCGGGGTGGCGCCGGAGGAGGTGGCGGTCGAACTGGACGACCGCGAGCTGTGCGTACGGGCCCGCTCCGAGGCCGAGGTCAACGCCGACCACGGCATCCCCGGCGGCTTCGAGACCCGGGGCTTCGAGTACCGCGTCGACCTGCCGTCCCGGGTGGACCCCGACACCATCGACGCGGTCATGGACCACGGCCTGCTGCGGGTGCGGTTGCCCCGGGCCGCCCGGCCCGCGCCGCGCACCATCACCGTCGGCCGCACCGGCCCCCGTTCCGCCGGCCCCGACGGGGGTACGCCGGGCGTCGTCGACCCGGCCGCGGACCGGGAGATGCACCGCCCGGACATCGCCGTCGACGAGATCGACCGGCCGTAACGAGCCGAATGGTCACCGCGAACCTGCTCGGCCCGGCCACCGGGCGCGTGCCGGACGTCGAGCGGATCGCCGTGCTGCGCGCCAACGCGCTCGGCGACTTCATCTTCGTCCTGCCGGCGCTGGACGCGTTGCGGGCCGCGTACCCGGAGGCGGAGATCGTGCTGCTCGGCGCGCCGTGGCACGCGAAGCTCTGGCGCGACCGGCCCGGGCCGGTGGACCGCGTGCTGGTGGTGCCGCCCGCGCCGGGGATCCGCGGTGCCGATCCGGGCGAGCCGGAGTGGGCGCTGGACGACTTCCTCGCCGCGGCCCGCCGGGAACGCTTCGACCTGGCGTTGCAGCTGCACGGCGGCGGTGCCAACTCCAACCCGTTCGTCGCCGCCCTCGGTGCGCGGGTCACCGCCGGGCTGCGCGCCGAGGACGCGCCGCCACTGGACCGCTGGATCCGGTACGTCTACTACCAGCACGAGGTGATCCGCTACCTGGAGGTGGCGGGCCTGGTCGGCGCGGGCGCCACCACGATCGTCCCGGCGCTGGCCGTGACCGACGCCGACCGGGCCGAGGCGGCCGAGGTGCTCGGCCCGGCGGAGCGGCCGAGGGTGGCGCTGCACCCCGGCGCCACGGACACCCGCCGGCGGTGGCCCGCCGAACGCTTCGCCGAGGTGGCCCGCGAGCTGGTCGGCGACGGGTACGAGGTGCTGGTCACGGGCACCCCCGCCGAGCAGGAGGTGGTGGACCGGGTGGTCGCGGCGGCCGGGGTGCCCGTCCGGCCGCAGGTGGGCACGCTCAGCCTCGGCGGGCTGGCCGGTTGCTACGCCGGCTGCGAGCTGGTGGTCTCCAACGACACCGGGCCACTGCACCTGGCCGCCGCCGTGGGCACCGCGACCGTCGGAATCTACTGGGTCGGCAACCTGATCACGGTGGCGAACCTGCTGCGCGGCCGGCACCGGCCGATCAGCTCGTGGACGGTGCTCTGCCCGGTCTGCGGGGTCGACTGCACCCCGGGCATCTATCCGCACCGCCCCGGCGACGGCGAGTGCCCCCACCGGGACTCCTTCGTCACCGACGTGCCGGTGGTCGAGGTCGTGGAGGCGGCCCGCGAGCTGCTCCGCCCGGAGCCCGGCGCCCCCTGAGCGCCGCTGCGCGGTGCCGCCTGGCGCCGCGACCGGCTGTCGCCCCCGCCGGGTCGGATGTCCGCGCCGGCCTCAGGCCGGCTGGGCCGTCTCCTCCTCGGCGAGCACGACCTCCCACGCCTCCACGTCCCGGTCGGTGACCGTGGTCGGCGACTCCAGGTGGTACGCGCCGCTGGGCAGGACGCCGGCGCCGCCGAAGCGCCCCAGCACGGCGAGCTGGGCGGCGACGTCCTCGCCCTGGTGCTTCTCGTCCACCCGCCGCCAGAAGTCGAACCCGCCGGAGTCGACCAGCTTCGCCCGGTCGTAGAGCACGCAGCCGCCGATCCAGGAGACCTTGTACGCCCGCCAGGCACCCGGCGGCAGGTCCAGCTTCCGCGTCACGTGCAGCAGGTTCGCCGCCGAATGGATCGACGCCCGGTCCCACTCCGGGGTGCCCGGCCGGATCCGTTCCGGGGCGGGCCGAGTCGTCCACTCCTCGTAGTGCCGGTGCGTCTCCGGCCGGACGTCGTCGGCGTACGACAGCCCGTGCACCGCGTTGCCGACGAAGCCGCACGCCAGCTCCTCGATGGCGGTGACCAGCCGGCGCAGCGTGCCCGGCTCCAGCCAGACGTCGTCGTCGAGGCAGAGCACGTACCGGGCGGCGGACGCGGCCAGCAGGTACGCCCGGTGCTCGGCCAGCCCGCGCCGGGGCAGCCGACGGGTCAGCAGCACCGGGTGCCCCCGGTGGCGCAGCGCCCGGACCATGGTGGCCGCCGCCGGGTGCCGGTACGCGGCGTCGCCGTCGGACTGGTCGCTGACCACCACCCCGAAGCCGGGCACGCCCTCCTGGGCGGCCAGCCCGGAGAGGGTCACCGCCAGCTCGGCGGGGCGGTTGCGGGTCGGGATCAGCACGTCGAGCAGCCGATCCGCGCGGAACCCTCCGGCCGTGCCCAGGTCGAGCGGGCGGTTCACGACGGCTTGCTCGTCAGGGATGGGTCCTCCTGGGGCTCCTGGCCGTGCGCCCGGATCCGGTCGATGATCGCCGAGGTGGACCGGTCGGGCACGTACCCGAGGGTGCGGACCTGCCCGCCCAGCCGGCGCACCAGCGGCGCCTCCGGCACCATCTCCGGCGGGTAGTCACCGCCCTTGACGTACACGTCGGGGCGGACGGTCTCGATCAGCCCCGCCGGGGAGTCCTCCTCGAAGACCACCACGTGGTCGACGCAGGCCAGCGCGGCGAGCAGGGCGACCCGGTCCTCGACCGGGTTCACGGGCCGGTCCGGGCCCTTCAGCCGGCGTACGCTGCCGTCGGAGTTGACCGCCACCACCAGCAGGTCGCCGAGGGCGCGAGCCTGTTCCAGGTAGCGCACGTGGCCGCGGTGCAGCACGTCGAAGCAGCCGTTGGTGAAGACGATCGCGCGGCCCGCCCGGCGGTGCTCCGCGACGATGGCGGCCAGCTCGCCGGTGCCGACCAGCGCCCGGTGGGCCGCCCTGTCGACCGGTGCGTCCAGCGCGACGAGCAGGTCCTCCCGGCGGCACACGCAGGTGCCGGTGTCCGAGACGGTGATGGTCGCGGCCAGCTGGGCCAGCTGGGCGGCGGTGGGCAGCGGCGCGTCGGCGGCCAGCGCCAGCGTCATCGCCGCCAGGTACGCGTCGCCCGCCCCGACCGCGTGGCTGGCCGGCACCGGGGTGCTGTGGCTGCGCCGGGGCTCGCCGTCCGCCCCGCCGACCACGGCGCCGTCGGTGTCCAGGGTCACCGCCACCACGTCCGCGCCGGTGTGCGCGCGCAGCTCGGCGAGGCGGGACTCGGCCAGCACGGCCCGGTCGACGCCCTCCCCGGCCGTGGCGTTCACGGTGACGCCGGTGCCGGTCACGCTGAGCCCGTCCCCGGTCATCGCCACCCGACCCTCGCCGGCCGTCGGCTCGCCGGTCGCCCCGAGCCCGGCCAGGCCCGCCGCGCCGCCGGTCGAGCCGGTCGCGCCCCCGGTCGAGCCGCCCGTCGCGCCGCTGGTCGGGTCCGTCGCGCCGCCGGTCGGGTCCGTCGCGCCGCCGGTCGGGTCCGTCGCGCCGCCGGTCGGGTCCGTCGCGCCGCCGGTCGGGTCCGACGAGGCGGAGCGGTGGGTGTCCTGGTGCGGCCCGGCGCCGCCCGGGGAGACGCCCACCGTGAGTTCGGAGGGGCCGTCGGCCGGGTCGCCGGCCGGGTGGTCCAGGTGCAGCCCGGCGCCCGGCGCCGGTCGGGCGCCGGCGGCCCGGGCGAGCAGCCGGGTCGCCTCGGCGAAGCTGGGGGTCACCACGGTCGGGGCCAGGCCGCGCCAGTCGGCCAGGTCGTGGGCGTCCAGCGCGACCGTCGCGTACCGCTCCCGGTGGGTCACCAGCCAGGCGCGGACCGCAGCGGGCAGCGCGCCCAGGCCGTAGTCGCAGACCACCAGGGTGGGCGGCTCGCCGCCGGCGGCGCGCAGCTCCTCGGTGGCGCAGTCCAGCGCGACGAGCAACCGGGTCACCCCGTCGTCGTCGAGCGCGTCGTCGGCGTCACCGGAGTCCTCCCGGAGCAGGATCTGGTTCCCCGCCAGCATGCGTCGCTTCACCGGCGTCGGCCGGCCGGGCTGGTTGACCGTACGGTCCCAGACGCCGGCCCGGTCCAGACAGTCGTGCAGTTCGTCGCCGGCGACGTCCGCGCCGACCGGTGCCACCAGCACCGCCCGACCCCCGAGCGCGGCGACGTTGACGGCGGTGTTCGCCGCCCCGCCGGCCGCGGAGATCCGCCGGCGCAGGGTGAGGACCGGGGCGGGCGCCTCCCGGCAGAGCCGGTCGGACTCGGCGAACCGCCACTCGTCGAGCATGGCGTCGCCGACGACCAGGACGGGACGCCCCAGCCAGCCCTCCACCACCGATGCGAGCCGGCGCTGTTCCGCTGCTCCTCCTGCCATGCCGTCCCGGGTCCCCCGGGGCACCCGGGCCAAACCTGGCGCCACCGGGAAGGGGTTTCGGGCACCGGGCCCCGGGAAGGGACGGACGGAACCCCGGAGAGGAGAGACACCGAGATGGCAGCGACGACACTTCAGGGCAAGCGGATCGCGTTCCTGGCCGCCGACGGCGTCGAGGAGGTCGAGTACGTCCAGCCCCGCGAGGCGGTGGAGAAGGCCGGCGCCACGGTGGAGCTGGTCTCGCTCAAGCCCGGCACCGTCCAGTCCTTCAACCACCTGGACCAGTCCAAGACGTACGACGTGGACGTGACCGTGGCCGACGCGGACGCCGGCGGGTACGACGCGCTGGTGCTGCCCGGCGGGGTGGCGAACCCGGACTTCCTGCGGACCGACGCGGACGCGGTGCGCTTCGTCAAGGCGTTCTTCGACGCCGGCAAGCCGGTCGGGGTCATCTGCCACGGGCCGTGGACGCTGATCGAGGCGGACGTGGTGCGGGGTCGCCGGATGACCTCCTGGCCCAGCCTGCGCACCGACCTGACCAACGCCGGCGCTAACTGGGTCGACGAGCAGGTCGTCGCGGACGGCGGTCTGGTCAGCAGCCGTAAGCCGGACGACCTGCCGGCCTTCTGTGCCAGGATCGTCGAAGAGTTCGCCGAAGGCCCGCATTCCTCCCGCTGACCGGTCGTTGGTCGTGAGGTCGGTGCCCGGAGCGCCACCGACCTCGCGACCGACGAGGTGCACGCCCGTCCGCACGCATGTTTCGAGTGGGCGGGGAAAGGATGCGGGATGACCACGGAAGCCCCGGCGCTCGGCGGGCGGCAGATCCGGTTGCTGATGTTCGGCCTGATGACCGGCATGCTGCTGGCCGCGCTCGACCAGACCATCGTCGGCACCGCGCTGCCGACCATCGTCGGCGAGCTGGGCGGGATCAACCACTACTCGTGGGTGGTGACCGCGTACCTGCTCGCCTCCACGGCCTCGACGCCGCTCTACGGCAAGATGGCCGACCTGTACGGGCGACGCCCCGTCTTCCTCTTCTCCATCGGCACGTTCCTGCTCGGCTCGCTGCTGGCCGGCATGTCGCAGGACATGACCCAGCTCATCGTCACCCGGGGCGTCCAGGGCCTCGGCGCCGGCGGCCTGATGACGCTCGCGTTCACCATCATCTCGGACGTGGTGTCGCCCCGGGAGCGCGGTCGCTACCAGGGGTTGTTCGGGGCGGTCTTCGGCGTCTCCTCGGTCGCCGGCCCGCTGGTCGGCGGCTACTTCGCCGAGACCGACTGGCGGTGGATCTTCTACATCAACGTGCCGCTGGGGATCCTGGCGATCGTCGTGTGCTCCCGGGTGCTGCGGCTGATCCCGTTCACCCGGCGCGACCACTCGATCGACTGGCTCGGCGCGGCGCTGCTGGTCGCCGGGGTGAGCTGCCTGCTGCTCGCGCTGAGCTGGGGCGGCAACGAGTACGCCTGGGGCTCCGGGGTGATCGTCGGCCTCTTCGTCGCGGGCGCGGTGCTCGGCGTGCTCTTCGTGCTCCAGGAGGCCCGGGTGGCCGAGCCGATCCTGCCGCTGCGGCTGTTCCGCAGCGCCACGTTCGCGCTGGCCAACTCGGCCGGCTTCGTGCTCGGCCTGGTGATGTTCGGCTCGATCATCTTCATCCCGCTCTACCTCCAGATCGTCCGGGGCGCCTCGCCGACCCGCAGCGGCCTGCTGATGCTGCCGATGATGGCCGGCATCATCGTCACCTCGGTGCTGACCGGCCGGGCGATGAGCCGGATCGGGCGGTACAAGTGGTTCCCGGTGGCCGGCGCGGTGGTGCTGCTGGTCGGCATGCTGCTGTTCACCCGGCTGGAGGTGGACACCTCGCTCTGGGTGGCCTTCGGCTTCATGGTCGTGATCGGCATCGGGCTGGGGCTCTGCATGCAGTCGCTGATCCTGGCCGTGCAGAACTCCGTGTCGATGCGGGACCTGGGCGCCGGCACCTCGTCGGCGACGTTCTTCCGGTCGCTGGGCGGCTCGTTCGGCGTCGCCATCCTCGGCGCGGTGCTGTCGTCGCGGCTCACGTCGGAACTCGCCGACCGGCTGCCGGGCGCGATCGCCGTACTGCCGCCGGAGCAGCAGGCCGCGGTGGCGGCGAGCGGCGGGGCGGACGTCTCGGTCAACGACCCGGCGACCATCCTGGCGCTCCCCGCCCCGGTGCGCGCGGCCGTCCAGGCGGCGTTCGTCGAGTCGCTGCACCTGGTCTTCCTGACCACCGGTCTGATCGCGATCGTGGCGGTGCTGGTCACCCTGGCGCTGCCGAACGAGAAGCTGCGCGGCGCGGGCCCGGGCGGCGCCACAGGCGGCACGGACGGCCTCGGCGGCGAGGGCCCGGCGCCCGGCGGCAAGCCGCTGGACAGGGAGTCGAAGCAGGAGGCCGCCGCCGAGATGGAGGCGAAGAGCCAGACGATGCTCTGACCGGGCCGGCCCTACCCGGGAGCCGCCCTTCTCTCCCGACCGGCCCTCACTTCAGGATCAGCCGGTTGGTCTGCTCGAAGACGTCCAGGTCGGCGAGGGTCTCGGCGACGCTCGTGGAGAGCGGGGCCGGCAGCTGCGCCCGGTGGAAGAAGCCCGCGTCGGTCGTCTCGTCGGTGATCCGGGCCAGCTCGCCGTCCCACTCGTCGACGCGGAACGCGGTCGTGAAGATCTGGTACGTGTGGCCGTACATGTTGGTGTGGGTGCGGTCCGGGCCCGTGTAGAGGGCGAACGCGCTGACCCGCAGCGCGCGTAGCCCGGTCTCCTCGCGTACCTCCCGGACGGCGCAGTCGGCGATCGACTCGCCCAGCTCCATCGCCCCGGCGGGCATGGCCCACTGCCCGTTGTCCGAGCGCTGGATCAGCAGGAGGCGTCCCGCGTTGTCGCGGACCACGGCGCGGGCGCCGACGAACATCAGCGTCCGGTCACCGGCGAGCGCGCGCAGCTGTCCCACGTACGAATCGGCCCAGGAGATGCTCACCCGGACAATTTACGGGGCCACTCCGGGCCCGACCGGCTTTCCAGGGTTCCCAACCTGTGACCGGCGACACTACTTTGTTACCCATGCGTAGCACGATGATGGACGCCCCGCTCCAGGTCTCCCGGATCCTCCAGCACGGCGCCACGGTGCACGGCACGGCGGAGGTGGTCACCTGGACGGGCGGCGAGCCGCGCCGGATGTCGTACGCCGAGGTCGGGCGGACGGCGGCCCGGCTGGCCCACGCGCTGCGCGACGAGTGCGGTGTCGCCGGCGACGAGCGGGTCGCCACCTTCATGTGGAACAACGCCGAGCACCTGGTGGCGTACTTCGCGGTGCCCAGCATGGGCGCGGTGCTGCACACCCTCAACATCCGGCTCTTCCCGGACCAGGTCGTCTACATCGCCAACCACGCCGAGGACCGGGTGGTGCTGGTCGACTCGACGCTCATCCCGCTGCTGGCCCGGGTGATCGGCGAGATGACCACGGTGCGGCACGTGGTGGTGGTCGGCGGCGGGGACCCGGCCCCGCTCACGGCGGCGGCCGGAGACCGGATCTCCGTACACCACTGGGACGCGCTGCTGGCCGACCGCCCGGACGCCTTCGACTGGCCCGAGGTGGACGAACGCGACGCCGCCGCGCTCTGCTACACCTCGGGCACCACCGGCAACCCGAAGGGCGTGGCCTACTCGCACCGCTCGATCTACCTGCACTCCCTGCAGGTCTGCATGCCGGAGGGCTTCGGCCTCGGGCCGACCGACCGCGAGCTGGTCATCGTGCCGATGTTCCACGCGATGTCCTGGGGCCTGCCGTACGCGGCCTTCCTCTCCGGGGCGTCGCTGATCATGCCGGACCGGTTCCTCCAGGCCGCCCCGATCGCCGAAATGATCGCCGCCGAGCGGCCCACCCTGGGCGGCGCGGTGCCGACCATCTGGAACGACCTGCTCGACCACCTGGACACCCACGACGTGGACAGCTCCTCACTGCAGGAGGTGATCGTCGGCGGCTCGGCCTGCCCGCCGGCGCTGATGCACGCGTTCGCCGAGCGGCACGGGATCGACGTCGTGCACGCCTGGGGAATGACCGAGATGTCCCCGTTGGGCTCGGTGGCCCGCCCGCCGGCCGGGGCGAGCGGCGAGGAGGCCTGGCGCTACCGCTACACGCAGGGCAGGGTGCCGGCCGGGGTCGAGGCCCGCATCGTCGGCCCGCTGGGCGAGCCGCTGCCCGCCGACGGGACGTCGGTCGGCGAGCTGGAGGTCCGCGGGCCCTGGGTGACCGCCCGGTACGTCGGCGACGACGTCGGTGACGAGGAGAAGTTCCGCGACGGCTGGCTGCGCACCGGAGACGTCGGCACCCTCTCGCCGGACGGCTTCATCACGCTGACCGACCGGGCCAAGGACGTCATCAAGTCCGGCGGCGAGTGGATCTCCTCGGTCGAGCTGGAGAACGCCCTGATGGCGCACCCGGCGGTGCTGGAGGCCTGCGTGGTGGGGGTGCCGGACGACCGCTGGGGTGAGCGGCCGCTGGCCACCCTGGTGCTCCGTGAGGGGGCGTCGGCGACGGCCGAGGAACTGCGGGAGTTCCTCGCCGGGTCGGTGGCCCGCTGGCAGTTGCCGGAGCGCTGGGCCGTCATCGACGCGGTGCCGAAGACCAGCGTGGGCAAGTTCGACAAGAAGGTGGTGCGCTCCCGCTACGCCGGGGGCGAACTGAGTGTCCGGGAGCTGACGACCCCGTAACGTTCTCAGGCGCACCGTCGCCTGTTGGGGTAGGGACACACTCCTGAACTCCCTCCCCAGGGGCGGCCCCGGCGTTCGCACCGCGCCGGGGCCGCCCGCTCCACGCGGGTGACCCGCACCGTCATTGTTGCGAAAGTTGTTCGCCTCTGTCCCGATGACGGGGAAATTCGCCCGGCTCGTAGGGGTTTCGGCGGCCCTCGTCCCGGGCCCGCCTCGGGGTTGCGGCCGTCACCCCTGCCCGCTGGTCGTGATCAGCACCTTCCCGACGACCGCGTTCTCCACCGCCTGGTGCGCCGCGCCGGCCGCCGAGAGCGGGTGGTGGTGCAGCGGCAGCCCCGCGGCCTCGCCCACCCCGATCCCGCCCTGCGCCGCCGCGGCGGCCACGTCCACCACCGCCTGGGCCTTGGCCGCCTTCGGCTCGGTGTAGACGAGCACGAACTGGAAGCGCGCGTTCGGCGCCATCAGCGGCCGGATCGGCAGGGTCACCTCGTCCCCACCGTCGTCGGCGTAGACGCAGACCGCGCCGCCGCGCCGGAGCAACTGGACGTCGGCGGCGGCGTTGCGCGCCGGGGAGACCTCGACGATCGTGTGCACCCCGTCGGGCGCGATCTTGCGGACCTCCTCGACCACGTCCTGCTCCCGGTAGTCGACCACGAAGGACGCGCCGGCCGCCGCCGCCAGCTGCGCCTTCTCCGGGCTGCTGACCGTGGCGACCACGCAGGCGTCCGCCCAGCGGGCGAGCTGGATGGCCGCGTTGCCGACCGCGCCCGCCCCGCCCTGCACGAGCACCGTGTGGTCGCTGAGCGCGCCCGCGTGCAGCCTGTCCGGCGTGTACTCGCCGGCGGTCAGGCAGCGGTGCGCGGTGAGGAAGGGGATGCCCAGGCAGGCCCCCAGGTCGAAGGAGGCGTCGCCGAGGGGCACCGCCTGCCGCACCGGCACCACCGTGTACTCGGCGGCGGTGCCCCACGGCCGCTGCCACGCGGCCTCCCACAGCCAGACCCGCTCGCCGATCAGTTCCCGGTCGACGCCCTCGCCGACCGCCTCGATCACCCCCGCGCCGTCCTGCCCGGGCGTCTGCCAGCCGTCCGGCAGCAGGCCCTGCCGGCGCGCCTTCCAGTCCGTCGGGTTCACCCCCGACACGGCCACCCGCACCAGGACCTCGCCGGGGCCGGGCTCCGGCACCGGCCGGTCGACCAGTTGCAGCACCGAGGCGTCGCCGGTGCGCTCGTACACGATCGCCTTCATCCCCGTCTCCTCACCCGGCGGCCCCGGCCGGGGCGCCGTCGGCTGCGGTACCCGGCGGATCCCCGCTCATGCCGGCGCCGACCGGGCGCGAACCGGACAACCCGGCAGCCCGCGGAGGCCGGCGCACGGACGGGACGGGCACGGCCCACCGGGAGCCCCGCCGCGCTGGTGTCGCGCCGCCTACCCGAGCCGGTCCACAACCTGCGGGGTCAGCTCACCGACCGCGCCGATCACCAGCGCCGCGAGCCGCTCGGCGTCCGGGTCCAGCGGATACGCCCCGTGCGGCACCGCCACCACCGTCATCCGGGCGGCGGCGGCCGACCGGACGCCGTTGGACGAATCCTCCACGGCGACGCAGCGGGCCGGGTCGACGCCCAGCCGCTCGGCGACCGCCAGGTAGACGTCCGGCGCCGGCTTGCCCCGCTCGGTCTCCTCCGTCGACAGCGTGGCGCCGAACGCCCCGGTCAGGTCCGTCGCGGCCAGCGCCGCCGCGATCAGCCGGGTCGGCGACGAACTGGCCAGCCCCAGCGGCCACCGCTCGGCCAGCCGGCGCACGACCTCGTCGGCCCCGTCGATCAGCGGTACGCGGGCCGCGTACCGCCGGGTCATCTCCTCGACCACCTCGGCGGCGACCTGCTCGGCGCTCCGGTCGACGCCCAGCTCCCCGCTGAGGTAGCGGGACCACTCGCCGGTGCTCATGCCCATCAGCCGGCGCTGGGTGTCGGGCTGCCAGGTCCCGCCGTGCGCCGCGACGTACGCCCGCCGGACCTCCTCCCAGACCGGCTCGGAGTCCACGATCACGCCGTCCAGGTCGAAGATCACCGCATCCGCCACGAACCCCATCCTGCCCCAACGGGCGGTCGTCCGCGCCGTCGGCCGGGGTCAGCTGCGCAGCGCGGGCAGGCCGATCGGGTTGCCCTCGGGGATGACGGTGTGGGCGGCACGGGCGATCGGTTCGAACAGCTCCCGCAGCCGACCCGTGCGCTCCGGGCCCAGCATCCGCCAGGGGCGGGCGGCGGCGGCGTCGGTGGCGTCCTCGATCGCCTGGAACCGGGCCCGGCCCTGCTCGGTCGGCTCGCCGGCCGGCGTCAGCCAGCCCCGCTCGACCAGCCGGGCGCGCGCGGCGGCCCACTGCTCCTCCGACCACCCCCGCCCGAGCAGGTTCAGCGGGGAGATGTCGACCGCGACCCGCCAGGCCAGCGTCTCCACCGGGTCGAGGTTGGCCGCGACCAGCGCCGCGATGTGCCCGTCACCGCGCTGCTCCCGCAGCGTGGTGGCGGCCTGCCAGAGGCGGGCCAGCGGGTACTCGCCGCGCGGCAGGGCGGCGTTGGCGGCGCCCAGCACCCGGCCGGCCGGCTCCACCTCGGCGGCGGCGGCCTCCAGCAGGTCGGCCGCCTCGACCAGGTGCGACTCCGGCAGCTCGTAGGTCAGCTCGGCGAGCGCCTGCACCGCGCCGGTGAGTCGCGCCCGCAGCGCCTCCTCCGGGGTGGCCAGCCGCCAGACGGCCGGCAGCGCCCGCGCCACCGTGTGCGGGGCGAAGTTGAAGAACGCCGCGACCACCGGCGCGGCCTCGGCGGGCCCGAGGGGCGCGGCCCGGCCGGCGAAGTAGCCCCGCCAGAAGCCCCGCAGCCCGACCGCCTCGAAGGCGGCCCGGGCGCGGGGATGGAAGTAGGTGACCGCGTGGACGGGTTCGTAGTGCGTCCACAACACCCGGGCGGTCCGCCCCGCGTCGTCCAGCGCCGTCACGTGCACCTCCGCGTCCGGTCCGGTCATCACCCCGGGCGGCGAGCGCCCGGGGTGACGCTGAACTTACTGCCGGTGGGTGAGGGGCCGGAAGCCCCGTGTGGGCTACTGCATCAACGGCGGGCGACATCCCGGGCGAACCGGGCCGCTATCGCGGGGCAACGGGCCGGTCACGAGGATCAACCGGGCCGCCTCGCGGATCACTGGGCCGCGAGCACGTCCACCACGAAGCGCAGCGGGCCGGCCGGCCGGCCGCCGGCGGCGTTGTTGCCGTACGCCAGCTCGGCCGGAATGTCGAGCTGGACGCGGCTGCCGACGGTCACCCCGACGAGGCCCTGGTCCCAGCCCGGGATGACCTGGCCGACGCCGATGGCGAAGGTCGCCGGCTGGCCGCCGCTCCACGACGAGTCGAACTCCTTGCCGTCCTTGAAGAAGACGCCGACGTAGTTCGTGGTGATCGTCTGGCCCTTCTTCACCGCCGGGCCGGTGCCCTTGATCAGCGGGGTCACGGTGAGCTTCTTCAGCTCGCCCTTGCCGGCGGCGACGGTCGGCTTGCTGCCCAGGGCCGGGTCCGCCCCCTGCGGGAGCTGCGGGGCGGGGGGCGCGTCGGCGGCGGGGGCGCTGGCGGACGGGCCCGCCGCCGGGGCGCCGGCCGTCTGGTCCTTGTCGCCGTCGCTGTTGCGCCCGATCGTCACGAAGACGGTGATCAGCACCGCGACGACGGCGACCCCGGCGAGCCCGCCGGCCCAGGCCTGCCGGCGGCGCTTCGCCTCGGCCGCCTTCTGTGCGGCCAACTGGGCGGCCAGCCGCCGCTCCGACTTCTGGGACCGGTTCTGCGTACGCTCGCTCACGGCGTCGACTCCCTGCTGCGAAGGTGGTGGCCGGCATCGGAGTGCCGGGGGAAAGCCGACGCACACGGTACCCGCCCGGCCGCCCACCGCGCCGCCTCGACTATGGCCGCTCCCGCCGCACGGGTCACGCCGGCCCCGGCACCACCATGAAGTCGGTCACGAACGAGGTGACCCGGCCGTCGGCGGCCCGCCCGATCCAGGTGCCGTAGCAGCCGTCGCCCCAGCCCGACCAGACCGTCACCACGTTGGCCCCGGTCGCCTCGTCGAGCACCGCGGCGACGTGCCCCGGCACCGGCCCGCCCGCCGGCTCGTCCGCGACGAAGACGTCCGTCACCGCGTCCTCGTCCCACGCCTCGAGGGCGGCCAGCGCGGTCGGGTCGGCCAGGGTGCCGATGCCGGTGTCCACCCCGTAGCCGAACCAACCGTCGGACTTGAGGGTCGCGACGTCCTGGTCGCCGACCAGCGCCATCTCCCAGCGGACCGCCGGCTCGTCGTGGACCACCAGTTGGAGGGCGGCCACCCGCCGGTCCGCCTCGGTGTCCTCGCCGCGCACCACCGCGACCCACGCCCGCGCCGGGTAGCGGCCGGGGGCCACCCCGACCGTGAACGGTTCGTCCTCGGGGCAGGCCACCGGGTCGCAGCCGACCACCTGTCCCGTCGGCAGCACGACGTCGCCCACCGGGTGCACCTCCATGACGTACGTGGCGTGCTCGTCGGCGAAGCGGGCGCCGGGCGTCAGCAGCCGGTCCAGGTCGGGGGTGTACGGCATGGGGTTCCTCTCGCGGCGGGGGCCGGCGGAGCGTACCCGCGGCGGGCCTCGCCGGGCGAGGCCGCACCGTGCCGGTCGGCGGCTCAGCCCTCCAGCTGCCGGGCCAGGGCCTGGCGCAGGTGGTGCTTCGGGCGGGAGCCGACGATCGAGCCGACCACCTTCCCGTCGCGGAAGACCAGGAGGGTGGGCAGGGACATCACGCCGTAGGTGCGGGTGGCCGCCGGGTTGGCGTCGGTGTCGATCGTGGCGACGACCATCCGCCCGGCGAACTCCGCGGCGAGTTCCGCGAGGCTGCGGGAGATCGCCCGGCAGGGCGGGCACCAGTCCGCCCAGAAGTCGACCACCACCGGCCGGTCGGCGGCGAGCACCACGGTGGCGAAGGTGTCGTCGGTGACGACGGTCAGCGAGCCGTCCGGCGCAGTCTCGAGCATGTTTCCTCCCGGTGGGTGATGGCGTGGGCGAGTTGGTCGCGCAGCTCCCGGCGGACCGCGTGCAGCCGGTCGATGCCGGCGTCGACCTCGGCGAGCTTGCGCCGCAGCACGGCCACCGAGTCGGGGCAGACGTGACCGGAGGCGTTGCCGGCCCGCAGGCAGGCGACGAACGGGCGGATGTCCTCCAGGCCGAAGCCCACCGCCAGCAGCGCCCGGATCTCGCGTACGACGTGCAGTTCCGCCTCGTCGTAGACCCGGTACCCGTTGGCCGAGCGGGCCGCCCGGACCAGGCCGTGCGTCTCGTAGTAGCGCAGGGTCCGGGTGCTCGTGCCGGCGCGCTCCGCCAGCTCACCGATCAGCATCCGACCTCCCTCGTCCGACCCGATCGACGCTAGACCTTGTCACCGGCGTCAAGGCAACCTCGGCGCGTGGGGTGTCCGGGGGCGGACGCCGCGACGGCAGGCCTCCCGACCGGCCGGACGCGCGTCGGCCGGCGGGGGCCTCGGCCCGGCGGGGTCAGGCGGAGTCAGGCAGGGTCAGGCGGTCTTGCGGGCGGCCTTCTTCGGGGCGGCCTTCTTCGCCGCCGGCTTCTTCTCGCCCTCGGCCTTCTTCGGCGCGGCCTTCTTCGCGGCGGTCTTCTTGGGCGTGGCCTTCTTCTCGGCGGCCTTCTTGGCTGGGGCCTTCGCCGCCTTCTTCTCAGCGGCCTTCTTCTGCGCCGAGCGGGCGGCCGAGATGGGGGTCGGCTCCCCGCCGCCGCCGGCCGGCGCCTCGCCCCGCGCGGAGCGGGCGCGCTCGACGGACGCCTTCAGGGCCGCCATCAGGTCCACCGCCGCGGCCGGGGCCTCCTCGACCTCCTCCGGCTGGACCACCTCGCGGCCCTCCACCTTGGCGTCGATGACCTCCTGGAGGGCGGCCCGGTAGTCGTCGGTGAAGGCGTCCGGCTCGAACTCGCCGGCCATCGAGTCGATCAGCGAGCTGGCCATGGCCAGCTCGGGCGGGCGGACCTTCAGGTCCTCGTCGAGGAAGCCGAAGTCGGGTTTCCGGATCTCGTCCGGCCAGAGCATGGTGTTGAGCAGCAGCACGCCCTCGCGGACCCGCAGCGTGGCGAGCTGCTCCCGCTGGCGCAGCGCGACCTTGACGATCGCCACCCGCTCCGAGTCGGCGAGCGCGTCGCGCAGCAGCACGTACGGCTTGGTGGCGGTGCCCTCCGGCTCCAGGAAGTACGCCTTGTTGTAGAGGATCGGATCGACCTGCTCGGCGGGGACGAACTCCAGCACGTCGATCGCGTGCGAGGTGGAGAGCGGCAGCTCGGCGAAGTCCTCGTCGGTGAGGATCACCATCTCGCCGCCGCCGATGTCGTAGCCCTTGGCGATGTCGTCGTAGGTGACCTCCTCGCCGCAGACCTGGCAGGTGCGCTTGTAGCGGATGCGCCCGCCGTCCTCCCGGTGCACCTGGTGGAAGCGGATGTCCTTCTCCTCGGTGGCCGAGTAGAGCTTGACCCCGATGGAGACGAGCCCGAACGAGACGGCTCCCTTCCAGATGGCCCGCATCCCCGTGCTCCTCTCGCCGGTACAGCCCAGGATCGCAAATGATCGAAGGTCACGCGAGCGCTTCGGTGCGCAAGTACAGTCGGGAGGTGCCTGGCGCGCCGCTCAAGCCGATGCTCGCGATGACCGGGCAGCTCCCGGCGGGTGCCGGCTGGGCGTACGAGTTCAAGTGGGACGGCGTCCGCGCGCTGGCCGACATCTCCGGCGGCCGGCAGCACCTGTACGCCCGCAGCGGCGTGGAGATCACCGTCGCGTACCCCGAGCTGGCCACCCTGCCCGAGCAGGCGGGCGACGCCCTGCTCGACGGCGAGGTGGTGCTGCTCGGCGAGACCGGCCAGCCCTCGTTCACGGCCCTGGCGGAGCGGATGCACGTCCGTGACCGCAACAAGGCCGCCCGGCTGGCGGCGGTCGCCCCGGTGACGTACATGATCTTCGACCTGCTCCGGCTCGACGGCGAGGACCTGACCGGCTGGTCGTACGCCCGCCGGCGCGACGCCCTGGACGGCCTGGCGCTCGGCGGCGCCCGGTGGGCGGTGTCGCCGGTCTTCGGCGACGGCCTGGCCACCTACGAGGCGGCCGGCGAGCACGGCCTGGAGGGGGTGATGGCCAAGCGGGTCGACTCGGTCTACCGGCCGGGCGTGCGCTCGCCGGACTGGGTCAAGGTCAAGCTGGAGGTCACCGGCGACTTCGTGGTCGGCGGCTGGCGGCCCGGGGCGCGCAGGATCGGCGGCCTGCTGGTCGGGGTGCCACGCCCGGACGGGCGGCTCACCTACCGGGGGCGCGTCGGCGGCGGCATCGGCGCGGCCATCGAGCGCGAGCTGCTCCGCGAGCTGGAGCCGCTGCGCAGCGGCGCGTCGCCGTTCGCCGGGGACGTGCCGCGCGAGGATGCCCGGGGCGCGATCTGGGTAACACCCCTGGTCGTGGTGGAGGTGAAGTACGGCCAGCGCACCCCGGACGGGCGGCTGCGGTTCCCCCGGGTGCTCCGGCTGCGGCCGGACAAGCCCGCGGAGGAGGTCGACGATGCCGGGTGAGCGGCTCCGGGTGGAGGTCGAGGGACGCGCGCTGGAGCTGTCCAACCTGGACAAGGTGCTCTATCCCGACGCCGGGTTCACCAAGGGCGAGGTGATCGACTACTACACCCGCGTCGCCCCGGTGCTCCTGCCGCACCTGGCCGACCGGGCGCTCACCCGGATCCGCTTCCCCAACGGGGTCACCGGGGGCTCGTTCTTCGAGAAGAACGCCCCGGCCGCCACCCCCGGCTGGGTGCGCACCGAGACGCTGCCCGCGCCCGGGTCCAGCAAGGGCCGGGAGACCATCGACTACGTGGTCGCCGACGACCTGCCCACCCTGGTCTGGCTGGCCAACCTCGCCGCGCTGGAGCTGCACACGCCGCAGTGGAAGGTCGGCGAGCACCCGGACATGATGGTCGTCGACCTGGATCCCGGGCCGCCGGCGGCGCTGCGCCAGTGCTGCCAGGTGGCGCTGCTGATGCGCGACCGGCTCGCCGACGACGGCATCGACAGCTATCCGAAGACGTCCGGGAAGAAGGGCATGCAGCTCTGCTGCCCGATCGCCGGCACCCAGTCCTCCGATCTCGTGTCCGACTACGCCAAGCGGATCGCGCAGGAACTGGAGCGGGCGCACCCGAAGCTGGTGGTGTCGAAGATGGCGAAGAACCTGCGGCCGGGCAAGGTCTTCATCGACTGGAGCCAGAACAACGCCGCCAAGACGACGGTGTCGCCGTACTCGCTTCGGGCGCAGTCCGTGCCGTCCGTCTCCACCCCGCTGACCTGGGACGAGGTCGAGGCGGGCGCGGCGGGGAAGCGGCCGGCGACCAAGCCGTACACGGCGGGGGAGGTGCTCAAGCGGGTGGAGAAGCAGGGCGACCTGCTGGCCCCCCTGCTCGACGGCGGCCCCGAGCTGCCCGCCCCGTGACCGGGCCCGGCCGGCGGGAAGCGCCGGCCGGGCAGCCGGGTCAGGCGGCCGGCCAGGTGGTGTACGAGATCCGCGCGTTCAGGTTGGCCGGCACGCCCAGCCAGGCGTAGCAGTTGACCGAGACCACGGTGTCGGCCCCGGACGGGAACCAGCCGGCCAGTACGCAGTAGCCGCGGGGCGGACGCTGGAGACTGGTCACGAACGAGTTCACGAAGGCGGTGCCGTAGCCGGTCCCGGTGCCGGCGAAGCGCACCTGGTAGCGGCCGGTGCCGACCACCGTGCCCGCCGCGCCGCCGAAGCCCGGGATCGTCGAGTTGTAGCTCTCGCCGCCGATCCAGGTGTCGCGGACGTCCTCGCCGTAGAGCACGCCGCTGGCGAAGCGCGGCCCGAACGCCCGGCCCAGCAGGTCCACCCGGGAGCCGTAGGTGACCACGAAGCGGGCGTCCACCGGGTTGCCGGCGGCGTTCGCGCAGTGCACCACCCACCCGTCCGGCGGATCGAGCTGGCAGTGCACGGCGGTGCTGCCCAGCGCGGTCACGTGCGCCATCGGGAAGGTCGCCCCGCCCTCGCTGGCCGGGTTCGGGTTCATCAGGAAGCGGTACCGCCCGGTGCCGAGGCGCTCGTAGGAGACCGTCCCGCCGGTCGAGTCGTACCGGTAGGCGGCGGGCAGCGTGCGTACGCCGGTCGGCTGCGCCTGGTCGGTGACGAACCACGCCAGCCGGCCCTGGCCGACCTGCCGGACGTTGGTGAAGGTGGCCACGAAGCGGCTGTCCACGGGGCTGCCGGTCGCGGCGAAGCAGCGCACCTGGATCAGCAGGTCGGGCGCGCCGATCGGGCTGCGGTACCAGCTCGCCACCGTGCAGAAGACCGGCCCGCCGCCGTACGCGACCGCGTGCGCCACCCCGCCGCTGGTCGCCGCCCCCTCCAGGATCACCGTGTACGCCCCGGCGCCGGTGCGCCGCACCACGACGTCGCCGTCGCCGGAGTGGGCGCTGTAGCCGCCGGTGATCCGGTACTCGGTCGTGGTCGGGGAGTGCGCCCACACCGTGGCGGTCACCGTGGGGTTGGGATCCGGCAGGGGCTCCGCCGCGGCGGGCGCCGGCCGGGCCAGGGTCGCCCCGGCGAGCAGCACGGCCAGCGCCACGGCGCCCCGCAGCGTCCGGCCGGGACGGGCCCGGGGCACACGTTCGTCTGTCTGCATGACGCAGCCTCCCTGGGCCTCGGCGGACCGTCCGCGCCACGAGTGTGGCAACGCCGGTCAATGCCCTCGCCGATGCGGCGGCCCTGCTCGACCCGGCCGGGAGTGGCACGTTCGTGCGGCGCCAGTGCCTGTGCGGTGCCCCGGTGGTGTCGGTGCGGGTGCCCGGGGCCGGCGCGGCGATGCCGTTCCGGCCCGTTTCCTCTTGAGTAGGCTGGCCGCAGCCTGCCGAGGAGTGCGCCATGAACATGACCGATGCCCTCGTTCGGGAACCGCTGACCGGTGGCCGGGCGGCGGAGGTGGACCGGCCGCTGCTCACCTACCTGGACGACGCGACCGGTGCGCGGGTCGACCTGACCGCGACGGAGCTGGGCGGCTGGGCGGCGCGGGCCGCCGGGCTGCTGCGCGAGGGCTGCGGGCTGGGCGTCGGCGACCGGGCGGCGGTGCTGCTCCCGGCACACTGGCAGAGCGCCGCCGTGCTGCTGGGCGCCTGGTCGGCCGGGGTGGCGGTGTCCTTCCGCCCGCGGGCGACCGCCGGCCTGCCGCCGATCGAGCCGGGCGCCGACGAGCCGTACGACGCCGTCTTCGTCAGCGCCGAGCGGCTCGACGACTGGCTGGAGGACGTGCCCGAGGCGCGGCACCGGTTCGTCCTCTCCCTCGGTGCCACCCCGCGCGCCGAGGCGCCCGAGGAATACCGGGACTGGCTGGCCGAGGTGGCCCGGCACAGCGACGCGCTGCCCGCGTCCGCCCCGCTGACCAGCGCCCACGCGGCCAGCCCCGACGGCACGAGCTACCGCGAGTGGGGCAGCGTCGCGCTGGCCGTGGCGGAGCGGCTCGACCTGCGGGCCGGCGACCGGCTGCTGGTCGACGTGGCCGAGCACGAACAGCCGGTGTACTGGCTGCTGGCGCCGTTGGCCGTCGGCGCGTCGGTGGTGCTCTGCGCCAACCTCGACCCGGCCCGGCTCGACGCCCGGATCGCCGCCGAGCAGATCACCCGGGTGCTGTGATGGGCGGGGTCTACACCGAGGCGAGCATGTCGCTGGACGGCTACATCGCCGCTCCCGGCGACACCGGCTTCGACCAGCTCTTCCAGTGGTACGAGAACGGCGACGTCGCCATCGGCACCGCCAAGCCGGAGATGACGTTCCGCACCTCGGCGGCGAGCGCCGGGCACCTGCGGCGCACCCTGGACGACACCGGCGCCCTGGTCGTCGGCCGGCGACTGTTCGACCTCATCGGCGGCTGGGACGGCCGGCACCCGCTGGACAAGCCGGTCGTGGTCGTCACCCACCACGTGCCGGACGGCCGGCCCCGGCCGGGCGCGCCGTTCACCTTCGTCACCGAGGGCATCGAGGCCGCCGTCGCGCAGGCCCGCGAGCTGGCCGGCGACCGTTGGGTGGGGGTCAACGGGGGCAGCATCGCCCGTCAGTGCCTGGAGGCCGGGCTGCTCGACGAGATCCGGGTCAACCTGGTGCCGGTCCTGCTCGGCGGCGGCGTGCCGTTCTTCGACCAGGTCCGCGACGCCCCCGTCGAGCTGTCGAACCCGACGGTCGTCGAGGGCGACCGGGTGACCCACCTCTACTACCGGGTCCGCCGGCCGTAGCCGTCCGAAAGGACGAAACGAGCCTCGCCGGTACGCCCCGAGGAGGCCCGGCGCGGCCCCGCGGAACGCCCGAGCGCCTTGGGATCAGCGTTCCCCGGCCCCCTGGCGTTACAGGGAAACCAGGCCCTTTTCGCAGGTCTGTCGCCCGCGTCATAGACGTGGTCTCATACGGGATGACGACGTCTTCGACCTGGTCGTGACACCCCCGCGTCGTCTCCGCACCGCCTCCATCCTCCTGAAAGGTGCACCGATGCACAGGAGACCGATCTTCCGACTCGCAGTCCTCACCGCCACCGCCGCGACGTTCCTGGCGTCCGGTGGCGCCTACGGCGCGGCGTCGGCGGCACCCGTGACCGTCTCCCCGGGTGTCGCCGAGTGCGAGCCGGACGCCCACGGGCACGGCGCGGCCCGGCTCGCCGAGGGCGCCACCGCGCAGGAGCCGGAGCTGTACTCCAAGAACGAGGCGAACGCCTACGGCGTCATCAAGGACGCCCCGCGCCTGGCCAACGGCAGCGTCACCGTGCCGACGGTCTTCCACATGATCTCCGACCACCCCCTCAGCGCGGCCGAGACGACCAGGTGGAACACCCTGATCGGGGCGCAGATGAAGGTGCTCAACGACTCGTTCGCGGGCCGCACCGCCGCGAACGCCTCCGACACGCCGTTCCGGTTCGACCTGGTCGACACGACGTGGACGGTGAACAGCGACTGGTACACGGTCGTGCCGGGCAAGAACGAGCGGGACATGAAGAAGGCGCTGTACACGGGCGACTCCCGCACCCTGAACGTCTACGCGGCCAACATCGGCGGCGGCCTGCTCGGCTGGGCGTACTTCCCGAAGGGCTACAACAACGGCCGGGACTTCATCGACGGCGTGGTGATGCTCGACGAGTCGATGCCGGGCGGCACGGCGGGCAAGTACGCCCTCGGCGACACGCTCACGCACGAGGTCGGGCACTGGCTGATGCTGGAGCACACCTTCGCGCACGGGTGCTCGGCTTCCGGCGACTTCGTCGCGGACACCCCGCGGGAGGCGACGCCGCAGTTCAACTGCCCGGTGGGCGCGGACACCTGCACCGCACCCGGGCTGGACCCGATTCACAACTTCATGGACTACACGCAGGACTCCTGCATGAACATGTTCACCGCCGGACAGGCGGACCGGATGAGCGACGCCTGGGTCGCGTTCCGGGCCGGCGGCGCCGGCTGACCCACCCGGCCTCACCGCTTCGGCGAGGCGAGTCGATCAAGAGGTTTGCGTCACCGACGAGCCTGTCGGAAGACGCAAACCTCTTGGTCATTTTCATGTGAGCCGGGCCAGCACCCCGGCGGCGGTACGGGCCCGGAGCAGGTCGGGCGCGGTGACCGACAGTCGACGTCAGCGGTAGCAAGGCGTGCGACGTCGACCTCACCGCGGCAACGGGTCCATGCGCGTATTGCGGACCCCGGGCCGATCGAGGATCATCCACACTCCGACCGGCGGGCGCCGACGGTACGGGCCGTCCGTTGGCTGCGAGGCCCTGGGGAGGGTCAATGCGGGTGCGTGCCTGCGCGGTGCTGAATCGACTGGCCCACATCTGACGGGAGCGACGTCCATGTCCTACGTGGCCCCGGCAGAGTTCGTCGCAAAGATGATCGACGCGGGCGAGTCGAAGGTTTTCATGTCCACCCGGGACACGGTGATTCGTGCGTACATGGCCGGTGCCATCCTCGCGCTCGCTGCGGCTTTCGCGGTCAGCGTCACCGTGGAGACGGGTCAGCCACTCGTCGGAGCCCTTCTCTTTCCCGTCGGATTCTGCTTGCTGTACCTGCTCGGGTTCGACCTTCTGACCGGTGTGTTCACCCTTGTCCCTCTCGCTCTGATCGACCGGCGGCCGGGCGTCAGACTGCGTTCGGTCCTGCGCAACTGGGGCCTGGTCTTCGTCGGCAACTTCGCCGGCGCGCTCACGGTCGCGTTCATGATGGCCGTGATTCTCACCTTCGCCTTCAGCGTCGACCCGAACGAGGTCGGCCAGCGGCTCGGGGTGATCGGTGAGTCGCGGACGGTCGGGTACGCCGACCATGGTGTCGCCGGAATGCTGACCCTCTTCATCCGGGGTGTCCTGTGCAACTGGATGGTCTCCACCGGCGTCGTCGCCGCGATGCTCTCGACATCGGTGTCGGGGAAGGTGATCGGCATGTGGATGCCGATCCTGGTCTTCTTCTACATGGGCTTCGAGCACTCGGTCGTGAACATGTTCCTTTTTCCGGCCGGCCTGATGCTCGGCGGCGACTTCTCGCTCGTCGACTACCTGATGTGGAACGAGATTCCCACCGTGGTCGGCAACCTGGTCGGCGGCCTGGTCTTCGTGGGGCTCGCCCTCTATGCGACGCATGCCCGCACCGGTGCGACCCGGAGCCGCCCGCAGCCCGAGAAGTCGGCATCCCGGCCCCGGTGAACGCGTGCCGGGGTCCGCTCGCCGCTTCGGCACGCAGGCGGAGGTCAGCCGTTCGTCAGCGCTCCTCGGCCTCCGCCGTCGCGTACGACATGCGTTGGGCGTCGGTGAGCGTCACGCGTACCTCGGTCCGGCCGGGCCTGGCGGGCCAACATGCTGTGCACTGGGCCGGGGCGATCCAGCCCTGTTGCGATGCGTGGTGGGCACTGGACGCGATTCGTCCCCGGTCCAGCTTGATAGCGTGCCTCGTGCGTCCCTCCCTGTTGCTGTTCGCCGGTGGCGCGCTGAGTCTTGCGCAGTCAGCGAGCGGGGCCCGCATCGTCCTGCGTGACGCGCTCGACGCGGAGGCGATGTACGGCGGCGGAATGGATGTCGTCCTGCTGCTGATGCTGGTGGTCACCTCGGTGACCGGCGCGGCCGTTCTGATCGCAGCCGGTGGGCTGCTGGTCCGTCGTCGTCTCAGGCCCGGCCGTGCCCTGCTTCACCTGTGGATCGGTCCGATCCTCGTCCGATCGGCATGTGGCGGCCTTCTCGTGAGCGTCCCGAACGACGGTGGCCGGTTTCCGGCCTGGGCCGTTGTGACGGAGGTGGTGACGGGTCTCGCTCTGGTGCTGGTGGTGATCACCGCAACGTGGTCGCTGTTCGGCTGGTCTGGGAAGTCTTCCCCTCGACTGCGGTAGGGGCAGGGCAGGGATCGGAGCGGGCCTGGAGGTCCGCCGTGAACCGGAAGATCGGCGCGGGCAGCAGGTGCATCGCGAAGTGCTTGCGGCTGTGGTACCGCCGGCAGTACCATCGACCGGTGCCGCCCATAGACAAGCTCATTGCAGCGATGCGGACGAACCAGCAGAACATCGCCTAAAACGATCTTTACCGGGCATGCGAACACTATTTCGGGAAGCCGCGGCAAGCCGGCACCTCCCATGCGGTGTTCAAGACTCCCTGGCCGGGCGACCCACGCGTGAATGACCAGAACGACAAAGGCAAGGCGAAGGCGTACCAGGTCCGGCAAGTACTCAAGGCGATCGACAAGAAGGAGGCCATGTGATGGACCCCGAGCCCCGTCCCGAGATCACCCACTACACCTATCGCGTCACCTGGTCGGCCGAGGATCGCGAGTTCGTCGCCACCTGCGCCGAGTTTCCCTCTCTCACCTGGCTGGCTCCCTCCCAGGTGGAGGCTCTGCAAGGGCTTGAGGATCTGCTGCGTGAGGTGATTGCGGACATGCAGGAGCAGGGCGAGCAGGTGCCGCAGCCATTCGCCGAGCGCAGCTACTCGGGCAAGTTCAACCTGCGCGTCGGAGAGAGCCTGCACCGGGAACTCGCCATCCAGGCCGCTGAGGACGGCATGAGCCTCAACCAGTACGTCCTGCGGAAGCTCCGAGCCGCCTGACCCTCGAGGTCGGCTGAGTCGCTTATGACGTCAGCTCCACAGCGAACGTGAGGGGCGTCGGGAGCGCCCCGAGGTCAGTCGACCGTCGGCAGCTTCGGGCCGAGGACGTCGTCGGCGTCGACGATCGTGTACGCGTAGCCCTGCTCGGCGAGGAAGCGCTGCCGGTGGGCGGCGTACTCGGTGTCGATCGTGTCGCGGGAGACGACGGTGTAGAAGTGCGCCTGGCGGCCGTCGGCCTTCGGCCGCAGGACCCGGCCGAGCCGCTGTGCCTCCTCCTGGCGGGAGCCGAACGTGCCGGAGACCTGGATCGCCACCGCCGCCTCGGGCAGGTCGATGGAGAAGTTGCCGACCTTCGAGATCACCAGGGTGCGCACCTCGCCGGAGCGGAATGCGTCGAAGAGCCGCTCCCGTTCCTTGTTGGTGGTCGAGCCCTGCACGATCGGCGCGTCGAGGTACTCGCCGAGCTGGTGCAGCTGGTCGATGTAGCCGCCGATCACGAGCACCTGGTCGTCCGGGTGCCGGTCGACCAGCGCCTTCACCACGGGCAGCTTGGTGCGGGCGGTCGCCGCCATCCGGTAGCGCTCCTCGGCCTCCGCCGTCGCGTACGACATGCGCTCCGCGTCGGTGAGCGTCACGCGCACCTCGGTGCACTGGGCCGGGGCGATCCAGCCCTGCGACTCGATGTCCTTCCACGGCGCGTCGTACCGCTTGGGGCCGATCAGGCTGAACACGTCGCCCTCCCGGCCGTCCTCGCGGACCAGAGTCGCCGTGAGGCCCAGCCGGCGGCGGGCCTGGAGGTCCGCGGTGAACCGGAAGATCGGCGCCGGCAGCAGGTGCACCTCGTCGTAGACGACCAGGCCCCAGTCGCGGGCCCCGAACAGGTCCAGGTGGGTGAAGGTGCCCTTCTTGCGCGAGGTGAGCACCTGGTACGTGGCGATGGTGACCGGGCGGATCTCCTTGCGCTCGCCCGAGTACTCGCCGATCTCCTCCTCGGTCAGCGACGTGCGGGCGATCAGCTCGCGCTTCCACTGCCGGCCGGCGACGGTGTTCGTGACCAGGATCAGGGTGGTCGCCTTCGCCTCGGCCATCGCCGCCGCCCCGACCAGCGTCTTGCCGGCGCCGCAGGGCAGCACCACGACGCCCGACCCGCCCGCCCAGAACGCCTCCACGGCCTCCCGCTGGTACGACCGCAGCGTCCACGGCTTCCGGCCGTCCTTGCCGGCCTCGGCCAGCTCGATCGGGTGCGCCTCGCCGTCGACGTAGCCGGCCAGGTCCTCGGCCGGCCAGCCGAGCTTGAGCAGCGCCTGCTTGAGCCGGCCCCGCTCGGACGGGTGCACCGCGATCGTGTCGTCGTCGAGCTTCGCGCCGAGCATCCCGGCGAGCTTCTTGCTCTTGGCGACCTCGATCAGCACCAGCCGGTCCAGCGCCCGCAGGACGAGGCCGTGCGCCGGGTCGTTGGCGAGCTGGAGCCGGCCGTACCGGTCCATGGTCTCGGCCACGTCCACCAGCAGCCCGTGCGGCACCGGGTAGCGGGAGTACTTGATCAGGGAGTCCACCACGCCCTCGGCGTCGTGGCCGGCGGCGCGCGCGTTCCACAGCCCGAGCGGGGTCAGCCGGTAGGTGTGCACGTGCTCGGGGGAGCGCTCCAGCTCGGCGAAGGGCGCGATGGCCATCCGGCATGCCTGCGCGTCCGGGTGGTCGATCTCCAGCAGCAGGGTCTTGTCCGACTGCACGATCAGGGGTCCACCGCTCACGCCAGTGCCTCTCCTCCGCCTCGGGTCGCCGGCTGTCCGGGAGGCGACTGACCAGCCCAGGCCGACCCACCAGTGTTGCACGCACGCGGGTGACGGCAGAAAAATCTGGTCACCTGGAGCAACCGGAGCGGTACTCGCAACGTCTACCAAAGGGAACACCTGTCAGGGGAGGCACCATGCGCAAGGTCCGGATCACCAGCCGGCTCGTCGCCCTGGCAGTGGTCACGCTGGTCGGCGCCGGTGCGTGCGCGTTCGATCCACAGGCCGACGGTGGCGGGGGCGGGGGGCCCGTCCCGGCCGGGGCTGCGGAGCGGGTAACGGGGGCGAGCGGTGCGCCCGGGCCGGACCAGCGGGCGCGGCCCAGCACGGCGCCGCCGGAGCGCAGGGTCAAGCCGACGCGGAGCACGCCCGCACCGACGCGTCCCGCGGTGAAGCCGACGCGGCCCGCGACGAAACCCACCGCGTCGCCGTCCGCCGCCGGCTGCCCGCAGGGCGAGCACCAGCGCGAGGTGGAGGCGTACCTGGCCCGGCTGGGCGGGTTCGGCCGCGTGACCGTCGACGGCCGGCAGTCCGCCGCCGACTGCGTCGCCATCAGGAAGTTCCAGAAGCGGTACGACATCCGCCCGGCCCACGGCCGCGCCGGGCCCACCACGTACGACGTGGCGAAGCGGCTCGCCACCACCGACACGGCGCGCTGCCGGGCCGGCTCGGGCACCACCTTCTGCATCGACCTGACCCGGCAGACCACCTGGGTCATGCGCAACGGCAAGGTGCTCGTGAAGCCGACCGTGACCCGCACGGGCATGCCCGGCTACCGCACCCCCGCCGGCACGTTCACGATCAACTACCGCAACGTCAAGGAGTGGTCCGACCCGTACGAGGTGTGGCTGCCGTACTGGCAGCACTTCACCCGGGGGATGGGCTTCCACCAGACCACCACCTACCTGCACGACAAGGCGATCGGCTCGCACGGCTGCGTCAACCTGCTGCCCGGCGACGCCGTCCGCTACTGGGAGCTGGGCAAGGTCGGCAGCAAGGTGGTGCTGGTCGGTCGGCGTCCCGGCACCTGAGCCGCCCCGGCGCGTCCCCGGCGCCGTCGCACACCCCGTCCGATATCCCCTGTCACTACCGCCACGGCGGTGTCACGCTGGATGCCAGTCGTCGAACCGGACGGGGAGGCTGGAGATGACGGTCGACCGCGAAGTGATCCCGGAGCACAGTCCCGCGCACGACCGGTCGCCCGTCGAGGAGGTCTCCACCGCCACCGTGGTCGCGTACGCGGTGGCGGCGGTGGTGCTCGTCGGCTGGTTCCTCTTCGGCTGGCTGGTGCTCGAGCAGGGCTTCGTCGACTCGGTCGGCGAGTCGGCCGGCGCCGGGTTCACGCTGCTGCTGATCGTCTCCGTCGTCGGGACCGTACGCCGCAGCCGGCGCTGACCCGACCTGCTCAGTCCTCCCGCACCGCCGCCGTGATCCGGTGCAGGGCGAAGGTGTGCAGCATCTCCGTCCGGTCGTCCTCGGCGCGCAGGTAGCCCGCGCCGATCGAGACCGGCCGGACGAGGCGGGACGCGGTCGCCCCGTGCGCGTCGACGTACCCGACCCAGACCAGCGCCTTGTCCCGGACCGCCTGCTGGAGCACGGCGAGGGCGTCGCTGTGCGAGGGCACCGGCGCCGGGCCGGCGTGCCCGACCGCGCCCCGCACCACGGCCGGCGCCCGCCGGGCGGCCCGGGCCGCCGCGTCGCCGCGCCGGATCTGCTCGACCACGCCCAGCAGGCGGGGCATGGCCAGCTTCGGCGTGGTCAGCGGATCGAGCGTCCTGGTCGTCACCGGCACCCGCGCCGGGGCCCGCCGGGTCTTCGGGCGGGCGAGCACCGCCGCCCCGCTCGCGTCCTCCGGCACCGGGGCGTACCCGGCGTCGCGCAGCGCCATCAGCATCCGGCCCACCTGGTACGGCGTCGACAGCACCGTCGGCGCGAGCCGGCGCAGCGCCAGCGGCTCCAGCCGCCGGTCGGCGAGCACCTCGGTCAGCAGCGCCTCGTCGTCGCTGCGCACGTACCCCCCGGCGGAGCCCACCCGCAGCCCGCCGTGCTTGCGGGCCACGTCGTCCACCAGGTACGTCAGCCCCTGCGGCACGGGCGTGCGGGACCGCCGCCGGAACAGGCCGTGCAGGTCGTCGGCCGAGTAGCCGGCGTCCAGGGCCCGGCGCACGCTGGCCGGCGTGACCCGGTGCACGCTGGCCCCGCCGGCCGACTCGTGCTCCGCCACCACCTCCAGCTCGGCGGCGAGCGCCGGATCGGGCGGGCCGGGCACCACGACGGTCAGGTCCGCCTGCACGAGGAAGTGGTCGACCGGGGCGGGCAGCAGCGCGTCCAGCGCGCGTACGGCGCTGGACGGGTCGCCGCTCTCGGCGTCCGAACGCAACCCGAGTGGGTCGTCCCCGCCCCGCTCGTCGGCGGCGGTCACGTCGGTGAGCAGCAGCCGCCCGTACGAGGTGAGCGCCCCCAGCCCCGTAACGCCCAGCGTGGCCGCCTCGGCCAGCACCTCACGGTGCGCGGCCTCCCGGCCCCGGCTGCGCCGTGGTGCCCGCCAGTCGAGCAGGGCCAGCACCTCCTCGGGGGTGGGCCCGGTGGCCGGCTCCAGGTCGGCGAGCACCTCCAGCACGGCCCGCCGGGCGGCCGGCGCGCCGGCCCGTTCCGCCTCGGCGGAGAGCACCGTGATCGGCCGGTCCCGGTCGTCGCGCTGCCCGACCAGCCCGGCCTGCCGGGTCATGGTCAGCCAGGCCCGGGCGAGCTGCTCCCAGCGCTGCGCGAGCGTTCCGGCCCGCCACACCTCGTACCCGGCGGTGGGCAGGACCTGCTGGTCCGCGCCGTGCCGGGTGGTGGTGGCCCCGGGCAGGTCGACCTCGCCGACCAGCCCGCCCGCGTACGCCGCCTCCAGCAGCAGGGTGGCCGTCGGCTCGTCCACCCCGACGACCCGGGCGAGCCGGCGCAGGTCGCGGACGCCCAGGCCGCCGGAGCGCAGCACCGGCGCCGGTTCGGCGGCGAGCTGCTCCAGCAGCGCCTCGGTGTGGCGTACCACCTCCATGGTCTGCCCGGCCCCGGCCGAGTCGGCGGCCTTCGGCTCGCGCGGCGCGGTCGCCACCGGCGGCGGGCTGCTGCGCAGCGGGCCGAGCGGGCCGCTGTCGCGGCGCAGCAGCAGGCCGACCTCCCGGGGCAGCTCGACGGTGCCCGTGACGCCGGCCCTGCCGCCGGAGACCGGCACCAGCAGGTGGTGGTCGACGAGCCAGCGCACCGGCGAGCCGGTCGGCGCGCCGCCGTTGGTCGGGTCCGGGGGCAGGTCGTCCTCCGCGCCGAGCGGGGGCGCCTGCAACGCGCCCGCCGGCACGCTGCCGACCGGCGGTCCGGCGGCCAGCCGGTCCAGGATCGCCCGGGCCGAGGGCGGCGCGGCCAGCAGCGTCCGCCGCAGCTTCGCCGGGTCCGCGCAGAGCGCCGCAGCCCGCGGCTCCAGCTCCGTCGCGGGTCGACCCAGCCCCGCCGGGTACGGGGAGACCTCGTCGACGCTGGCCACCACGTGCAGGGCGCTCTCGGGGCCGTACAGCACGAAGAGCGCGCGCAGCCGGTTCACGGCGGCGCGGACGGTGGTGGGGGCGGGCGGGTGCGGCCCGGCGGTGGCCATGGCGAGCACCGCCTCGGTGGAGGTGGTCCCGTCGGTGGCGTTGCGGGTCAGCCGGGCGGCGTCCAGCATCAGCAGGGTGAACTGGTCCAGCGCGTCGAGCGCGCGGGCCACCGAGACCCGGGACTGGGCCCGGGTGGCGAGCGCGGAGACATCGGCCGGCACGGGTACGACGAGGTCCGGCCGCAGCTCGAGGAGGGCGGCGAGCGACTCGTCGGGCAGCGACCGCAGGTGGTCGGCGAGTGAGGTGGTCATCGTCGTTCCACGCTAGCCCGGCCGGGGGTCCTCCCGCCCCTCGGACGTCCGGCTGGCCCGGGGATGGGCGGGTACGTTCTGCTGCATGGCAGCGCTGACGGTCGGCTTCGACCTCGACATGACCCTGGTCGACTCGCGTCCCGGTATCGCCGACGCCTTCCGGGCGCTGTCGGCCCGGACGGGGGTGCACGTGGACGCGGCGGCCGCCGTGTCGCGGCTCGGCCCGCCGCTGCGTACCGAGATCGCCCGCTGGTTCCCGCCGGAGCAGGTCGACGAGGCCGTCCTGACGTACCGCGAGCTGTACCCGGCGTACGCGATCACGCCCACCGTCCCGCTCCCCGGCGCCGTCGCCGCGCTCGACGCGGTACGCGAACGCGGCGGCCGCGTGCTCGTGGTGACCGCCAAGCTGGGCCGCCTGGCCCGGCTGCACCTCGACCATCTCGGGATGGTGGCCGACGAGGTCGCCGGCGACCTGTTCGCGGAGGAGAAGGCGACCGCGCTGCGGCGGCACGGCGCGACCCACTACGTCGGCGACCACGTGGCCGACATGGTGGCCGCCGGGGCGGCGGGCGTCCCGGGCATCGCGGTCGCCACCGGCCCGTGCACCGCCGACGAGCTGCGCGCGGCCGGCGCGGAGGTGGTGCTGGATGATCTCACCGGATTCCCGGCGGCGCTGGACGGCATGATCCGGCTAGCCTTGGAGCGGTAGACGTCTCAAGCTCAAGCGAAGCAGGGGTTCTCAGGTGCCGACGGGTCGAGTGAAGTGGTTTGACGCGGCCAAGGGATACGGGTTCGTCACCAGTGACGAGGGTGGCGACGTGTTCCTGCCCAAGGGCGCGCTACCGACGGGTGTCACCGACCTCAAGGGCGGCCAGCGGGTCGATTTCAGCGTGGTGGACAGCCGCCGGGGCGCGCAGGCGATGGGGGTCAAGCTGCTCGACGCCCCGCCCTCGATGGCGGAGCTGCGTCGCCGGCCGGCGGAGGAGCTGCACGGCCTCGTCGAGGACATGATCAAGGTGCTGGAGGCGAAGGTCCAGCCGGACCTGCGCCGGGGTCGGTTCCCGGACCGCAAGACGGCGCAGAAGATCGCTCAGCTGGTCCACGCGGTCGCCAACGAGCTGGAGGTCTGAGGCACCAGCCCGGCGTCGGCGGCCCGGCCGAGCAGCGCCTCCACGGCGGCGAACCCCGCGTCCCCCAGGTCGGCGGTGAACTCGTTGACGTAGAGCCCGATGTGCCGGTCCACCACGTCGGGCTCCATCTCCTGCGCGTGCGCCAGCACGTACTCCCGGCTGGCGGCCGGGTCGGCCCAGGCCCTACGGACCGACTCGCGGATCCACCCGGCCGCCGCCTCGGGGTCGACCGCGCCGCGCCGGGCCAGGATGGCCCCGAGGGGGATGGGCAGGCCGGTGTCGGCCTCCCACCACTCGCCGAGGTCGACCAGGGCGGTCAGGCCGTGCCGTGGGTAGGTGAACCGTGCCTCGTGGATGACCAGGCCGGCGTCGTACCGGCCGGCGGCGACGCCCGGCATGATCTCGTGGAACGGCACGACCTCGATCCGCGCCGGGGGCCGCTCGGCCGCCCAGAGCCGGAAGAGCAGGTACGCCGTGGTCCGGTCGCCCGGCACCGCCACGGTGGCTCCACTCAGGTCGGCGCGGCCGGAGCTGTCGGGCTGGCCCGGATCGCGGTCGCCACGGGTCAGCACCAGCGGGCCGCAGCCACGGCCGAGCGCGCCTCCGCAGGGCAGCAGGTGGTAGTCGTCCAGCAGCCACGGCAGCGCCGCGTAGCTCACCTTGACCAGGTCGAACGCCCCACGCTCGGCGGCCGTGTTGGTGACGTCCACGTCGGCGTACGTGACGTCGACCGGCGGGGCGCCGGGCACGAGGCCGTGCACCAGGGCATGGAAGACGAAGGTGTCGTTGGGGCAGGGCGAGACAGCCAGCGAGAGCGCCACGCCCTCACCGTATCCCCGTCGTCGGCGGCCTCGCTCCGCCCGGTCCCCACGACTGTGACCTGTCCCGCGAGGTGGCGCTGTCCCGCTAGGTGGCGCTGTCCCGCGAGGTGGCGCTGTCCCGCGAGGTGAGGACGCGGAGGTGTGGGCAGCCGAGCCGCGCTGCCGCCGAGCCGCGCTGCCGCCGATGCACGAGTCGGCCTGGGGCCGGTGCGCGGTGACGGCGTTACGGGCCGAGCGCGCCGGCTACGACCTGGCCGCGAAGGACCCGGCGCGGGCCGGGCGCATCTGGGATCTCGACGGCGAGAACACGGGGCGGCAGACCGCGCCCGATCCTTCGCACAACGGCGCGCCCCGGCCCAGCCCCGACCGAGCCGGGACGCGCCGCTCCGCCGCCCGCGGTGCCCCCTGGTCCACGCTGTCGAGCTGCCCTCACAGATGGGGCAAGCCGAGGTGCGGCAAATGGGCAAGTTGCGATCCGGCGAGCGCCGGCCGCACCGGGAGCGGCCTGGGCCCGGTCAGCCCGGTGCGGCGCGCGCCAAGTGCCGCCCGGTGCCGCGCGCGCCGAGTGCCGCCCGGTCGCCGCCGTCGCACCCCTGCTGCCGGATGACCCGGCTGATGCCCGTGTGCACCCACATCGCACGCCGGGGACCAGTGCAGACGGTACATTCCTGGACACCCGGCCGTCCTGGACACCCGGTCGCTCAACGGTGCCGGCATCTCCGTAGAGCGGTGGTCTCATGAACGGGGCAGCTCGACAGCGTGCCGAAGAGCACCTGGCCGCGCAGCACCAAGCCAGTTGTCCACAGGCTTATCCACAGGTGTGTCGCGCTTGTTGACGGTCGCTCGTGGCGTCGCAACGATCGACACGTGGCGGAGCCGACCGGACCGATCGAGGTGGGGGCCGCGCTGCGCGCTCTCCGGCGCCAGGCAGACCTGAGCCAGCGGGAGTTGGCGCGTCGGTCGGGCGTACCCAAGAGCACGCTGGCGCGGATCGAGGCCGATCCGGGAGCCGATCCGAGGTTGCGGACGGTGGAGCGGTTGGTCCGGGCCGCTGGCGGAGAGCTGGCGGTGGGCGTCCGGACCGCTGATCAAGGGAGCACGGACGGCGAACCGGGGACCGTCGCCGTGTTGCCGCCCGTACCTCACGACGGCCGCCGCGACGAGGGGGGCCGCCGCTATCCCGCGCACCTCGACATCCGGGAGGTCCGGACGCTGAAGGACTGGCCGGGTGCGTGGTGGGGGCACTGGTACGTCCCGCAGGAGCAGTGGCCGGTGCGGGTGCCGGAGATGACGTACGACCTTCATCGCGGGCGACGCGACGAGCGGCGGGTGCGGGAGCGGGCGCGCGCCGCCGTCAGCTTCCGTCGGGTGACGGAGGGGGTGCCGGACGGGTGCTGGCGGTTCGTGGCCCAACTGCCGGGCGGCGAGTTGGTCGGCGAACTCCGGGCACACGAACGCAGCGAGGACCTGCTGCTCGGCGAGGATCTCGGCGATCGGCGGGAGATGGTGCTGGACGGTGTCCTCGTCGCGCCCCAGCTGCGCTTCCTGGGCATCGGCCGCCGGTTGCTCCGGCTCCTCGGCGAGGAACTGGACCAGGCCGGTATCCAGACCGTGCGCGCCGTCGCCGGCATCGGTGGCGTCGACTTCCTGATCGCCTGCGGCTATCAGTTGGAGGCGAGTCGGCCGGCGGTCCTGCGGTTCGACCAACGGCCGACGCCCAGAGGATGATCGCTGGGCTGGTCGGCAGCCGAGGCCGACAGGCTCAGGGGCAGGCAGGCTCAGGGGCAGGCAGGCTCAGGGGCTGGCTGGCAGGCAGGCCGGCCGGCGGGTTCAGGTCAGGGCCGCGGCGGCCGTGGTGAGGGCGGCGAGCGCCTCGCGCATGCGCCAGGCGTCGCGGTCCCGGGGGCCGATCGGGTTGGAGACGGTACGCAGCTCGACGAACGGGACGCCGGCCTGCGCGGCGGCGACGGCCACGCCGTACCCCTCCATGGCCTCGGCGACCGCGTCGGGGTGGCGCCGGCGCAGGGCGTCCGTGCTGGCGGCGGTGCCGGTCACCGTGCTGACGGTCAACACCGCGCCCACCGTTGCCGTCGGCAGCGCGGCGCGCAGGGTGGCCAGCAGCCCCGGGTCGGCGGCGAGCGCGACGCCACCACCGAGCCACTCCGGGGGCATGCCCAGCTCGTCCACCGGGAGGAAGCCCGCCGGTGACTCGGCGCCCAGGTCGGCGGCGACGGCGACGGAGCCCAGCACCGTCGCGCCGACCTCCACCCGGCCGGCGAAGCCACCCGCCACGCCCGCGCTGACCACACCGCGGTACGGACGCCCGGCCGCCTCGGCGAGCACCAGCAGCCGGGTGGTGGTGGCGGCGGCGACGGCTGGCCCGACCCCCACCGGCAGCACCTCCGTCGACGCATCCGTGAGGCCCGCGCGGACCGCCTCGGCCTCGGCGGGCACCGCCGTGACCACCAGCAAACCCGTCACGGCAGGGGCCCCTGCGGTTCCCGCCGGGTCTCGTCGTCCGTGCCGCCCGGCCCGCCGACCGCCGACGACGGCCGGTAGATGTGGTAGCCGGGCGGGGCCAGGGCCGGGTCGTCCAGCGGCGAGCCGCCCTGCGCGGGGGCGGGCGAGACGGGCGCCACCCCGCTGTCGGGGCCGGCCTCGGCCTCGGTGCGCGCGCCGGCCCCGGCAGCGGTGGGCGTCCCGGCCGTGCCGGCCCTGGTGGGCACGTCAGCAGCGGTGCGCGTGCCCGCCCTGGTGCCCGGGCTTGCCGCGGCGCCCGTGTCCGCCTTGGTGGGCGTGCCGGCCGTGCCGGCTTCGGTGTCCGTGGCGGCTTCGTCGGTGTCGTCGGCCAGTTCGTCGTCGGCGAGCGGGCGCCCGGCCAGCCGCTCGGCGCGCAGGCGGCCCGCCACCAGCACGCCCCGGACGGCGGCCAACGTGCCGACCCCGGCGGCGACGGCGATCCCGATCCGGCCGTCGAAGGGTACGAGCCCCAGCCCGCCCCCGGCGACGAACGCGAGCATCAGCACCGTCTCGGAGTGGGCGAACGAGCTGGCCCGCAGCCGCTCGGGGATGCGTTCCTGGATCGAGGCGTCCACGGTGAGCTTGGCGATGCCGCTGATCAGCGCGGCCACGAGGCAGAGCAGGGCGACCATCGGCAGCGAGAACTTCAACGCGGCGAGGACCGCCACCCCGCCCACGATGATCATGCCGCTGGACTGGATGGCGACGGGTCGGTGGATGCGCAGCCGGGTGCCGATCGCGGTGGCGAGGAAGGTGCCCACGGCCAGTGCCGCGCCGACGAGGCCCAGCGCCCCCTCGTCGCCGAGGTCCCGGCCGAAGACGACGGTGGTCAGGTCACCCGCCTTGATTGCGAAGGCCAGGAAGAGCAGCAGGAACCCGTACAGCCCGCGCAGCGTCGCGGCGCCGATCAGGGTGGCGATCACGAGCCGGCCGGCCGGCCGCCCCCGGCCCAGCGGGCGGTCGCCGGTGCGCCGACCGAGCGCCCGCAGCGGCCGGGGCACCCGCTCCGGCGGCTCGGAGTCGGCCTTGGGCGGCAGCCGCAGGGAGATCACCATGCCGACCAGGAAGATGATCGAGGCGACCCGGAGCGGCCACTGCGGACCGAACCAGAAGGCGGCCAGCCCGATCGGCGCGACCAGGGCGCCGGCCACCGTGCCGTAGACGCTGGCCCGGGCGCCCACCTGGGAGAGGCCGAGCCCTTCCGGCAGCAGCCGCGGGACGGCCGCCGAGCGGGCCACCCCGTACGCGCGGGAGAGCGCCAGCACGCCGAAGGCCGCCGGATAGAGGCCGAAGCCGTGGATGTAGTCGGAGATCAGCCAGGCCAGGAAGGCCCGGCCGAGCATGGTGGCGGCCAGCGCGTACCGGCGACCGTGGCGGAAGTGGTCGAGCAGTGGGCCCACCACCGGGGCGAGCATGGCGAACGGCACCATGGTCACCAGCAGGTAGAGGGCGACCTTGCTGCGCGCCTCGCCGAGCGGCACGTTGAAGAAGATCGTCCCGGCGAGTCCGATGGCGATCAGCGTGTCCCCGGCGCAGGAGATCGCGTGCAGGTCGAAGAGGCGGACCATGCCGACCTCGTCGCCAGCGCCCCGGGCGCGGGCCCGGCCCGCCCGGCGGGTCATCCAGCGCCCACCGCTGACCGAGCCGCGTAACAGCAGGCGGACGGCCTTGATGCCGGTGCCGACGGTCCGCCCGAGTACGGACCGCCCGGAGCGGGAGAACAGCGGCATGTCCACCATCCTCACCCATCCGGTCCGTCCATGCCGCACCACTGTCCCAGAACGTCGTCGGCGGGTGCCTGTCGGTCGGCCGTACGCATGGGGAACAATGGTCGGGTGACCAGGCCCGCCTCCGCCCGTGCCGCTCGTCTCGACCAGGTCTGCGCCGCCGCCGTCGAGGTGGCACGTGACGCCATTACCGAGGTCGACCCCTCGGACATCGGCGACCACCTGCAGGCCGTCGCGGAGGGCGACCGACTCGTCACGCACTACTTCGAGTGTCGGCTCGCCGGCTACCGCGGCTGGCGGTGGGCGGTCACCGTGACCCGGGTGCCGCGCAGCCGGCACGTCACCGTCTGCGAGACGGTGCTGCTCCCCGGCACGGACGCGATGCTCGCCCCCGGCTGGCTGCCGTGGCAGGAGCGGCTCAAGCCGGGCGACCTCGGCCCCGGCGACCTGCTGCCCACCCCGGCGGACGACGACCGGCTCCAGCCCGGCTACCTGCTCTCCGACGACCCCGCCGTCGAGGAGACCGCCTGGGAGCTCGGCCTCGGCCGGGCCCGGGTGCTCTCCCGGGAGGGGCGCAGCGAGGCCGCCCAGCGCTGGTACGACGGCGACCACGGCCCGTCCGCCGCGATCTCGGTCGCCGCCCCCGCCGCCGCCCGCTGCGGCACCTGCGGCTTCTACCTGCCGCTCGCCGGCGCTCTGCGGCAGTCCTTCGGGGCCTGCGGCAACTTCTACGCCCCCGACGACGGTCGGGTGGTCAGCGCCGACCACGGCTGCGGGGCGCACTCGGAGACCCTGATCGAGGCCGCCGAGACCCAGGTCGACGAGATGCCGACGGTCTACGACGACAGCGCGGTCGAGCCCATGGCGGTCAGCCGGGCGCCGGGTTCCGTCGAGGCCGCGGAGCCGGCGGAACCGTACGGCCACCCCTGACGCCACCGGGCGCGGCGCCGATCCGGCGGATCGGGGTCGTCGCAGGTCAGCGGCCGGCGCGGCGGCGGCGCCGGTTGGCGTCGTGCCGCATCATCACGGCGAGACCGGGGAAACCCCACAGGAAACCGGCCAGGCAGGTCCACAGCCAGTCCTGGTGGTCGTGCGCGGTCAACCAGTCGCGGAAGAAGATCAGCAGCACCAGCCCGGCGAGCGCCCAGGCCGCCATCCCGGCGAGGGCGAACGGCACCATCGGCGGGTCGAGCGGCTCGGGCCGCGGTGGCTGCTCCTTCGGCACGCGGCAAGCGTACGCGATCAACTTTTCCTGCTGGCCGGTGATCTGCGACGATGCGCGCGACAACGGAAGATCACCTGCGAGGACCTGATGGCAGTAGCGCCGCCCGAGAACGGCACACCACCCGACCCCGCTCACCCGCGTAACGGTTTCGACCGGTACTTCGAGGTCTCCGCCCGTGGCTCGACGATGAGCCGCGAGGTACGCGGTGGCCTGGCGACCTTCTTCACGATGGCGTACATCGTGGTGCTCAACCCGCTCATCATCGGTGGTGCCGTCGACGGCGACGGCAAGAAGCTCCCCATCGCCGCCCTCGCCGCGGCCACCGCCCTGGTCGCCGGCCTGATGACCATCCTGATGGGTGTCGTCGGCCGGTTCCCGCTGGCGCTCGCCGCCGGCCTCGGCGTCAACGCGCTGGTCGCGTACGAGATCGCCCCGGAGATGACCTGGGCGGACGCGATGGGCCTCGTGGTGATCGAGGGCCTGATCATCGCGGTGCTGGTGCTGACCGGCCTGCGTACGGCGGTGTTCCGCTCGGTGCCGACGCAGATGAAGACGGCGATCGGCGTCGGCATCGGCCTCTTCCTGACCATCATCGGCCTCGTCGACGCCGGCTTCGTGCGCCGGGTGCCGGACGTGCAGAACAGCACCGTCCCGGTCAGCCTGGGCATCGGCGGCAAGCTCGCCAGCTGGCCGCTGCTGGTCTTCGTGGTGGGCCTGCTGCTGACCATCGTGCTGCTGGTGCGCCGGGTCAGGGGCGCGATCCTGATCGGCATCCTCGGCTCCACCGTGCTGGCGATCGTCGTCGAGGCGGTGGCGAACATCGGCCCGTCCTTCGTCGACGGCAAGCCGAACCCGAAGGGCTGGGCGCTCAACGTCCCCGAGCTGCCGAAGACCTGGGTGGACGTGCCGGACCTGTCGCTGATCGGCAAGTTCAACCTGTTCGACTCGTGGGGCCGGGCCGGCTGGGTCGTCGTCCTCATGTTCGTGTTCACCCTGCTGATCACGGACTTCTTCGACACCATGGGCACGATGGTCGCGGTCGGCCAGGAGGGGAACATGCTCGACGAGCGGGGCACCCCGCCGCGGGCGAAGGAGATCCTGCTGGTCGACTCGATCGCGGCGGCGGCCGGCGGTGCGGCGAGCACGTCCAGCAACACGTCGTACATCGAGAGCGCCGCCGGTGTGGCGGAGGGCGCCCGGACCGGCGTGGCCAACCTGGTCACCGGCGGGTTGTTCCTGCTGGCGATGTTCCTGGCGCCGCTGGTCGTGGTGGTGCCGTTCGAGGCGGCGTCCACCGCGCTGGTGGTGGTCGGCTTCCTGATGATGACCGCGGTGCGGACGATCGACTGGTCCGACTACGAGATCGCGATCCCGGCGTTCCTGACGATCGTGCTGATGCCCTTCACGTACTCGATCTCCAACGGCATCGGCGCCGGCCTGATCTCGTACGTGGTGGTGAAGCTCGCCCGGGGCAAGGCCCGGGAGATCCACCCGCTGCTGTACGGGGTGGCCGCCCTCTTCGTGCTCTACTTCCTGCGCGGGCCGATCGAGTCCGTGGTGCTCTGACACGGCAGTCCGCTCCGGGCCGGTGACCGAATCGGGTACCCGGCCCGGAGCAGGACAAACTTCTCGTGAGCATGGTCATATCACCACTCATTCGCCAAGCTAATTAGTTAGGCTAACTATCGTGACGGAGCGGACGGTGACGGCGAAACGCGTGCCACCGGCGCAGCTGGCACCGCAGCTGCGTGATGCGATCACCCGGCTCAACCGGCGGGTCCGACAGGCCCGGCCGGTCGGCGACCTCACGGTCACCCAGCTCTCCGCGCTCACCAGCCTCCGGCTGGCGGGTGCGCTGACGCCTCGGGAACTGGCCGACGTGGAACGGGTGCAGCCCCCGACGATGACCAAGATCGTCGCGAAGTTGGAGGAGCGCGGCCTCGTGCAGCGCACCCCCCATCCGACCGACGGCCGGCAGGTCATCCTGGCGGCGACCGAGGGGGGACGGGCGGTGCTCGACCAGTTCGAGCGGGTCCGTGACGAGTGGCTGGCCCGCCGGCTGGCCGCGCTGACCGAGGCCGAGCGGGACACCCTGCGGCAGGCGGCCGAGATCCTTCAGCAGGTCGCCCGCGCCTGACCCGCGCGTCGTGCCACCGCGCCGTCCGACGTCGATGACGCGTACGACCGCGAGGAGGCGCACCAAGAGTGCAGGCGAAGCTGAGCACGATGTTCCAGTCCCTACAGGTCCGCAACTACCGGCTCTTCGCATCCGGGCAGCTGATCAAGCTGATCGGCGTCTGGATGATGTTCATCGCCCAGGACTGGCTGGTCCTCGAGCTCTCCGACAACTCCGCCACCGCGCTCGGCGTGGTGACCGCGCTCCAGTTCACCCCGGTGCTGCTGCTCACCCTGCTCTCCGGGCGGCTCGCCGACCGCTACGACAAGCGCATGCTGCTCTTCGTCGCGAACGCGTTCTGGACCGTGCTGGCCCTCGCCATGGCCCTGCTGGTGATCACCGGCCTCGTGCAGCTCTGGCACGTCTTCGCGTTCGCGGCCCTGCTGGGCGTCGCCAACGCCGTGGAGACCCCGGTCCGGCAGGCGTTCGTCTCCGAGCTGGTGGGCACGTCGCTGCTGCCGAACGCGCTCTCGCTGAACGCGGCCGTGTTCAACTCCGCCCGGATCGTCGGTCCGGCCGTCGCCGGCCTGGCCATCGCCGTGCTCGACGTCGGGCCGGTCTTCCTGTTCACCGCGCTCAGCTCGATCGCCCCGCTGGTCACCGTGATCCAGATGCGCCCCGCCGAGCTGCACCGGGAGGCGCTGCCGCCGCGCGACGAGCGGGCGTCGGCCAAGGTGGTCGACGGCCTGCGCTACGTCTGGCGCCGGCCCGACCTGCTGCTGCCCATGGCGATGATGTCGGTGATCGGCATGTCGCTGTTCAACTTCCAGCTGACCCTTGCCGCGCTGGCCAAGACCGTGTTCCAGACCGGTGCCGCCTCGTTCGGGCTGTTCAGCACCGCGCTGGCGGTCGGCGCGCTGGTCGGGGCGCTCGCCGGCACCGGGCGGCGCAGCCGCCCGTCGGTCTGGCTGGTGCTCGGCGCGGGGGTCGGCTGCGCCAGCTTCGGCACGCTGGTGGGGCTCGCCCCGGCGTACTGGATGGTGGTGACGCTGCTGCTGCCGACCGGGTTCTTCATGGTCTTCTTCGCCCAGGCGGCCAACCAGCGGGTCCAGCTCGGCACCGACGCCGCCTTCCGCGGCCGGGTGATGGCCCTGTGGGTGCTGGTCTTCCTCGGCACCAACCCGGTCGGAGCGCCGCTCATCGGCTGGGTCGCCGAGACCTACGGCGCCGGCGCGAGTATCTGGATCGGCGGGCTGATCTCGCTGGCCACCGTCCTGATCGCGCTCACCTGGCAGCTGCGCCACTCCGGCGCCCGGCTGCGCTTCCGCATCCTGCCGATGCCGCGCTTCTACGTCACCTCCACCGACTGCTGAGCGTGCCGCCGCCCCTCCGGTGGGACGATCCGTCCCCTCCTGCGGATGACGTGGATGGCACGAAACCGGTGGCGGGCCGGCCGGAAGAGGCTTAGCGTCGATACGTGGAGCTCGGGCGCGCGCTGCTGCTGATCCTGGCCTTCGTCGCCGTAGCGAGCCTGCCGGCGGTGATCGCCCTGGTCTTCTGCGCCGACGAGATCATCGACCGGGTCGCCTGCGGATGGGCCGAGTGGCGCGAGCGCCGGCAGGAGCGGCGCACGATCGCCCGGCTGGACCGGGCCGTCGAGGCCGACGCGCTGACCCGCGACATCGACCTCACCGGCTTCGACCGGCCCGACCGGCGCCCGCTGGAGGAACTCGCCGCCGACCTGCGCCGCCTGCGCGGCCAGGGGGTCGGCCCCGACGGCCGCCAGCCCGTCTGGCACGGCACGATCCTGCGGGCGTACGACGACCGGCTCCGGCTGGCCTGCCGGGCCCTCGGGCTCACCGAGCACCTGGCCGAGCTGGAGGGCGTCGACCTGGAGCTGGAACGGGTCCGGGTGGAGGGACTGCTGCACGCCGCCGGGCTGACCCTGCCCGCCGCCCGGGCCGGGCACCGGCAGCGTCACCGCTGAGGGCGTAGCGGCGTGCGGCTCTTCGTGGCGCTCTACCCGCCGCCCGAGGCGGTCGCGCACCTCGGCGCGCAGGTCGCCCGGCTGCGGATCGGCGCGGCGGCCGCCGCCGGCATCAACGTCCGGCTCGCCGACCCGGCCCACGCGCACGTCACCCTCGCCTTCCTCGGCGACGTCGAGGCGGACCGGCTGGTCGCCGTGGAGAGCGCGCTGGGGCTCGCCGCCGAGTGGTCCCGGGACGGCCGCCAGGCCGCGCCCCGGCTCTGGCTGGCCGGCGGCGGGCGGTTCGGGCGGGGCCGGTTCACCGTGCTCTGGGTCGACCTGCGGGGCGAGGTGGAGCCGGTACTGGTGCTGGCCCGGCTGATCCGCTCCCGCCTGCGGCACGCCCGCCTGCCGTACGACGAGAAGCCGTTCCGCCCGCACCTGACCGTCGCCCGCCCCGGCGACCGGGTGCCCCCGGTCGACGTGGCCGCCGACGTGGCCGCCCTCGACGACTATGTGGGCCCGCAGTGGCCGGCCGGCGAGATGGTCCTCGTGCGCAGCCACCCCGGGCCCCGCCCCACCTACGACCGCCTGGCCGCCTGGCCCCTCTGACGCTCCTCGGTCACCAGGCCCAGGCTTCCGGGCCGGGACCGCCGTTGCCGACGGGTGGGAAGAGCTCGTCCAGGCGGGTGAGGGCGTCCTCGTCGAGGCGGACGGCCAGGGCGCCCAGGGAACGGTCGAGCTGGTCGGTGGTGCGCGGACCGATGATCGGGGCGGTCACCCCGGGCCGGGACAGCAGCCAGCCGAGGGCCACGTCCGCCGGGTCGTGACCGAGGTCGCCGCAGAGTTCCTCGTACGCCTCGATGGTCGGCCGGTGATCGGCGAGCGCGTCGGCGGAGCGGCCGCTGGCGCCGCGCGCGGCCCCGCCCTCGGCCATCTTCCGCAGCACACCGGCGAGCAGCCCGCCGTGCAGCGGCGACCAGGGGATGACGCCCAGCCCGTGGTGCTGCGCGGCCGGCACCACCTCGAGCTCGACGTGCCGGGTCATCAGGTTGTAGATGCACTGCTCGGAGACGAGGCCGAGGAAGTGGCGCCTGGCCGCGGCCTCCTGCGCCACCGAGATGTGCCAGCCGGCGAAGTTGGACGACCCGACGTAGAGCACCTTGCCCTGGGCGACCAGGGTCTCCATGGCCTGCCAGATCTCCTCCCACGGGGTGCTCCGGGAGACGTGGTGCATCTGGTAGAGGTCGATGGTGTCGGTCCGGAGGCGACGCAGCGAGTCCTCGCAGGCCCGGACGATGTGCCGGGCGGAGAGGCCCTGCTCGTTGGGCCACTCGCCCATCTTGCCGTAGACCTTGGTGGCCAGCACGACCTTCTCCCGCCGGCCGCCGCCCTGGGCGAACCAGCGCCCGATGATCTGCTCGGTGATCCCCTCGCCGGTCTGCCAGCCGTAGACGTTGGCGGTGTCGAAGAAGTTGATCCCGTGTTCCAGGGCCCGGTCCATGATCGCGAAGCTGTCCGGCTCGGTGGTCTGCGGCCCGAAGTTCATCGTGCCGAGGCAGAGGCGGCTGACCGACAGGCCCGTACGGCCGAGGTTCGTGTACTCCATGAGGCCACCCTGCCACGGCGGCACCTCGCGTGCCTCGCGTCGACTCCGGCGACGGGATCCGCCGCCGGAGTCAGCCGGTCACGAGGACTCGCGGGCCGCCGGGCCGCTGCCGAAGAGCACGTCGTCCCAGCTCGGCAGGCGCTTGCGCGGCTTGCCGCCGGCGTCGGTCGACTCGCCGGCCGCTGCCGCCGAGGGCGCGCCCGTGCGCCGGGGCCGGAGCACCGCCAGCGACGGCACGGCCGGCACCTCCTTGGGCGCGTCCGAGTCGTCGTCGAACGCGGAACCCTGGCCACCGCCGAGCAGCGCCGCCGCGCCGCCGCCGACCGGCCGCTGGCGCGGCGCGTCCTGCCCGGCCAGGGCGGCCGGGGTGCGGGGTTCGAGCCCGCGGCCCGAGGTCGAGCCGAGCGGACGGTCGAGGGAGGCGAGCAGGGCGTCCCGCCCGGCCCGGATCGGGTCACGCCCGGGGCGGCTGTGCTCGGCCGCCGCCGGCAGGCCGTGCCCGCCCCGGCTCGGCTCACCGCGCGACGGACCGGGCAGCGCGTGGCCGCCCCGCTCGGGCGCCGGCTCCTGGCCGAGGATCGGGGTGGGCCGCTCGGCGCAGAGGTACTGCGCCATGTCGTCGTGCGGGGTGACCGCCTGCCGGGTCTTGTCGAGATCCCAGATCGCCTGCGCGGTCGCCTTGCCCGAGGGCCAGGTCGCCACGATCCGCCAGGTGCCGTCGTCGCGACGCCACGCGTCCCAGGAGATCTTCTCGGTGTCGATCCCGTGCTGGGCCAGCCGGCCGTTGACCACCTCGGCGAGCGGGGTGGGCTTCTCCGCGCCCTTCAGCCGGGTGCGCCGGGCGTGCTGGGCGAGCATGGCCCGCTCCTGGAGCACCGGGCCGGCATAGCGCAGCACCCGGTCGACCGGCACGCCGGCGATCCGGGCGACGTCCTCGGCGGACTCGCCGGAGCGGATCTTCGCCTGGATGTCCCGTGGGGAGAGTGAGGGCACCGGGTCGGCGCTGGTCACCGGGGCCACCGCGAGCGGCGGGGCGCCGGGCTCGGCGTGCAACGCGCCGGCGATCCGCTCGTCGATGGGCAGGGCGAGCAGTCGCCCGACCTCGTCGGCGAGCACCAGGGCCTGGCCGTCCTCGGAGAGGGCGACGAAGCGTACTGGGCGCATGGCGTTGCCTCCGTCCCGCTTCGCTGGCCGTCACGCCACGAGCCGGCCACCCGGGCGTCCTCGCACCACCGTACGCGCATCTGCCCGCAGGTGGGGGATGCGACACCCGCATGTCGCGACTGAGCTGCGACGATGATCACGGTCGGTGGCCGGCGGGCGTGCCGGCGGCCACCGACCGTGACGGCGGTCAGAGTCGCTCGACCACGTAGTCGATCGACGCGGTCAGGGCCTCGACGTCGGCCGGCTCGACGGCCGGGAAGAGCGCGACGCGAAGCTGGTTGCGGCCCAGCTTCCGGTACGGCTCGGTGTCCACGATGCCGTTGGCGCGCAGCGCCTTGGCGATCGCGGTGGCGTCGACGGAGTCGGCGAAGTCGATGGTGGCGACCACGTTGGAGCGCAGCGCCGGGTCGGTGACGAACGGCGTCGCCACCTCGGAGCGCTCCGCCCAGCCGTACACGATCGCGGCGCTCTCGGCCGTGCGCTTGGCCGCCCAGGCCAGCCCGCCCTGGGAGTTCATCCAGTCGGTCTGCTCGGCGGCCAGGAAGATGGTGGCCAGCGCCGGGGTGTTGTAGGTCTGCTCCAGCCGCGAGTTGTCGATCGCGGTGACCAGGTCGAGGAAGGCCGGGATGTAGCGGCCGGACGCCTTGATCTCGCCGGCCCGCTCCAGCGCGGCCGGGGACATCAGGGCCAGCCACAGGCCGCCGTCGGAGCCGAAGCACTTCTGCGGGGCGAAGTAGTAGACGTCGGTCTCGCCGACGTTGACGTCCAGGCCGCCCGCGCCCGAGGTGGCGTCGACCAGCAGCAGCGAGCCGGGGTCGGCGCCGGCCACCCGGGCGATCGGCACCGCGACACCCGTCGAGGTCTCGTTGTGTGGGGTGGCGTAGACGTCCACCCCGGCCTCGGCGGTCAGGGTGGGCGCGGTGCCGGCCTCCGACTTGCGGATGGTGGGCTCGCCGAGGAACGGGGCGTCCTTGACGGACTTGGCGAACTTCGCGCCGAACTCGCCGAAGCTGGCGAACTGCGCCCGGTCGCGGACCAGGCCGAACGTCGCGACCTCCCAGAACGCCGTGGTGCCGCCGTTGCCGAGCACCACCTCGTAGCCCTCGGGGAGGGAGAAGAACTCGGCGATGCCGCGGCGCAGCCGGGCCACCTGGTCACGGACGGTCTTCTGCCGGTGCGAGGTGCCCAGGTAGCTGGTCGCCACGTCGGTGAGGGCGGAGACCGCCGCCGGACGGACCTTGGACGGCCCGCAGCCGAACCTCCCGTCGGCGGGCTTGAGGTCGTCGGGAATCCGGATGGTCGGTGCGTCAGCCACGGTTGTCGAGATCCTTCCGCATGGGCGAGAGCGGGCCCGGTGTTCAGGCGGGCGCGGATCGACGGCGGACGCGCGCTCAGGCGCACGACGTGGCCGGGACCCGGGCCCGGTCCGGCGACACTGCCGGCCTTCATCCTCCCACCCGGATCGGTCGCTCCGGCCGCTGGTCCCACCTGCGGCCTTGAGGCGTACACCACAACCGGCGCCCGGGGGCCGCGGCCCGCTGTGCCCACGCGCACGAAGGGGCCCTTCCCGCCGCCGGGCGACGGGATGGGCCCCTCTCGCGTCGTCTCTCAGACGCCGTGCGGGATGGCGTCCCAGCCCTCGACGTCGCTGGGCTTGCGGGTGCCCGGGCCGACGTAGCGGGCCGACGGGCGGACCAGCCGCTGGAGCTTCTTCTGCTCCAGGATGTGCGCGCTCCAGCCGCCCATCCGGGCGCAGGTGAACATGGAGGTGAACATGTGCGCCGGCACCTCGGCGAAGTCCAGCACCACGGCCGACCAGAACTCGACGTTGGTGGCGAGCACCCGGTCCGGCCGGCGGGCCTGGAGCTCGGCCAGGGCGGCCTTCTCCAGCGCCTCGGCGATCTCGAAGCGCGGCGCGCCCAGCTCCTTGGCGGTGCGGCGGAGCACCCGGGCGCGCGGGTCCTCGGCCCGGTAGACGCGGTGGCCGAAGCCCATCAGCCGCTCGCCCCGGTCGAGGACGCCCTTGACGTAGCCCTCGGCGTCGCCGCTGCGCTCGACCGCCTCCAGCATGCTGAGCACGCGGGACGGGGCGCCGCCGTGCAGCGGGCCGGAGAGGGCGCCGATGCCGGAGGAGATGCAGGCCGCGGCGTCCGCGCCGGTGGAGGCGACGATCCGGGCGGTGAAGGTGGAGGCGTTCAGGCCGTGCTCGGCGGCCGAGATGAAGTAGGCGTCGACGGCCTTGACGTGCCGCGGGTCCGGCTCGCCCCGCCAGCGCTTCATGAAGCGCTCGACGATCGTGGAGGCCTTGTCGATCTCCTTCTGCGGCACCGCCGGCAGGCCCAGGCCGCGCGCCGACTGGGCGACGAAGGAGAGCGCGGTGACCGACACCCGGGCGAGGTCCTCACGGGCCTGCTCGTCGGAGATGTCGAGCAGCTGGCTGAGACCCCAGTACGGGGCCAGCATCGCGACCGCGGACTGCACGTCCACCCGGATGTCGCCGGAGTGCACCGGCACCGGGAACGGCTCCGCCGGCGGCAGGCCCGGGCCGAACCGCCCGTCGACCAGCAGCGCCCAGACGTTGCCGAAGGAGACCTGGCCGATCAGATCCTCGATGTCGACCCCGCGATAGCGCAGCGCGCCGCCCGCGCGGTCGGGTTCGGCGATCTCGGTCTCGAAGGCTACGACGCCCTCCAGCCCGGGTTTGAAATCGGCCATGTCGCTCTCCTGGATCTGCTCGGTGCGCCCGCCCGGGGCTTCGGTCCCGGCCCAGCCGGGCGAGCGCCTTAGGCGACCCTCAGGGATGTGTTCGTGACATCTTGCCTGCTGGGTAACCGGATCCGCGACCCACTGCGACTGTGCCGCACACGACATCCCCGGTCCGGAGGGCCCGGGCCGCGTCGGTGACACTGGGCGGTACGGGCTGGCCTGCGTCGCAGGGGGTGGGCCGGGTCGACGAGGAGGAGAGGGAACGTGACGGGGGACACAGCCCGGCCAGCGGCGATGCGTAACGAGTACGCCACGGAGCTGGGCCTTTCCGAGGCGGACCTGGCCGCCGACTGGCACGGCCAGTTCGACCGCTGGTTCGCCGACGCGGTGGCCGCCGGGCTGCCCGAACCGAACGCGATGGTGGTCGGCACCGCCGACGCCGCGGGCCGGCCGAGCGCGCGGACCGTGCTGCTGAAGGGGTACGACCCGGAGGGCTTCGTCTTCTTCACCAACTACGGGTCCCGCAAGGGCGCCGAGGCGGCCGTCAACCCGTACGCGAGCCTCGTCTTCCCCTGGTTCCCCATGCACCGGCAGGTGGTGGTGGCCGGCCGGGTGGAGCGGGTCGACCGGGCGGAGACGGAGGCGTACTTCGCCAGCCGGCCGCGCGGCTCCCAGCTCGGTGCCTGGGCCAGCACCCAGTCCCGGGTGATCCCCGACCGGGCCGTGCTGGACGAGGCGTACCGGGCGGCGGCGGAGCGGTTCGCCGAGGTCGAGCCGATCCCCGCCCCGCCGCACTGGGGCGGGCTGCGGGTGCGGCCGGAGTCGGTGGAGTTCTGGCAGGGCCGGGTCAGCCGGCTGCACGACCGGCTGCGGTTCCGGCTCACCGGGACCGGGCAGTGGACCGTCGAGCGGCTGGCGCCGTGACCCAGCTCAAGGACTCGCGGCCGGGCGGGCTGCGCCGGTTCGCGATCGACGTGCGCCCGCTGGCCGTGCCGGCGTACCGGCGGATGTGGCTGGGCAACGGCATCGCGATGTTCGGCATCCAGCTCACCGCGGTCGCCGTGCCGGTGGAGATGTACGCGCTGACCGGCAGCTCGTTCTGGGTCGGCCTGCTCGGGATCGCGGCGTTCGTACCGCTGCTGGTCTTCGGGCTCTGGGGCGGCGCGGTGGCCGACGCGCACGACCGGCGCAAGGTGCTGCTGGGGACCGCGGCGGTGCTCTGGACCGCCACGTCCGGCCTGGTGGTGCAGGCGGTGCTCGGGATCGGCAGCCCGCTGCTGCTGCTCGGCCTGGTGGCGGTGCAGTCGATCGCCTTCGCGATCAGCTCGCCCACCCGCAACGCGGTCCTGCCCCGGCTGGTGCCCGCGGAGCTGGTGCCGGCGGCGACCACGCTGAACTTCACCACCTTCACGGCCGCCGCGGTGTTCGGCCCGCTGGTCGCCGGCCTGATCTTCGCCGCGTGGGGCACCGGCCTCGGCCTGCCGATCGCGTACGCGGCCGACGCCGTGCTCTACGCGGTCGCCGTCTGGGCGACGGTGAAGCTGCCGGCCATGCCGCCGGAGCCGGACCCGGACGCGTCCGCCGCCCCGCGGCGGGCCGGGCTGGCCAGCATCGTCGACGGCCTGCGCTACCTGGCGACCACCCCGGTGCTGATGCTCTCCTTCGTCATCGACCTGATCGCGATGGTGCTGGCGATGCCCCGGGCGCTCTTCCCGGAGATCGCCGAGTCCCGGTTCGGCGGCGGCGCGGCGGTCGGCTGGCTCTACAGCGCGATCGCGGCGGGCGCGATGCTCGGCGGGCTGACCTCCGGGTGGATCGGGCGGCTGCGCCGGCAGGGGCTGGTGCTGGTGGCGGCGGTGGTCGGCTGGGGGCTGGCCATCGCGGCGGCCGGGCTGGCCGGCCAGCTCTGGCTGATGGTGCTGCTGCTCGCGGTGGCCGGGGCGGCCGACCTGGTCAGCGCGGTGCTGCGGCAGTCGATGCTGCTGGTCTACGCGCCGGACCGGATGCGCGGGCGGCTGATGGGCGTCAACACGGTGGTCATCGCCGGCGGCCCGCGCCTGGGCGACCTGCGGGCCGGCGCGATGGCGGCCGGGTTCGGCGGCGGCGTCGCCTGGGTCGGCGGCGGGCTGGCCGCGGCGGCGCTCGCGGTGCTGCTCGCGGTGGCGTTCCCGGTGCTGCTGCGCTACCGGGCGACGGCCCCCGCCGGCGGTGACCGGGCGTGACGGGTTCGGCCGGGGCGAGCGACGACGAGGGGGAGCCGTTAGGGTCCCCCGCATGGACACCCCCGACCAGCGTCCGCCCTCGGGCGCACAGTGGACCATTTCGGCCGCCGGCCACGAGGCCGTCATCGTGGAGGTGGGCGGCGGGGTCCGGACATACCGGCACGACGGGACCGACCACCTGGACGGGTACGACGCCGACGAGCTCTGCCCCGGCTGCGCCGGGCAGGTGCTGGCCCCCTGGCCGAACCGGATCCGCGACGGGCGCTACACCTTCGGCGAGCGGTCGTTGCAGCTCACGCTCAGTGAGCCGGACCGGGGCGTGGCCATCCACGGGCTGGTCAACTGGGTGCCGTGGCGGCTGGTGGAGCAGTCGTCCGACGCGGTGACCGTCGGCTACGACCTGCCGCCGCAGCCGGGCTACCCGTGGCCGCTGCGGCTGCGCACCCGGTGGAGCGTCGGCCCGGACGGGCTGCGCGCGGAGCACGAGGCGACGAACCTCGGCGCCGAGCCCGCGCCGTTCGGCTTCGCCGTGCACCCGTACCTGCGGGTGCCCGGGGTGGCGGTGGACGACCTGTCGCTGCGGCTGCCGGCCCGGACGCGGTTGCAGGTGGACGGGCGGCTGCTGCCGATCGGGGGCACCCCGGTCGCCGGCACCGAGTACGACTGGACCAGCCCCCGCCGGATCGGCGGCGCCCGGCTCGACCTCGCCTTCGGCGACGTGATCCGCGACGACGACGGCGGCTCGGTGGTCAGCCTGGCCGCCCCGGACGGCGCGACGGGCGTGCGGATCTGGGCGGACCGGGAGTTCGGCTGGTGGCAGGTGTTCACCGGCGACGCCCTGCCCGGCGAGCGGCGACGCCGTTCCGTGGCGGTGGAGCCGATGACCTGCCCGCCGGACGCGTTCCGCTCGGGTCGGGACGTGATCACCCTCAAGCCGGGCGCGACCTGGCGGGGTGTCTGGGGCGTACGGCCCGGGGTCTGAGCGGGGGAGCGCATGGAGTTCAGCGAGGTGGTCCGGCGGCGCCGGATGGTGCGCAACTACGACCCGGACCGTCCCGTCCCGCCCGACGTGGTGGAGCGGCTGCTCGACCACGCGGTCCGCGCGCCGTCGGCCGGCTTCGCCCAGGGCTGGGGTTTCCTGGTGTTGGAGACGCCGGAGGACCGGGAGCGGTTCTGGACGGCGACCACCCCGGGCGGCGGCGGTCGGGAGCGGTGGCTGGCGGGGATGCGCCGGGCCCCGCTGATCGTCGTCCCGCACGCGAACCGGTCGGCCTACGTGGAGCGGTACGCGGAACCCGACAAGGGCTGGGCGGACCGCTCGACGGAGCGCTGGCCGGTGCCCTACTGGTACGTGGACACCGGCTTCGCCGCCCTGCTGATGCTGCTGACCGCCGTGGACGAGGGGCTGGGGGCGTGCTTCTTCGGCATCCCCGCGCCGCGCCTCGACGCGTACCGGGAGGCGTTCGGGGTGCCGCCCGAGTACGAGCCCGTCGGCGCCGTCACGGTGGGTTACCGCGCGCCCGACCACCGGTCACCGTCGCTGCGCCGGGGACGTCGCCCGGTGGACGAGGTGGTCCGGCGGGGGCGGTGGAGCTGACCGGCGCCGAGAGCCTCGTCAGGTGTTTCGTCCGGTGGCGAACCGGACGGCGGGTGGTGAAACTGGCATCAGGGAGCAGAACGCGGTGTGGTGCAGCCGGCTACGCTGGCACGGTCATCGGTGCCGCGGGTCGCGGTGCCGCGCCGCGACCCGACCCGGTGTCGTGGGTCGGCCCGGCCAGGGGGAGGGGAGCGTGCCGTCGTGATCTTCAGAGCGGTCCGGGACGGGCGTCCCTACCCGGAGCACAATCTGACGCTCAAGCAGTGGGCGGAGATCCCGCCGAGGCCACTGCGCCTGGATCAGTTGATCACCACCAAGCGCGAGCTGGCGCTGGACAAGCTCCTCGCCGAGGACTCCACCTTCTACGGCGACCTTTTCCCGCACGTGGTGCAGTGGAACGGCGGGCTCTACCTGGAGGACGGGCTGCACCGCGCCCTGCGGGCGGCGCTGCAGCAGCGCAACCAGATCCACGCCCGGGTGCTCGTCCTCTCCGGGCCGATCGAGTGAGCGCGGTCCGCCGGCCGGCCGACCCGTCCTGACCTGCGGTTCCGCCGCATCGGCGCGGCGGTCGCGCCCGGTCGGGTCCTTCGACGAGCGGCTGTCGCACAGGAGCCGTACCGTCATCCTCAGACGACGTGTCTGACGAGGACGGTGAGGGCCATGGCCCGCGACGGTGACATCAACGAGCCCACGAGGGAGTTCCCCGGCTATCCGACCGGCGAGGCGCTCAAGGAGCGGTCGGCTGTCACAACCGAGCCGGAGCCGGGTGCGCCGCCGCCGGCGGGCGGGCCCGCCCGCGGCTTGCTCTGGGTGCTCGGCGCGGCGGCGCTGGCGGTGGTGGTGCTGCTCGGCGTGCAGGCCACCGGCCTGCTGCCGGACTTCCGCAACCCGTTCGCCAAGGAGCAGACCGACCGCAGCCAGCCGCCGCTGCTCAAGTCGATCCAGGATCTCAGCCGCTACGTGGCGGCCGAGGGCAACTTCCAGGTGGTCGTCGATCTCCAGAACGACCGGCGCAACGTGCCCGACTGGCTGCTCAGCCAGCGCACCCTCTTCGTCGGGGCGGGCAGCGTCGAGGCGTACGTCGACTTCGCCAAGATCTCCGAGGGCGCGGTGGTCGAGTCGGCCGACGGCAAGTCGGTGGAGATCAGGCTGCCGGCGCCGCAGCTCGGCAAGACCAACCTCGACCTGGAGAAGAGCTACGTCTTCGCCGAGGAGCGCGGGCTGCTCAACCGGGTCGGCGAGCTGGTGAAGGGCGATCCCAACCGCCAGCAGCAGGTCTACCAGCTCGCCGAGGAGCGGATCACCACCGCGGCCCGCGACAGCGGCCTGACCCAGCGGGCGGAGGAGAACACCCGCAAGATGCTGGAAGGGCTGCTGCGCTCCCTCGGCTACGAGAAGGTGACGGTCACCTACACCGCCCCGTGACGGCGGAGCCCACCGACGCGACGGCGCCCGCCCCGGTCTACGGGACGGGCGCCTGCGCGTGTTCGCCCCCGGCCGGGAGCGGGGTGGGCTCAGTAGCGGGTGGCGGCGTAGCGGTCCTCGTTCGGCATCAGGACCCAGAGGACCAGGTAGACGATCACCTGGGTGCCGGGCAGCAGCAGCGACAGCAGGAACAGCAGCCGGATGAAGCCGGCCGACCTGCCGAAACGCTGGGCCAGGCCGGCGCAGACGCCGGCGATCATGCGCCCCTGACGGGGGCGGACCAGTTTGCGACTCATCGTCGTACTCCCACTCTGCGGCGTTCGCCGCCTCTGCCCTCAACGGTAGGAAGGGGTGGCCACCGCGCCCTCGGTCGCGAGGAGGATCGGCGGCGCCCGTACCCGTAGGTGGTTACCCGGGAACCGGCCCCGCGACGCCCCGGCCCGCCGGAGCGGACGGCCGGCGGGAACGACGGGCAGGAGCTGAGCTGGGCGGGTAGGCTCGCCGGTCGGGCACCCACACCCCCGGGTGCCGGACGGCCGCCCGGACCGGGTCGGCCACGACCGGGCCGGAACCCCACGAGGGTGCGACGGCGAGGAAGTGCAGCCATGATCAGCGTTTTCGACCTCTTCAGCGTCGGCATCGGGCCGTCCAGCTCCCACACGGTGGGGCCGATGCGGGCCGCCCGCACCTTCGCCGCCGGGCTCAAGGCCGACGGGTTGCTGACCGGCACGGTACGGGTGCAGGCGGAGCTCTTCGGCTCGCTCGGCGCCACCGGACACGGCCACGGCAGCGACCGGGCCGTGCTGCTCGGGTTGGCCGGCGAGGCCCCGGAGACCGTCGACACCGACACGGTCGACGCGCGGATCGCCCGGATCCGCGCCGAGCGCCGGCTGAGCCTGCTCGACGCGCACGAGATCGACTTCGACCCGGACCGAGACCTGGTGCTGCACCGGCGCCGGTCGCTGCCGTACCACCCGAACGGGATGACCTTCGCCGCGTACGACGACAGGGGCGCGGAGCTGCGGGCACGGACGTACTACTCGGTCGGCGGCGGGTTCGTGGTGGACGAGGCGGCGGCCGGGGCGGACCGGATCAAGCCGGACGCCACGCGGGTGCGGCACCCGTTCCTCACCGGCGCGCAACTGCTCGACGTGACCACGTCGACGGGGCTGTCGATCAGCGAGGTGATGCTCGCCAACGAGCTCTCCTGGCGCAGCGAGGGCGAGGTGCGCGCCGGCCTGCTGGAGATCTGGCGGGTGATGCAGGAGTGCGTCGAGCGCGGCTGCTCGCGCGACGGGGTGCTGCCCGGCGGCCTGAAGGTCCGCCGCCGCGCCGCCGAGCTGCGCCGCAGCCTGGAGACGGAGTCCGACCCGGCCGACCCGCTGCGGGCGATGGACTGGGTGACGCTGTTCGCCCTCGCCGTCAACGAGGAGAACGCGGCCGGCGGCCGGGTGGTCACCGCGCCGACCAACGGGGCGGCCGGGATCATCCCGGCGGTGCTGCACTACTACACCCGGTTCTCCCCGGGCGCCTCCGAGGAGGGGGTGGTCCGGTTCCTGCTGGCGGCGGGCGCGATCGGCGTGCTGTTCAAGGAGAACGCCTCGATCTCCGGCGCGGAGGTGGGCTGCCAGGGCGAGGTGGGCTCGGCCTGCTCGATGGCCGCCGCCGGGCTGGCCGAGGCGCTGGGCGGCACCCCCGAGCAGGTGGAGAACGCCGCCGAGATCGGCATGGAGCACAACCTCGGGCTGACCTGCGACCCGGTCGGGGGTCTGGTGCAGATCCCCTGCATCGAGCGGAACGCGGTGGCTAGCATCAAGGCGATCACGGCCGCCCGGCTGGCGCTGCGCGGCGACGGGGTGCACCACGTCTCGCTGGACAAGGTCATCAAGACCATGCGCGAGACCGGCGCGGATATGAAGGTCAAATACAAGGAGACGGCGCGCGGCGGACTGGCCGTCAACGTGATCGAGTGCTGAGGGGGCGTTCGTTCACCGACTGCTAACCTGTCGTCCGTTCGGTGAGGCGGGAGGCGGCGGTGACCTCTGGCGTCGCGGCGTTGTGGTCGCACCGGACCTCGCTGCGCATCCTCGTCAGGCGCGACCTCGCCGTGAAGTACCAGCAGTCCGTGCTCGGGTACCTCTGGTCGCTGATCGAGCCCCTCGGCATGGGGGCGATCTACTGGTTCGTCTTCGGGATCCTCTACTCCCGGGACACCAACCGCCACCTCGGTGACGCGGCCGACTCGTACCCGCTGTTCCTGCTCACCGGGATCTTCGCCTGGATGTGGACCAGCTCGGCGCTGAGCGAGGCGACCAACGCGCTGACCGGCCAGGCCCGGCTGATCACCACGATGAACGTGCCGCGGCAGGTCTTCCCGATCGGCCGGGTCACCGGCCGCTTCGCCGAGTACGCCGCCGGCCTGCCGATCCTGCTCGCCGTCGCCGTCTGGTACGCCGCGTCCGGCCGGGTCGAGCTGGGCTGGTCGCTGCTGGCCCTGCCGCTCGCGGTGGCGGTGCAGGCCGTCCTGCTGGTGGGGCTGGCGCTGCTGCTCTCGGCGGTCAACGTGCTGATGCGCGACGTGGAGCGCTTCATGCGGCTGGTCATCCGGGTGCTCTTCTACGCCACCCCGATCATCTATCCGCTGAGCCTCGTGCGGGACGCCGACCTGCCGGGCTGGCTGAAGGTCGCCTACGAGCTGAATCCGCTGGTCGGCATCTTCCAGCTGCACCACGCGGTCTGGTACCCGGACGAGTTCCCCGACGCCCGGCTGCTCGCCACCGCCGTCGGCGTCAGCCTGCTGGCGCTCGCCGCCGGCTGGTGGTCGTTCCGCCGGCTCGAACCCGCCGTGCTCAAGGAACTGTAGGGATGGCCGACCCGATCATCGCGGCGGAGGGACTCGGCATCCGGTTCGTCCGCAACCGGCGGCGGCAGCTGCGGCTGCGGGAGCTGTTCATCCACCGGGGGCGGCGCGGCGCGGACGACGGCCGGTTCTGGCCGCTGCGGGACGTGTCGTTCTCGGTCCGCGCCGGGGAGACCGTCGGTGTGGTGGGCCGCAACGGCACCGGCAAGAGCACCCTGCTGCGGCTGATCGCCGGCGTGCTCATCCCCGACGAGGGCCGGATCCGGGTGCGCGGGGACGTCGCGCCGCTGCTGGAGCTCTCCGCCGGGTTCTCCAACGACCTGACCGGGCGGGAGAACCTCTACCTGGTCGGCGGCCTGCACGGGCTCCCCTCGGGCTACCTGCGGCGGCACTTCGACGACATCGTCTCGTTCGCCGGTGAGCAGGTGGAACGGGCCATCGACACGTCGGTGCGGCACTACTCGTCCGGCATGAAGGTCCGGCTCGGCTTCGCCATCATCTCGCACCTGCCGCACCCGATCCTGCTCATGGACGAGGTGACCGCGGTCGGGGACGAGGAGTTCCGCAAGAAGTGTTATGCGACGATCGACCGTCTGCTCGGGGAGGGGCGCACTCTGGTGCTGGTGTCACACAACGAAAAGGATCTGACCCGGTTCTGCCGTCGGGGGCTCTACCTCGACGGGGGCCGGCTGAGCGTCGACGGCACGATCGCCGAGGCGCTCCACGCGTACCAGGCCGCGGTTCCGCGGTGACGCTCGCGATCGTGCTCGCCGCCGACGCCCCGGCCGCGAGCCTGCCGACCCGCTCGGGCGAACCCCTCGCCGACCGGCTGGCCGACCAGCTCCGTCGCGCCGGGGCGGACGAGGTGCGCCACGCCGCCGACCTGGACGAGCTGGCCACCCTCGTCGACGCGGCCACTCACCCGGTGCTCGTCACCGGCGCCGACCTGGTCGCGCACACCGCCGTCCTGCGGCACCTGGCCACCAGCCCCGTCGGGCCGACGGTCGCGCTGGTGCTCACCGACCCGCCCGGCGAGGGCCGCACGGCCGTGCGCGAGGAGCGCGGCCAGGTGGTCGAGGCCGGGCCGCCGGAGGCGCTGGACGGCGGGGCCACCGGCGTCTTCGGCGGCGCGCTGCGGGTCGGCGTCGACCACCTGCCCGCGCTCGCCGCCGCCGCGCGCGCGGCCACCGCCGCGGTGGTGTCCGCGGGCGCGCCGTCGGCCGCCGCGCCGCCGGTGGCCGGGCCCGCCGTGGACCGGCTCTTCGCGGGCCTCACCGGGCTCGGCACGCTGACCTTCGCCCAGCGCGTACGCCTGCTCGTCGCGCACCGGGTGGGCGACCCGGCGGGGCTGGCCGCCGCGGAGGCGGCCGTGGCCGCCGTCGACGAGGACCGGGCCGAGCTGAGGCTCTCGGTGAAGGAGCGGGACGACTTCTTCACCACCTTCTTCGTCAGCACCTGGTCGCCGTACGTGACGAAGGCGTCGGCGAAGCTCGGGCTCGGCCCCACGGGCGTCACGATGATCTCGGTGGCCTTCGCGGTGGCCGCCGCCGTGCTCTTCGGCACGGGCGGCCGGCTGGCGCTGGTCGCCGGGGCGGTGCTGCTCTACCTCGGCTTCGTGCTGGACTGCGTGGACGGCCAGCTCGCCCGCTACACCCGGCACTTCAGCGCCTGGGGCGGCTGGCTGGACACCATGGCCGACCGGGCGAAGGAGTACGTGGTCTACGCGGGCCTCGGCTACGGGGCCACCCAGGCCGGTTTCCGGTACGGCTGGGCGTTGGCGATCGCCGCGATCACCCTGCAGACCGTCCGGCACATGACCGACACCTGGTACGGCGTGTTGCACGACGAGGCGGCCCGCCGGCCGAAGGCGGTCGGCACCGCCGGCGGCGGCATCGGCGACAAGCTGAACGCCGCCTCCAACCGGGTGCAGGCCGACACGGGCTCGCTGTCGTACTGGCTGAAGCGGACGGTGGTCTTCCCGATCGGGGAGCGGTGGGCGCTGATCGCGATCACCGTGGCGCTGTTCGGCCCGCTGGTCAGCCTGTACGCGGTGCTCGGCTGGGGGGTGCTGGCCTTCGCGTACACCGGGGCGCTGCGCACGCTGCGGGCCCGCTGGATGCGGGTGCCGGTGCTGGGCACGGTCGACGCCACCCTGCACCGCGACGACGGCCCGCTCGCCGCCCGGTTCCTCCCGGTCGTCCGGCCCGCGGGTCCGCTGACGCTGGCGGTCGTCGCGGCGCTGGGCCCGGCGGCGCTGCTGGTGGCGGCGCTGCTCACCCGCGACGGGGCGCAGGGCCTGCGGTGGGCGGTACCGGCCGCGCTGCTGGTGCTGCTGGCCGGCGGCCTCGGCGCCGGCGCGGCGCACGACGGGCCGCTGGACTGGCTGGTCCCGGCGGCGCTGCGGGCGGGCGAGTACCTCTTCGCCGTCGCGGTCGGGGTGGTCGGCGACGTGCCGGCGTGGCTGATCTTCGGGTACGTCTTCGTGCTGACCCTGCACCACTACGACCTGACGGCGCGGCTGGAGAAGCGGCAGGCCGCCCCGCCGCTGCACGGCGGCACGCTGGGCTGGGAGGGCCGGTCGGTCCTGCTGGCCGTGGCGGCGATCGTCGGTTTTGCGGGTATCGGGATGGCTACACTCGGTACGTACCTTCTCGTGGTTTTCGTGGGGAGTGTCGCCCTCGCCTGGGTCGTCCTGCCCGCCCGCGCCGCGCGGGCGTCGGCGGGCCTGGTCGGCGCGGGAGGTCGCTCGCCGGGCTGACGACAGGGGCCGGCCGATGACACTGATCAGCTTCGTCGTGCCGGCCTACCGGGTGCAGGGCTACCTGCGCGAATGCCTGGACTCCATCCTCGGCCAGCCGGTCGCCGACATCGAGGTGATCGGCGTCGACGACTGCTCGCCGGACGACAGCGGCGAGATCCTCGCCGAGTACGCGGCCCGCGACCGGCGGATGCACGCCGTCCGGCTGCCGGAGAACGTCGGGCTCGGTCCGGCCCGCAACGTCGGGCTGGACCGGGCCGTCGGGGAGTACGTCTGGTTCGTCGACGGCGACGACTGGCTCGCCCCGGAGTGCCTCGCCGAGGTGGCCGAGCGCCTCCGCGCGACCCGCCCCGACGTGCTCCTGGTCGACCACGTCCGGACCCACTGGAACAACGCCGCCAGCCGCAGCGCGATGACGGAGGTGTTCCCGGAGCCGCCCGGCGAGGAGACCTTCCGGCTGCGGGACCGGCCCGAGACGCTGCGGCTGCTGCACACCGCCTGGAACCGGCTGGTCCGCCGGCAGTTCCTGCTCGACGAGGGGCTGCGCTTCGCCCCCGGCTGGTACGAGGACGTCTCGTTCAGCTACCCGGTGCTGATGGCCGCCGAGCGGATCGGCGTGCTGGACCGGGTCTGCGTCAACTACCGGCAGCGCCGGACCGGGGCGATCACCAGGACCAGGGGCGAGCGGCACTTCGAGGTCTTCCAGCAGTGGCACCGGGTGTTCCGGCTGATGGACGCCTGGGGGCCGGCGGTCGACGACCTGCGTCCCGCGCTGTTCGAGCGGATGATCTGGCACTACCTGACCGTGCTCGGCAACGGGGAACGGCTCGACCCCGAGCTGCGGCCGGCCTTCTTCGCCCAGATCACCGCCGACCACGCGCGCTGGCTGCCGCCCGGCGGCTACCCGGCGCCGGGGGGTGCCGAGGGGCTCAAGCACCGGCTGGTGGCCGCCGGCCGCTGGCGTACGTTCAGCGCGCTGCGGGCCGCCTACCGGGCGCGGGACGTGGCCCGGCGTACCGCGCGGAGCACGAAGCGGCGGGTCGCGCCCCCGGCCCGGCGGGCCGCGCGGCTGGCCCGGGACACCCTGCTGCGGGAGTACTACCGGGCCGAGTTGCGCCGGCCGGTCGACCCGACGCTGGCCGTCTACGCGGCCTACTGGTACCGCGGGTACTCGGACAACCCGGCGGCCGTCTTCGAGGCGGCCCGGCGGCTGGCGCCGCAGATTCGCGGCGTGTGGATCGTCCGGCGGGACCGGGTGCACACCGTGCCGGAGGGCGTCGCGTACGTGGTCGCCGGCACGCCCGCGTACTACCGGGCGCTGGCCCGGGCGCGCTGGCTGGTCAACAACGTCAACTTCCCGGACTTCGTGCGCAAGCGGCCGGGCACGGTGCACGTGCAGACCCACCACGGCACGCCGGTGAAGGTGATGGGCCTCGACCAGCAGCGGTACCCGATCGGCGCGGTCGGGATGGACTTCGCCGGGCTGCTGCGCCGGGTGGACCGGTGGGACTACAGCATCAGCGCGAACAGCTTCTCCAGCCAGATGTGGGAGCGCGCGTACCCGGCCGCGTACACCACGTTGGAGGTCGGCTACCCGCGCAACGACCGGCTGGTCACCGCGACCGCCGAGGAGGTGGCCCGGCTGCGCGCCGGGTTCGGCCTCGGGCCCGGCGAGCAGGTCGTCCTGTACGCCCCGACGCACCGCGAGCACCTGCCCGGCTACCGGCCACCGTTCGACCCGGAGCGACTGCTCGACGTGCTCGGCCCGGCCGGCCGGCTGCTGGTACGCAGCCACTACTTCCACGACCGGGACCGCCGCGCCCGACGCCCGGCGGACCGCGACCGGGTACGCGACGTCAGCGGCCACCCGCGCGTCGAGGACCTCTACCTCGTGGCGGACGTGCTGGTCACGGACTACTCCTCGGCGATGTTCGACTACGCCGTGCTCGACCGGCCGATCGTCGTCTACGCGCCCGACTGGGAGGCGTACCGGCTGGCCCGCGGCGTCTACTTCGACGTGACCGCGGAGCCGCCGGGCGCGGTGGCGACCAGCTTCGCCGACCTGCTGGACCTGTTCCGCGCCGGCGGGGTCGACTCCGAGGCGGCGCGCAAGGCCCGGCAGCGGTTCCGGGCCCGGTTCTGCGCGCTCGACGACGGCCACGCCGCCGAGCGGGTGGTCCGTCGGGTCTTCCTCGGCGAGGAGTCCCCGGACGGCCGGCCGGCGCGCGGAGTCGGCATGCGGACCCCGTGGCGGCGGGCGGAAGGAAGTATTCCCTGACGGAGGGCCTCGTCCCGCCGGGTGGGCGTCACAGGGCCGTCACAAGCCGAACATGGAACGTTTACCCGATGTGCGAACCGGATGATCCTCGTCACAGTCATTCGGGGTTCGGCCGACGAGCTGGGGGGAGGGCACGGTGACAACCGTCGCGCTCAAGGATGTGACGAAGGTGTTCAGGGACGGCACCCTCGCCGTCGACAGCGTCAATCTCGACGTCAACGACGGCGAGTTCATGGTGCTGCTCGGCCCGTCGGGCTGTGGCAAGTCGACGGTGCTGCGGATGGTCGCCGGGCTGGAGGACCCGACGTCGGGCGCGGTGATGCTCGACGGCGAGCTGGCCAACGACCTGCCGCCGCGCGACCGGAAGATCGCCATGGTCTTCCAGGACTTCGCGCTCTACCCGCACATGACCGTCGGCGACAACATCGCCTTCCCGCTCAAGCTGGCCGGGTTGGAGCCCGAGCCGCGCGGCGAGCGGGTGACCGACGTGGCCAGCGCGCTCGGCATCGGCGACGTGCTCGGCCGCAAGCCCAGCCAGCTCTCCGGCGGGCAGCGCCAGCGGGTCGCGATGGGCCGGGCGATCGTGCGCCGTCCGGGCCTGTTCCTGATGGACGAGCCGCTGTCGAACCTCGACAGCGGGCTCCGGGCCGAGCTGCGCGCGGAGATCTCCGGCCTGACCCGGGAGCTGGGCGTCACCACCATCTACGTCACCCACGACCAGGCCGAGGCGCTGACCATGGCCGACCGGGTCGCGATCATGCGCAAGGGCGTCCTCCAGGACGTCGGCACCCCCACCCAGGTCTACGGCCGCCCGGCCACCCTCTACGTGGCCGCGTTCCTCGGCAGCCCGCGGATGAACCTGCTGGAGGCCTCGGTCTACGTCCACCTCGACCGCTACGTCACCCTCACCCTCGGCGACCAGTCGCTCCACCTGCCGTGGGACGACATCCGCAGCCGGGCGGTCGCGCACTACCACGGGGAGCGGATCGTGGTCGGGATGCGGGCCGAGGCGCTCACCCCGGTGGCGCCGGACACCCAGGGCGCGGTGCTGCACGGCCGGATCCGCTACCTGGAGCACCACGGGCACGAGTCGCTCGCCTTCCTCGACATCGGGGCCACCGCGATCGTGGTGGACGAGATGGGCGCCCGCGTCGACGCGCCCACCGGCCAGCGCGGCCTGCGCCGCTTCGGGCAGGTGATGCAGCGGCTGACCGGGCGCGCCGGCCAGGAGGAGGAGGCCACCCCGGCCGCCGCCAACCGCACGAGCGTGCTCAACGACCCGGGCCGGCACCACCGGCGCCCCGCCGAGCTCGCGGTCCGGCTCGCGCCGTACCCGGGGGTCGCCGCCGGCCACCCCCTGGCCATCTCCGTGCGCATGGACGCGCTGCACTTCTTCGACGAGCGCGGCGATCGCATCGACGTGGGCTGGCGCTGACGGGGGCGGCCTTGCCGGCGAAGTTACCGACTAGTAACGTCGGGTCATGACCATCGACTCGCGCCAGGTGGCGGCCGGCATCCTGGAGGCCGTGCCGTTCGCCCGCACGCTCGGCATCGAATTCGTCGAAGTGGCCCCCGAGGCGGAGGGCGGGGTGCGGGTGACCGTCCGGCTGCCCGACTCGCCGGCCACCCACAACCACGTCGGCGGCCCGCACGCCGGGGCCATGTTCACCCTCGGCGAGACCGCCTCCGGCGCGGTCGTGCTGGCCGCGTTCGCGCCGCTGCTCGACCGGGCCACGCCGCTGGCGGTGCGGGCCGAGATCGCGTACCGGAAGCTGGCGATGGGTCCGGTGCGGGCCACCGCGCGGCTCGGCCGACCGGTCGACGAGGTGGTCGCGGAGCTGGAGTCCGGCAGGCGGCCGGAGTTCCCGGTGCGGGTGGAGATCGCCACCGAGGAGGGCAAGCCGACCGGTGAGCTGACCGTGGTCTGGACGCTCCGCCCGAACTGAGCCGCGCGGCAAGCGGGCCGAAAGCGGTTTGCGGGCGCGGAGGTCTGGATAGATTCGTACCGTGTTGGGCCTGCCTGCTCACGTGACCGCCTGTCTCTTCGATCTGGACGGTGTGCTGACGCAGACCGCCCGGGTGCACAACGCCGCCTGGACCGAGACGTTCGACGACTTCCTGCGTCGACGCGCCGCGGCCACCGGCGAGGAGTTCCGCCCCTTCGACCCGGGGCCGGACTACAACCGCTACGTCGACGGCCGGCCGCGCGCCGACGGGGTGCGCACCTTCCTCGCCTCCCGGGGCATCGTGCTGCCCGAGGGGTCGCCCGACGACCCGCCGGACGCGGCCACCGTCAACGGCGTCGGCAACAGCAAGAACGTGCTGCTGCTGGAGCGGCTGCGCACCCACGGCGTGGACGTCTACCCCGGCTCCGTCGCCTACCTGGAGGCGGCGGTCGCCGCCGGCCTGCGCCGGGCGGTCGTCACGGCCAGCGCGAACGGCCGGGAGGTGGTCGCCGCCGCCGGGCTGGAACCGCTGCTGGAGGGCCGGGTGGACGGGCTCGTCGCCCGCGCCGAGGGGCTGCGCGGCAAGCCGCACCCGGACACCTTCCTGGCCGGCGCGAGGCTGCTCGGGGTCGACCCGCGCAACGCCGCCGTCTTCGAGGACGCCCTCGCCGGGGTCGCCGCCGGGCGGGCCGGCGGATTCGGGTACGTGGTGGGCGTCGACCGGGTCGGCCAGGCCGCCGAGTTGCGCGCCCACGGCGCCGATGTCGTGGTCACCGACCTCGCCGACCTGCTCGACTCCGGGCGGCCCGCGTGATCCGGGAACGCGCCTATCCGGTCGAGCCGTGGCACGTCCGGGAGACGCGGCTGGACATGGACGTCCTGGCTCAGTCCGAGTCGGTCTTCGCCCTCTCCAACGGGCACGTCGGGCTGCGCGGCAACCTGGACGAGGGGGAGCCGCACGGCCTGCCCGGCACGTACCTGAACTCGTTCTACGAGCTGCGCCCGCTGCCGTACGCGGAGGCCGGCTTCGGGTTCCCCGAGTCCGGCCAGACGGTCGTCAACGTGACCAACGGCAAGCTGATCCGGCTGCTGGTCGACGACGAGCCGCTCGACGTCCGCTACGGCGAACTCCTCGCCCACGAACGGGTCCTCGACCTGCGCGCCGGCACCCTGTACCGGGAGCTGCACTGGCGCTCCCCGGCCGGCCGCGAGGTCAAGGTCCGCAGCACCCGGCTGGTCTCGTTCACCCAGCGCGCCGTCGCCGCGATCAACTACGAGGTGACGGCGGTGGACGTCCCGCTGCGGCTGATCCTCCAGTCGGAGCTGGTGGCGAACGAGGCGCTGCCCCCGCAGAGCCGGGATCCGCGGGTCGCGGCCGTGCTGGAGTCGCCGTTGCAGGCCGAGGAGGAACTGACCACCCGCGACGGCGGGCTGCTCATCCACCGGACCAAGCTCTCCGGACTGCGGGTCGCCGCCGCGATGGAGCACGAGGTGTACGCCCCGGCGCGGAAGACCATCGAGTCCGAGGGGTACGAGGACTGGGTGCGTACCACGATCGGGTGCGTGCTCCAGCCCGGCGAGACGCTGCGCGTGGTCAAGTACCTCGGCTACGGCTGGTCGAGCCGCCGGTCCCTGCCGGCGATGCGCGACCAGGTCGAGGCCGCCCTGACGGGGGCGCGGCTGGACGGCTGGGACGGGCTCCGCCGCGAGCAGCGCGAGTACCTCGAGGAGTTCTGGGACGCCGCCGACGTGGTGGTGGAGGGCGACCCGGAGATCCAGCAGGCAGTCCGGTTCGGCATGTTCCACGTCCTTCAGGCGGGCTCCCGGGCGGAGCGGCGGCCCATCGCCGCGAAGGGCCTGACGGGCCCGGGGTACGACGGGCACGCGTTCTGGGACACGGAGATGTTCGTCCTGCCGGTGCTCACCTACACCCACCCGGCCGCCGTGCGGGACGCGCTGCACTGGCGGCACGGCACCCTGGCCGCCGCGCACGAGCGGGCCAGGACGCTCAACCTGGAGGGCGCGGCGTTCCCCTGGCGCACCATCGAGGGACCGGAGTCGTCGGGGTACTGGCCGGCGGGCACCGCGGCCTTCCACATCGCGGCCGGCGTCGCCGACGCGCTGCGGCGCTACGTGCAGGTCACCCAGGACACCGAGCTGGAACGGGAGATCGGGCTGGAGCTGCTGGTGGAGACCGCCCGGCTGTGGCGGTCGCTGGGCCACCACGACCGGCACGGCCAGTTCCACATCGACGGGGTCACCGGCCCCGACGAGTACACGGCGGTGAAGAACGACAACATCTACACCAACCTGATGGCGCAGCGGAACCTGATCAGCGCCGCCGACGCGGTGATGCGCTACCGGGACGAGGCGTTCCGCCTCGGCGTGACCGACGAGGAGGCGGCGGCCTGGCGGGACGCGGCGGCGTCCATGCACGTCCCGTACGACGAGGAGATCGACGTCCACGAGCAGGTCGAGGGCTTCACCCGGCTCCAGGAGTGGGACTTCGCGCACACGCCGCCGGAGAAGTACCCGCTGCTGCTGCACTACCCGTACTTCGACCTCTACCGCAAGCAGGTCGTCAAGCAGGCCGACCTGGTGCTGGCCATGCACTGGCGGGGCGACGCGTTCACGCCGGAGCAGAAGCTGCGCAACTTCCTCTACTACGAGCGGCGCACGGTGCGCGACTCCTCGCTGTCGGCGTGCACCCAGGCGGTGCTGGCGGCCGAGGTGGGCCATCCGGAGCTGGCACACCTCTACCTGCGCGAGGCCGCGCTGATGGACCTGCACGACCTCAACGAGAACACCCGCGACGGCGTGCACATGGCCTCGCTCGCCGGCGCGTGGATCGCCCTGGTGGCCGGGTTCGGCGGGCTGCGCGACCACGACGGCAACCTCTCCTTCGCGCCCCGGCTGTCCAGCCGGCTCGAGCGGCTGGAGTTCTCGCTCCAGTGGCGCGGGATGCGGCTGCGGGTCGACGTCCGGCCGCACGAGACCACGTACGCGCTGCGCCGCGGCGACCCGGGCGACGTGCTGGAGCTGCGTCACCACGGCGAGACGGTCCAGGTCACCTGCCGGGAGCCGGTGACGATGCCGATCCCCCCGGCGGAGGTGTCCGGGCCGGCCCCGGAGCAGGCCGCAGGACGCGCTCCGCTGCTCCGCCTGCCCGAGAACGAGCCGTGACCGGCCGCCGGCCCGCCGTGACGGAGGCGGGCCGGCGGCGTCGCTCAGCCCGGCCCACCCCGTGACGGGCGGCCGGCGGTGCGGTTCGGAGCGGCCTGCCCCCGTGCGGGGCGGCCGGCGGTGCGGGCGGGTCCGTCCCGCCCGGCGCGGGGCGGACCGGTTCGGCCCGTTCCCCGTGCGGTGGGGCCGGCGGTGCCGGTCAGAGCGGCCTGCCCTGCGACGGCCGGCCGGCCGCGTCGCGGGGCGCCATCGCCCGCGGGTCGTCGGCCGTGCGCGCCTGGGCCGCGTCGTCCGCCCAGTCCCGGCCGCGTTCGGTGTCCTGTTCCCGCCGGTCCCGGTCGGTGGTCTGCTGCCGGGTCTCCCGCTGCTGCTGCGCCATGGCGATCCTCGCGATCCGTCGGGGGCGCGGTTGCGCCGGTACGGTCTGCGGTCACCCGCCGCCTACCCGGGCCCTCCGGCGGCAAACGCCGGTGCGCCGGGGCCGCTTGCCGGCGCCGGGGGCGGGTATGCGGCCGGGACGCGGGACGACCGAGGACGTACGGAGGCGAGATGGACGCGCGCAGCAGTGCGGTGACGATCCCGGCGGGGGACGCCGAACTCCCGGCCGACCTGCTGGTCCCGGCGGAGCCGGCCGGCGTGGTGCTCTTCGCGCACGGCAGCGGCAGTTCCCGGCACAGCCCGCGCAACACGGCCGTGGCGCACGTGCTCAACCGCAGCGCCCTCGGCACCGTGCTGGTCGACCTGCTGACGCCCGCCGAGGACCGGGTGGATGCCCGGACCGCCGAGCTGCGCTTCGACATCCCCCTGCTCGCCGGTCGGCTCGCCGCGGTCGTGGACTGGCTGGCGGCGGAGCGGCCCTTCGGCGCGGTGCCGATCGGGCTGTTCGGGGCCAGCACCGGGGCCGCCGCCGCCCTGGTGGCGGCGGCGACCCGACCGGACCTCGTCGGCGCGGTGGTCTCCCGGGGCGGCCGGCCCGACCTGGCCGGCCCGGCCCTCGGTCAGGTGCGCGCGCCCACTCTGCTGCTGGTCGGGGGCCTGGACGAGCAGGTGATCACGCTCAACGAGCAGGCGCAGGAGGCGCTGCCGGAGACGGCCGAGCTGACGGTGATCCCGGGGGCGACCCACCTCTTCGAGGAGCCCGGCACCCTGGAACAGGTCGCCAACTGCGCCGCCGACTGGTTCACCACCCACCTCCCCACCCCCCACTGACGCCCGCCCCGCCCGGCCCGCCCCCACCTGGGCGATCATGAGGTTGGCGGCGGTAATGGAGATCCACTTCGCCGCCAACCTCATGATCACGCAGCCTGGACCGGGCGGGACCGGGTGGGTCAGGCGGGGGTGGGGGGTGGGGGCGTGGTCGTCGGGCGCTGGCGGTGCTGCTGGATGGTGTCGACGACCCGCCAGACGACGGCGGTGATCGGCACCGAGACGAAGGCCCCGGCGATGCCGGCGATCAGGGTGCCGGCGGTCACCGCCACCAGGATCACCGCCGGGTGCAGGCGCACCTGACGCTTCATGATCAGCGGCTCCAGCAGGTTGCCCTCGATCTGCTGTACGGCGATCACGGCGGCCAGGACGAGCAGCGCGGTCACCGGCCCCTTCGCCGCGAGCGCGACCAGCACCGCCACGGCGCCGGCGACGGTCGCCCCGATGATCGGGATGAAGCCGCCGAAGAAGGTGATGAGCGCGAGCGGGAAGGCCAGCGGCACCCGGAGCACCACCAGCGCCAGGCCGATGCCGATCGCGTCGATCGCGGCGATCATCATCGTGCCCCGGCTGTACGCGCCGAGCGTGCGCCAACCGACCCGGCCCGCCTCGGCGGTCACCGCCCGGTTCGGTCCGGTCGTCCGGGACAGCGTCCAGTGCCACATGGACCGGCCGTCCTTGAGCAGGAAGAACAGCAGCACGAGCGCGAGCAGCGCCGAGCCGACCACCTCCGCGGCCGTCCTGGCGCCGGAGACCGGGTCGACTGAGCCCTGCCCGACCCCCTGGCGGGCCTGCTCGAGCAGCCGGTCGAGCTGTTGGTCGCTGACCGGCAGCGTCGAGGTCACGAACTCCCGGGTCCGTCGCAGGCCCTGCCCCAGCTCCTGGCTCAACTCGCTGAACTGGCCCGCGGTGAGGCTCCACACCAGCGCGCCGACGCCGAACAGCAGGCCGAGCAGCAGCAGGACGGTGAGCAGGGCGGCCAGTGCGGCGGGCAGCCGGAGCCGGCGCAGCGCGAGCTGCACCGGGTCGAGCAGCGCGGTGAGGAAGATGGTGGCGGCCAGCGCGATGGCCAGCGGCGCGAGCAGCACGGCGATCTTCCCCAGCAGGTACAGCCCGGCGACGATCACCACCAGGCAGGCGCTCCACACCACCGCCGAGCGGACCAGCCAGGGAAGCGCGGCCCAGCTCTGTCGGGGACCCGTGCCCCGGCCCGTCGTCCCCTCGGGCGTACGCCCGGCATCGTCTGCGACCACGTCGGCCCTCCTCGATCTCCGGCGAGTCGGTACCCGGCCGGCGTCCCTCCGACACCCGCGTCCCCTTTCACGCTAGATGGGTGGCCGACGCCTCGGAGGGCTACCGACCGTTTCCCGGTCGCCCTCCGGCCGCCTCTCCGTCGCGTTTGCGCCCCCGACCTCAGGGAAGGCAGAGATCGGACCCGGATTCGAGGAGGACCCCGATGAGTGACTTCATGGACAAGGCCAAGGACTTCGCCGACAAGCACGACAAGCAGGTCGACCAGGGCCTGGAGAAGGGCGGCGACATGGCCGACCAGCGCACGGGCGGCAAGTACGACGAGCAGATCGACAAGGGCGTCGACCAGGCCCAGACCCGCACCGGGGAGGGCGACCAGGTCCGCTGAGCCCGTCGTGCCGTCCCGGGTCGCCGCGCGGTCGGTGGCCCGGGACGTTCGCTTCCTGACGGATCGACGCGTACCGCTAGCCAAGGATCGACCACTCTCGCTACTATCCGCAGTCGGAACATGACTCAAAGTGGAGTCGTCCCCGACCGGACCGGTGCCCACCCCTTGGGGTGCCGTGACGAGAGGAAGTCATCCGGTGACCGAGGCCCCCGAGACGACCGCCCCCCAGCGCTATCCGTTCAGCGACCCCGACCGGCTCAACCTCGACCCGCGCTACGCCCGGCTGCGCCGGGACGAGCCGCTCACCCGGATCCGGATGCCCTACGGCGAGCCGGCCTGGCTCGCCACCCGCCACGCCGACGTCCGCACCGTGCTCGGCGACCCGCGGTTCAGCCGGGCCGCCTCGGTGGGCCGGGACGAGCCCCGCAACACGCCGCGGCAGCAGGAGGGCGGGATCCTGTCGATGGATCCGCCGGAGCACACCCGGCTGCGTCGGCTGGTGGCGAAGGCGTTCACCGCCCGGCGGGTGGAGCAGCTGCGACCCCGGACCAGGGAGGTGGCCCACGAGCTGGTCGACGGCATGCTCGCCGCCGGCCCGCCGGCCGACCTGGTGGCGCACCTGGCGACCCCGCTGCCGATCCGGGTCATCTGCGACCTGCTCGGCGTCCCGGTGACCGACCAGGACCGTTTCCACACCTGGTCCGAGGCGATCGTGTCGACCACCTCGCTGAGCCCGGAACAGGCCCAGGAGTACATCGACAACCTGCTCGCGTACATGGGCGAGCTGATCGCGCGGCGACGTGAGCAACCCACCGACGACCTGATCGGCGCGATGGTCCGGGCCCGGGACGCCGACGACCGGCTCGCGGAGGACGAGGTCGTGCGGCTGGCCGCCGGGCTGCTCGCGGCCGGGCACGAGACGACCGTGACCCAGATCCCCAACTTCGTGTACGCCCTGCTCACCCACCCCGACGAGTGGGCCCGGCTGCGGGCGCGGCCGCACCTGGTGCCGGCGGCCGTCGAGGAGCTGATGCGGTTCGTGCCGCTCGGCGCGTCCTCGGCCTTCGCCCGCTACGCCACAGAGGACATCGAGTTCGGCGGCGTGCTGGTGCGGGCCGGCGAGCCGGTGGTGGTGTCGATCCCCTCGGCGAACCGGGACGAGACGGTCTTCGCCGAGGCGGACCGGCTCGACCTGACCCGGCAGGTGAACCCCCACCTGGGCTTCGGGCACGGGGTGCACCACTGCGTCGGCGCGCAGCTCGCCCGGATGGAGCTCCAGGTCGTCCTGGAGACGCTGATCGCCCGCACGCCCGACCTGCGGTTGGCCGTGCCGGAATCCGAGCTGACCTGGAAGAGCGGCCTGCTGGTCCGGGGGCTCGTCGCCATGCCGGTGAGTTGGTGAAGGGATGAGTGGGATGGACGAGCAGTGGCGGGTGCACGTGGATCCGACCCGGTGCATCGGGTCCGGGATCTGCGCGGGCACCGCGCCGGAGCACTTCGTGCTGGTGGGCGGGTTGGCCCGGCCGCTCGCCGAGCGGGTGGCGCCGGACGACGCGTTGGTGGACGCCGCGGACTCCTGCCCGATGGAGGCGGTCATCGTCTCCGAGGCGGACGGCCTGCGCCGGATCGCGCCGGAGCCCTGAGCCGGCCCGGCAACCGGAGACCCCTCGGCAGGCGCCGCGCGGGCCGGCAGGGGCCGCCCGAGGCGGCAAGGGCCTCCCGAGGCGGCAGGCGCTGCCCCAGGCGGCCGGCGCCGCGCGGGCCGGCAGGCGCCGCTCCGAGGCGGCAGGGGCCGCGGGCCGGCGTCGGCCGGTGGGTACGCCGGTGGCCACGCCCCGGGCCGGGCGTGGCCACCGTTGGTAGGGGCGGGTCAGCGCTGCTTCTCGCCGAGCTCCGCCATCGACGTGGTCCGGCCGCTCAGCGCGTCCCGCATCCGGTCCACCAGGCCGGCACCGGGGTTGAGCAGCTTGTTCGCCGGCGGTCGGTCGGGCGCGGCCGGGTGCGGTCGGGTCGGGGCGGTCTTCTTGGTCGCCTCCACCTTCCCGGCCAGCTCGACCATCTCCTCGTGGGCGACCGCGGCGCGCAGGCGGGGGAAGAGGTCGGACTCCTCGTCCTTGACGTGGTGCCGGATCGTGCTGGTCAGGTGCGCCAGCAGCTCGTCGAAGCGCGGGTCGGACGGGTCGAGCGACTCCAGCTCCTTCATGGTCCGCTCGGCGTCCGCGTGCTCGGAGATCTCGTGCTCGGCGATCTGGTCGCCGTCGGGCAACGCCTTGCGGGCGGTCGGATAGACGTGCATCTCCTCGGCGACGGCGTGGCGGACCAGCTCGGCGATCACCACGTCGGCCAGCTGCCGGCGGTGCTCGGGGGTGCCCTGCCGGCTCTCCAACTGCACGAAGAGTGACTCGACCTCACGATGGTCGGCGGTCAGGACGTCCACCACGTCCTGCCCGGCGGTGTCTTGTGGGTTGGTCATGTCTGCCCCTTACCGGTTGCGGAACGGTCGGCTGTGGGCCTGGTACCCGAGAACCGGCGACCGAACCCACCGCGCGCGATCGACGTGGCTCACCGTCGCGCCGGTCGCCGCCCCACCCGGCCGGACAGGACGCGCGAGGGCCGGCCCCCGCGCGGGGGCCGGCCCTCGTCGGGTCGGATCAGGACGAGTAGCCGCGCTCGGCGATCCAGTTGGCGACCTTCTCCAGGGTCATCCAGTACTCGCCCTCGGGGGCGGCCGGGTCGGCGATCCGGATCAGGTCGCCGCCGTCCCGGTAGCCCACCAGGGTCAGGTAGTGCCCACCCTCGTACGAGTGCGGGTTGCCGACGGTGTCGACCGCGGTGCCCTTGATGTTGGCCACCACCGGCCGGCCCTCGTCCAGGGCCGCGACGACGTCGGCCCGCAGCCGGTCGACCTGCTCCGGCGTGGCCACCGAATCCGGGATCTCGGTGGTCCGGTACCCGCGGTCGGTCAGCTCGTTGAGCACCCGGGTGGTGTCCAGGGCCGAATCGGTGCCGGCCTCGGTGGTGCCCAGCTTCCTGGCGACCTCGTCCTGGGGGAGCGCCTTGCCCAGCGCCGACAGGGCGATCCGGGTCGCGGCGGGGCCGCAGTAGTAGAAGTTGGGCTGCGCCTGGTACTGGATGCCCACCGTGCGCTCGGCACGCCGGTCGGTGCGACCGTTCTTGTCGGCACGGCCCTCCTTGGCGGCGCGACCGTTCTTGTCGGCGCGGCCGTCCTTGTCGGTGTGCACCGAACCGACCGGGGTGGTCGCCGGCGGCGCCGCCTGGGCGGCCACCGCCGGACCCGCGAGGCATCCGCCGGCCACCAGCAGGCCGGCGACGGAAAGGCCACTCTTCTGGACGATCGAATTCATGGTCGGGCTCCAATCGGGGGTCGGCGCCTCCGGGGGGACCGGGGGCGCGCAGCACCGGGAGAGGCGCTCGGCTCGGGGACTCGACAGGCCCGCAGCGGTCGGCCCACGGGCGTACTCGGGGATGCAACGGCCCTGCTCCGACGGGCATTCCGGGCCCTCGGCCGGGGCGTACCGGCCGCACGTCGAGGTTCAACCGGGCCACGGTCGGCAGGATTCCGGCGTACGGATGCCCCACGTCACACGCCCCGCGGGTGCCGTCCGCGCCGGGCCGGCCCGCCCACCGCCGGTCGCGCGGGGCGGGATGGACCGATCAAGGGCATCCGGCGGGCGTGGCGCGGGACGGACCGGTCGAGGGCACCCGGGGGCGTGGGACGGACCGGTCGACGGCGCCCCGGGGGCGTGCCGAGGGACGAACCGGTCAGACGGTTACAGGCTGCCCAGCAGGCGGGTGATCGCGATCTCGATGACCACCCGGTCCGGATTCGGGCGGGGCGTCCGGTAGCGCTCGGCGTACCGCCGTTCGGCCTCGGCGACGACGGGCCGGTCGGAGCGCACGACGGCCCGCCCCTCGATGGTCAGCCAGCGTCGCCCGTCGACGTGACACACGGCCACCGGGGCGCCCCCGGGGCCGGCGGCGGCGACGTGCCGCGCCTTGCGGGACGCCCCGCCGGTGATCACCCGGGCCAGGCCGGCCGACGCGTCGAAGGTGACCCCCACCGGTACGACGTGCGGGGTGCCGTCCGCGCGCAGGGTGGTCAACGTGGCCAGGTGCCGTTCCCGGCAGAACGCCACGACCCGCTCGTCGTGGGCCGTCAGCCGATGGTCGCCGGGCATGTCCGTCCCCTGTCTCGCGGTGCGGCGCCGGTCACGGCACGCGGCGGCGGGCCGGGTCGGGGTCGGCCGGTGCGCCGGGCAGCGGTGCGCTCGCGGCGCGGTGCTGCCGGACCAGCCGGCCGAGGTAGAGCAGCGCGCCCGTCAGCACCGCCATGTCGTCCAGGTAGATCGGGTCGGGCAGCAGGTCGATCGGCAGGACGGTGTAGAGCAGCGCGCCGTAGAAGGCGACCTTGCCGTTCACCCCGAGCGTGCCGAGCAGCCGGCGGGTGCGGATCACGCGGACGGCCAGCACCACCGCGCCGACCAGCGTGGCGACCGCCACGACGCCGACGACGACCCACGCCTCCCTGGACACACCGTCACGCTAGCCCAGCGGGGCCGGTTTCGCCCGGCTCCCGCCGGTCAGTACGCGGCGACCGCCGCCCGGCCCCGGGCCACCGCCGGCACCTCCCGGCCGGTCACCGTCGGGAACTCCCGGGTCTGCTCCGCCGCCGCGGCGCCCTCGATCAGCGGCAGCAGCGACTGCGACTCCTCGGGGCGGCGGTTGACCGCGGCGAACGCCTCGTCCCGCAGGCTGCGCGCCGCCTCGGCGGCGGTCTCGGCGGCCCGCCACGCGGCCTGCTCCCGCTCCCGGGCCGCCCGCTGCCGGGCGAGCAGGTTGTCCCGTACCGCCCGGCGCAGCACCAGTTCCTGCTCGACGGGGTGCAGCCGGGGGTCCCAGCCGTTGCGGTGCGCGAAGACGTCGCTGAGCTGCTCGACCGACAGCTCCTTCCGCCAGTACGCGTCGAGGGCGGCCCGGTGCAGGAAGCGCTCGCGCTCGGCGTACTCGGCGGGCGTCCGGACGGTACGCGGAAGGGGCATCGCCTCGGCGACCGCCAGCCGGTGGACGTCCGCCTCGGCGGCCTCGTACGCCTGCCAGGCCGCCTCCACCTCCTCCTGCGCGGCCAGCCAGTCGGCCCGCAACCGGGCGGCGGTGGCGGCGGCCCGTTCCGCGGCGACCGAGACCTCCCCGGCGTACCGGGACCGTTCGCGCGCCTCCTCGACCCGTTCCAGCTCGCTCGGCATCGCGGCGCGCCGGATCCGGGAACCGGCGTCGAACCGGAGGCGGCCGGGCCGCAGCAGCAGCAGGCCGGCCACGGCGACGGCGACGACGCCGAGCAGGCTCAGCCAGATCACGGCGGCCCGGGGCACGTCCAGCAGGACGGAGGAGAACACGTTTTGCATGGTCAGCACCTCGCGGTCGATCGAGGGGAATCGACAGGGTCTGTGCCCGGCGTACGGGCGGGTGGGCATCGTGGGCGCGCGTGCGGGGCGTACCAGCGGCGGCGGGCCGACGGGTGGACGCCGGTGACGTGGCGACCGGAGCACGGGGACCGGGCGGAGGGAACCGCGTCGCGCGACGGCGGCCCGTCGCGCCGGCGCCTCTGGGGTGCGAAACCGGTGGCCGACGGTCAGGCGGCGGGCGGACCGCGTCGGGCGGGGACGCCCCGGCCGGGATCGCGGGCGGGGCCGTCCGGACGGGTGACCGGAACGGCGGAGGTGTCGGCCCGACGGGCCGCCGGCGGGGCCGCGGAGTCGCTGGCCTGCTCGGCCACGGGCTCCCGGCGCGGCAGCGGCTGTGCGACCCGGGCGCTCGCGACGGCCGGAAGGGCGGCGGTGACGGCGGCCGGACCGGCGGCGGACGGCGTCGGGGCCGGGGCGGCGGTCGCGCCGCCGAGGCCCACGGCGAGCACCAGCGCGGCGACCGCCAGTCGGGTCAGCTCGCGCAGCGAGCGCAGCGTGACCGACCAGAACGGGTCGACGGACGCTACGGACGGCACCCGTCCAACCTATCGCCCGGGCCCGGGTCGTGCAGCGCGGCGACGGCCCGGGATCGGGTGACCGCCGCCACGATGTCCGAAGTGGATCGCGGCGGGCGCGTCCGCCGGGAACGACGCCGGACGTGCGACGGCCCACCCGGTGGTACGCCCGCCGGGTGGGCCGTCGTCGTGCGGGTGTGCGTCAGGCGTCGGTGCCGAGCACGGGTGGAGCGGCAGCCGCGCCGTCCCCCCAGACCATGTCGTCCTCCGTTAGCCAGGTCAGCCGGCCGTCGGCGGTGTCGTCGTCGTGCACTCCGTGGCCGCCGCCCAGGATGCCGGGGCGGTTCGCCCCGCCGGCCGCGCCGCGCGCGCCGCCGGCACGTCCGGTCCCGCTGGCCGCGCGGTCACCGGCGGTGCCCTGTCGTGCCCCGTCCCGGGCGTTGTCGAAGCGCCGGCCCATCCCGGTCGCGGACCGGTTGTCCGCCACCGGAGTGCCGCCCGCGGTCCGGACCGTCGAGGTCGGCGCGTTGCCGCTCGCGGCGAGGGCTCCGGTGCCGAGCACGCCACCCGTCGGGCCGCCCTGCGGGCCGAACTGGAGGCCCGTCCCGGCCGAGGCCGTCGAGGTGCCGCCCAACCCGGCGGGACCTGTCGTGGCGGTCGGGCCGGTCAGCAGCGTGGCGCCGGCGAGGGAGGTGCCGGCCACGACGCCGCCGGGAGTGCCGACGACCGTGCCGCCGGTTCCGCCGCCGCCCGGGTGCCCGCCGCCGACGGCGCCCGGGATGACCGTCCCGGTTCCGCCGCCGCCCGGTCCGGAGCTCGGCCGGTCGGGGGCCGCGACGGTGGCGCCGCCCGGCTGCCCGGCGAGGCCGGTGGTGCCCGGCGCGGCCGTCGGCGTGCGGGCGCCCGGGCCGCTGCGCGGGGTCGTCGAGGAATCGCCACTGGTCGTGCCCGGGGTGTCCGGGTGCGGTGGCGGCGGCGCGACGAGCCGGCCGTACGCGGAGAGGTCGTAGCCGGCGGCCAGCTCGGCCACCACCTTGACCATGCGCTGGTGCGCCTTCTCCTGCTCGGCCTTGTCCTGCTGGTGGCCCAGCAGCCCGCCGACGACCATGCCCGGCACGCCGAACACGGCGCCCTTGGCCGCGCCGGAGACCGCCTGGTCGTGGTCGTCGGTCTCGGCCGGGCTCTCCGCCTGCTCGCGGGCGGTGCGCAGCTCGCCGGCCATCAGGGTCAGGCCCCGGCTCACGTCCGCCATGCCCTCGCCGAGCTTGTCGGCGTATTCGGTGACGAGCGTCAACCGCCGCTGGAACTCCTGCGAGGCCGAGCCCGTCCAGGTGTTGGCGAGCTTGTCGAGGTCGCCGCTGAGCTCGCGGGACAGCCCGTCGAGCATGCCCTTGAGCGCCGTCCACTGCGCGGCGACGCCGTCGATCTGGCCCGGCTGGCCGGCCATCACGGAGTCGTAGAGCTGCTGGTGGCTGACGTGCTGGTAGCGCTGGGTGTACTCAGACACGCGGATCCTCCTTCCGCTTCAACGCGTCGTCGACCCCGTTCAGCGCGGCGGCGATGTCGGCGGAGTTGGCCGCGTTGCGCTCCTCGGCGGTGCGGTAGTTGGCCAGGATCGTCGCGGTGGCGCTCTGCGCCGCCTTCACGGCGGCACGCAGCCGGTCGACCTGGTCCACATAGGACTGGTGGATGTCGGAGTAGCGGCGGGAGTTCTCGGTGGCGTCGGCGAACGAGCCCAGCGCCGGAGGCCGGCACTGCATCTCGGTGCTCAGCTTCCGCAACGCCTTCTCCGCCTCGGTCAGCCGGTTGGCCAACTTCAGGTGGAAGTCTTCCAGGGACAGCAGGTCGACTGTCGTGCGCCCGGTCATGGCAGCATCCCCGTACGTCATCGTCGATAACCGTTGGCAGGGCTCAGGTTAGTCGACCGGCGCGACTCGGGCGACCCGCCGTCGGCGTCGATCCACGACGTGCCCGCTCAGCCGTCCGCCTCCGGGGTGGGGGACGACGAGTCGGACGAGTCGGGAGCCCCCGACGCGGGCTCGTCGGAGGGCGTCGCGGACGCGCCGGACCGGTCCGGCGCGGGGCTTTCGGTCGGCTTCGCGGGGCTTTCGGTCGGCTTCGCGGGGCTGCCGGTCGGCTTCGCCGGGCCGCCCGCCGGCGCCGACGGCGCGGGGCCGGGCGCGAAGTGGGAGAGCGCGTCGTCCCGTGAGAGGGTCGGCCCCGTGGGCACGAGGGCCAGCAGCGACGCGGGTACGGCCAGCGGGGTGACCCCCTCGTAGCCCAGCGCCGACATGGCGCCGACGCCGAGCGGGTAGCGGACGCCCTGCGCGCTGATCAGGTAGACGGTGGCGCCGGGGGCGGCGGTGCCGCTCTCGCCGGACCCGGGCGTGGCCTGCACGAGCACGCCCTTGCCGCCGGGCAGCAGCACGCCCTCGGCGGTGCGCACGCCGTCGCGCGCGCTCTGCCGCACCGGAACCGCGCCGGGGGCGGCCAGCTCCGCCGGCACGCGGTCGAAGACCTCCAGCGTGGTGGTGGGCGGCCCGCCGTCGGTGCCCGCCCGGTAGGTCGCGCAGACCGCCGTCCGGCCCTCGGTGACCGGGTGCAGCGCGGGCAGGGCCTGCGGCATCCCGGCCTCCTCCGCCCGCTGGTCGGTCAGCAGCTTGCCGGCCTGCGCCGGCGTGATGTCGGTGACCTGGCCGCCGTCGCGCAGCAGCAGCAGCGCGCTGATCTCGCCGATCGCGGAGAGGCCCTCCCGGGTGAGCACGTAGTGCTGGCCCGCCGCCCGGAAGACCTGACCGACCTTGGCCGGGCGCTCGGTCAGGGTGCTGGCCTCGTCCTCGCCCGTGATCGCCGGTTTGCGCAGGACCGGCCCGGCCGGCACGGCGTTGAGCAGTTGCTGCCCCACGGGCAGGCGGGGCGCGTTGGCCATCCGCAGCGCGGCGAGCGCGGAGTCGCCGCCCGTCACCTGCAACCGCGTGTCGCCGGTGAGCAGGTGCCGCTGGCCGTCGGCCTCCACCAGCACGGCCCGGTCGCCGAGCGGCGCACCGCCGGGCAGGGGGCGGTCGATCACCACGCGGGTGCCGGACCGGCGGGGATCGGCCGGGTCCGGGACGTCGCAGACGGACCAGGGCAGGCCCGTCAGGGACTTCCGGTCCGGCAGCGCGTCCGGGGCGCCGACGATGCCGACCGTACGCCCCCGGGGCCGGTCCCGGATCGACGCCTGGGACATCGTGCGCACCTGCGGGGCGGGCTCGTTGATGATCAGCCGGGCCGAGGCGTAGTTGAGGGTGGGGTGCAGCTGCCCGTCGACGAAGACGTACGTCGCCCCGGTCTCCCGCTCGATCACCAGGGTGTTCGGCTCCAGCGGCGCCGTGTTGCCGGTGAACTGCCCGTACGCGCCCACGCCACCGAGCACCACGGCCGCGGCGATGACGCTGCCGAACACCGCCATGCCGAGCCGCCGCATCGGCAGGTTGCTGGTCTCGGGGTCGCCCGACAGCAGCGCCGAGACGATCCGGCGGGTGACGAAGCGGTACGCCTGCACCTGATCGCGGCGGGTCCGCATGACTTACCTCCGGCGGGGGGTGGGTCCGCGACGAGCAGGTCCGAGTCGGTGTCGCGGGCTTCCCTACGATAAGGGGCCGTCGACGGGTCACCGGGACCAGCGCCCGACCTGATCCGGCGGACGCTCCGCCGTCCAGAAAGGACTGTCAGCGATGACGCAGGTTCAGGCGCCACCCGGTCGTCCGGCACCGCAGCCGTCCGGCGTCGCCCAGCGGCCGGTCGTCCCGGCCGACCGGCGCGACCGTGGTCGGATCGGACCCGTGGCCGTGGGGCAGCTCGTGGTGCTGGAACTCTGCGCCCTGGCCGTCTGGGCGGCGCTGGGCGGGCCGGTCTGGCTGGCCGGCGCCGTCGGGGCGCTGTCGCTGGCGGTGGTGGTCGCGGTCTTCGCCCGCCGCGGTGGCCGCTGGTGGTACGAGGACCTGCTGCTGCGCCGCCGGCTGCGGCGGCGCCGGGAGGCGGCCAGGAGCATCGTCGCGGCGGGCGGCGGGGCCGATCCGAGGCTGGCAGCCCTGGCCCCCGAGCTCACTGTGACTGAGCTCACGGACCGCGGCACCCGCCTCGGCATCGGGCAGGACGCGCAGGGCTGGTTCGCGGCGGTGGCGCTGCAGGGCCGGGCCGGGGCGGCCGCCGGGTCGGTCGAGGCGTCGGTGATGGACCGGGCACTGCGCGTGCTCGCCGACTTCACCGGCCCGGTCACCCGCACCCAGGTCGTCTCGCACACCCTGGTCTGGTACCCGGCGCCGGGAGCACCGCCCGCGGCGCACCGGACGGTCTGGCTGGCGCTGCGGCTCTCCGTGCGGGACGCCCGCGTCGAGACCGTCAGCCGGGGTGGCGGGATGCCCGGCGTGCACCGCACGCTCTCCGCCGGGATCGGCCGGCTGGGCAAGGCGTTGACCGCGGCCGGGCTCGACCACCGGCCGCTCAGCCGCGACGAGCTGCGCGCGGCGGTGGTCTCGGCGGCCGGGCTGGACCTCGCGCCGACGCCGCCGGCGGAGACCTGGACCGGCCTGCGCGGCGGCGGTTGGACCCAGCGTTGCCTGGTCCTGCGGCCCCGGGCCGACGCGCCGTTCGGCCCGCTGGTGGACGCGGTGACGGCGACGTCGGCCCCGTCGCACACCCTGGCCGCCGTGGTGCTGCCGGGCGGGCGCGTGGCCCCGCCGATGCTCCGGGTCGCGGCGCTCGACGACCACGTGGAGGCGCTGGTCAAGGCGGTACGGGAGGTGGCGCGCCGGTCCGGCTCGCCGGCCCGCCCGGTGGACGGCCAGCACGGCCCGGGCGTCTACGCCACGGCCCCGGCGGCCACCACCGTCACGACCCTGCACCCGACCGACTGAGAGCGCGGGTCAGGGGCGGAGGTTGACGATCCAGCCGTAGAGGCCGACGACCCAGAAGGCCAGCGGGACCAGCGCGATGATCAGCATGATCTCCACGATGTCGAGCAGCCGGCCCCAGACCGGGGAGATCCGCTTGCCGGCCACGGTGAGCCCGTAGATCAGGCTCACCACGGCCGCGAGCACCAGGCCGCCGAGGATCAGGCCGAGGCGTACCGCCGTCGAGCCGTTGCCGAACGTGGCGGCGGCGGTCAGGCCGAGCCCCGCCGTACCGGCGAACAGCACCGGGGTGCGCTGGGCGCGGCCCAGGAACGGGCGGGCCCGCAGCAGCGACAGCAGGGCCAGCACGAGGCAGAGCAGCACCGCCGGCAGGCTGCCGTGCAGCGCGAGCACGACCTGGGCGCCGAGCACCAGCAGCGACACCGTCCAGAGCAGGCCGGTCAGGAACTCGTCGGCCCGCTCGCTGAGCTGGAGGACCTGCCGGCCGTCCACCGACTCGGTGTCGCTCTTCAGGTCGTCGGGGCCGGTCGGGATGGACGGGACCGGCAGCCGGGCCAGCCGGTACGCCGCCATCGGCAGCGCCGGCACCGCGCCGAACGCGACCGCGGCGACGACGGCGGCGGCGGCCGGCGCGTCGGTGTCGAAGGCGAGGCTGACCAGCGCGCCGAGGCCGGTGGCCGCACCGACCGCGACCGCGCCGAAGAAGAGCGGGAGCCGGTCGCCGACGGCCAGCGCGGCCACCGCCGCGCAGAGCACCACCGCCGTGGCGCCGAGGAGCACGTGCGGGGCCGCCAGCTCGGTGAGCGGGCGGTCGCCGGCGAGCAGCAGCAGGCCGCCGACCCCCGCGTACGCCAGGCCGACGACCCCCAGCACCGACCCGGTCGCGCTGTCGGCGGCGGCCCGGGACAACACGGCCGCGGCGACCAGCAGGGCGACCGCCACGACCAGCGCGGCCAGCGCGCCGGGCAGGTGCGGCGGCCCGGTGAACAGCGCCGCCACCGCGCCGGCGCCGAGCGCCGCCGCGGCGAAGAGCACCGCGAAGGAACGGGTGGTGCCGACCTGCCAGGCGCCCGGGCGCTGGTTGGTGGCGGTGGCCACGGCGTCGACCACGTCGTCGAAGACGATCTCCGGCGCGGTGGCGGACCGGGGGTTGAAGTAGAGCACCTCGCCGTCGCGGATGCCGAGCTGCGTGGCGGTCCGGCCGCCGTCCAGCGGCTGGCCGCCCAGCCGGGCCAGGCTCCAGCCGCCGTGCCGCACCCCCTCGTCGGCCAGGTCCTCACCCGCGTAACGGAGCAGGGTCGGCAGCAGGTCGGCGAGCGGCACGTCCGACGGCAGCGCGAGGTCCATCCGCGTGCGGGGCGCCACGATGGTGATCCGGCTCAGGCCGCCGGTCGCCGTCTTCGTCGCCACAGTGGCCTCCTCGCGCTCTCTTCGATCACCCCTGGCCGGCGGTACCGACGCACGGGTTCCTGACGCCCACGGGAGATTACCTACGATGGCGGGCACGTACGATGCCCACCCGACGACTCCGGTCGCTCGCCGAACTTCATCAGGGCCGCTTCTGGGGAGGAGACAGCCGTGAGCACGGTGGTGTTCCGCCGGCTCCCGCGTCAGCCGGGGCCTGCGCTGCCGCGAGGCGAGGTGCTGCTGGAGTCGCCTCCGGAGCTGCCCGAGCCGACCCCGCGCGGGATGGGGCAGCTGCTGATGATCCTGCCCATGGTCTGCGGCGTGGGCGCCATGGCGTTCCTCTACGCCGGCCGGGGCGGCGGCACGATGACCTACATCGCCGGCGGGCTCTTCGGCGTCTCGATGCTGGGCATGGCGATCGGCTCGCTGAGCAACGGCAACAACGACAAGGCCGAACTCAACGCCGACCGGCGCGACTACATGCGCTACCTGGCCCAGATGCGCAAGCGCACCCGGCGCGCCGCCGAGCAGCAGCGGGCGGCGATGGCCTGGCGGCACCCGGAGCCGGACGCGCTCTGGTCGATCGCCGCCTCCCGCCGGCTGTGGGAGCGGCGGATCACCGAGGACGACTTCGGCGAGACCCGGATCGCCACCGGCCCGCAGCGCCTGGCCGTGGAGATCGTCCCGCCGGAGACCAAGCCGGTCGAGGACCTGGAGCCGATGAGCGCCATCGCGCTGCGTCGCTTCGTCCGCGCCCACTCGAGCGTGCCGGACCTGCCGACCGCGCTCTCCGTGCGGGCCTTCAGCCGGGTGGTGCTGCGCGGCGACCGGGAGCCGGTGCTCGACCTGACCCGGGCCGCGCTCGGCCAGCTCGCCACCTTCCACGCCCCGGACGACATGGTCGTCGCGATCGTCGCCGCGCCGGACCGGCAGCCCGCCTGGGACTGGGTGAAGTGGCTGCCGCACAACCACCACAGCGCCCGTACCGACGCGGCGGGCGCCCGTCGGATGGTCTTCGCGAGCCTCGCCGAGGCCGAGGAGGCGCTCGCCGGCGAGCTGGCCGGCCGGCCCCGGTTCGCGCCGGAGGCGAAGCCGCTGACCAGCGCGGCGCACCTCGTGGTGGTGATCGACGGGGGCGAGGTCTCGGCGGCCTGCCAACTCATGGGGCCGGGGCTGCTCGGCGCGACCGTGATCGACCTCTCCGGCACCGTGCCCCGGGACGCCGGCCGCTGGCTGCTCTGCCTCGACGTGGGCGACGGCAGCTCCCTCGAACTGGTCCGCGGCACGTCCTCGTCGCGGCTCGGCCGGCCGGACCGGCTCACCGAGGCCGCCGCCGAGGGGCTGGCCCGGCAGATCGCCCCGTACCGGCTGTCGCAGCAGCAGACCACGTCGGACGAGCCGCTGGCCAAGAGCATGGAGCTGCCGGACCTGCTCGGCGTCGGCGACGCCGCCGCCGTCGACGTGCAGCAGACCTGGCGCCCGCGCAGCCACCGCGACCGGCTGCGCATCCCGCTCGGCGTCGGGCCGGACGGCAACGTGGTCGAGCTGGACTTCAAGGAGTCCGCGCACGAGGGCATGGGCCCGCACGGCCTGATCATCGGCGCGACCGGTTCCGGCAAGAGCGAGCTGCTGCGCACGATCGTCGGCGCGCTGGCGGTGACGCACTCCTCCGAGGAGCTCAACTTCGTCCTGGTCGACTTCAAGGGTGGCGCCACCTTCGCCTCGCTGGACGCGCTGCCGCACACCAGCGCGGTGATCACCAACCTGGCCGACGAGCTGCCGCTGGTCGACCGCATGAAGGACGCGCTGGCCGGCGAGATGACCCGCCGCCAGGAGGTGCTGCGGGCCGCCGGCAACTACGTCTCCCGCTACGACTACGAGAAGGCCCGGGCCGCCGGCGAGCCGCTGGACCCGATGCCCAGCCTGCTCATCATCTGCGACGAGTTCAGCGAGCTGCTCGCCGCGAAGCCCGACTTCATCGACCTCTTCGTGATGATCGGCCGGCTGGGCCGGTCGCTCGGCGTGCACCTGCTGCTGGCCAGCCAGCGGCTGGAGGAGGGCAAGCTGCGCGGCCTGGACACCCACCTGTCGTACCGGATCGGTCTGCGCACCTTCTCGGCGGTGGAGAGCCGGATCGTGCTCGGCGTGCCGGACGCGTACGAGCTGCCCAACGCCCCCGGCCACGGTTACCTGAAGACCGACACCACCACCATGCTGCGATTCCGGGCCGCGTACGTGTCCGGACCGTACCGGGCCCCGGGGCAGGCCGCTGGGTCGTCACGGGCGCTGGTGCAGCGCCGGATCGTCCGGTACGGGGTGGACTTCGTGCCGGTGCAGAACCCGACCCTGCCGGTGCCGGACGCGCTCGAGCCGGAGCAGCCCACCGACGGCAAGGCCGTGGCGATGCTGGACGTGCTGATCGACCGGCTCAAGGGGCGGGGCCGCCCGGCGCACCAGGTCTGGCTGCCGCCGCTGGCGGAGCCGCCGGGCCTCGGCGAGCTGCTGCCGCCGCTGAGCGTCGACCCGAGGTACGGCCTCTGCACCGCCTCGTGGGTCGGGCGCGGGCGGCTGGCCGCTCCCGTGGGCATCGTGGACCGGCCGTACGAGCAGCGTCGTGACCCGATGCTCGTGGACCTGGCCGGCGCCGGCGGCAACGTGGTGATCGTCGGCGCCTCGCTCAGCGGCAAGAGCACCATGCTGCGTTCCATGCTCGCCTCGCTCGCGCTCACCCACACCCCGCGCGAGGTGCAGTTCTTCTGCCTCGACTTCGGCGGTGGCGCGCTGCGCAGCCTGGACGGGCTGCCGCACACGGCCGGCGTGGCCGGGCGGCGCGACACCGAGGCGGTGCGCCGCACGGTGGCCGAGGTGGTGGCCGTCCTGGACGAGCGGGAGAACCGGTTCGCCCAGCACGGCATCGACTCGGTGGCCAGCTACCGCCGGCGTCGGGCGGCCGGGGAGTTCGCCGACGACCCGTTCGGCGACGTCTTCCTCGTCGTCGACGGCTGGAACACCCTGCGCCAGGAGTACGAGGAGCTGGAGCAGACCATCACCACCCTGGCCAACCGCGGCCTGGGCTTCGGCGTGCACGTGGTGCTGACCGCCGTGCGGTGGGCGGAGATCCGGATCAACATGCGGGACCTGCTCGGCACGAAGCTGGAGCTGCGCCTCGGTGACGCCAACGAGTCGGAGATCGACCGGCGGGCGGCGGCGAACGTCCCGACCGGCTCGCCCGGGCGCGGCCTGACCCGCGACAAGCTGCACTTCCTGACCGCCATCTCCCGGATCGACGGCCGGCGCGACATCGACGACCTGACCGAGGCGTCCATCGCCCTGTCCCGGCACGTCGCGGAGGCCTGGAAGGGCCAGCCGGCGCCGAAGGTACGGCTGCTGCCGCGCCGGCTGCACCTCAGCGAGCTGGCCCGGGTCGTCGACCGGTCGGCGCCCGGCCTGCCGATCGGCGTCAACGAGTCGGCGCTGGCCCCGGTCTACCTCGACCTCGTCAACGAGCCGCACCTGACGGTCTTCGGCGACGCCGAGTGCGGCAAGACCAACCTGCTGCGGCTGATCGCGCGGGGCATCACGGAGCGGTACACGCCGGCGCAGGCGCGGCTGGTCATCGCCGACTACCGGCGCGGTCTGCTCGGTGCCGTCGAGGGGGACCACCTGCTCGACTACGCACCGTCGAACCAGGTGTTCGCGCAGGGGCTCGGCTCGATCCGCAGCGCGCTGTCCAACCGGCTGCCCGGCCCGGACGTCACCACCGCGCAGCTGCGCGACCGCAGCTGGTGGAAGGGGCCGGACCTCTACATCCTCGTCGACGACTACGACCTGGTCGCCTCGGGTGGGAACAACCCGCTCAGCGCCCTGCACGAGCTGCTGCCCCAGGCGCGCGACATCGGCCTGCACCTGATCGTCACCCGGCGGGTGGGTGGCGTGGCCCGGGCGCTCTACGAGCCGGTCCTGCAGCGCCTGCGCGAGCTGGACCAGCCCGGCCTGCTGATGTCCGGCAACCGGGAGGAGGGCGCGGTCTTCGGCACGCTGCGGCCGAGCCCGCAGCCGCCGGGCCGGGGGACGCTGGTGCGCCGGCGCGACGGCCAGCAGCTCATCCAGACCGCCTGGGCGGAGCCCGTCTGACGAGCCGGCCTGCTGCGGGGTCGGCCGGGGGGTGATCGCATCCGGTAACCTGCGGCACGAGCGCCGCAGCCGACGAGAGGACCGTGTTGAGCACATCGTGGACGCCGGGCGCGGGAGCGGCCGGACTCGAGGGCCTCCTGCGGCAGGCGCAGGAGCAGCAGCGCCGGCTGGCGGACTTCCAGCGGCAGCGCGCCGAGCTGCGGGTCACCGGGGAGAGCCCGGACGGCCTGGTCCAGGTCACCGTCGACGGTGACCTGAAGGTCGGCGACATCGAGCTGGACCCCCGGGCCATGCGGCTGGACAGCTTCACCCTGGTCGAGTCGCTCCAGGCGGCGATCGACGCCGCCTACGCCGCGCACGCCGAGCGGCAGCGCGAGCTGGTGGAGGAGATGGTCGGCGGTGCGGACCTGGTCCGGCGGGCCGAGGCGGGGAAGGTGACCCCGGAGGAGTGGTTCCGCCAGTTCGGGGTGGACATCAACGACCCGCTGCGCCGGCTGCGCGGCTGACGACGAAGGGGGAGGACAGTGGCGAACACGGTCGACGTCGGCGCGATCAGGGATGCCGCGAAGAAGCTGGCCGCCGAGGACGGCCCGAAGGCGTTCCTGCGGAACGCCAAGGAGAAGCTGGACGAGGTCAAGCTCTCCGGCATGTCCATGACCATCCTGGGCATCGGCACCGTGGGCAGGCACAACGCGGTGATCGACGAGCACGTCGACAACCTGAGCAAGGGCGTCGAGCACCTGCAGAGGGCGGCCGACAACCTTCAGCAGACCGCAAGCAACTGGGAGAAGTCGGACCAGCCCTGGGTGGTCAAGTGACCTCGCGGGCGCAGGACGCAGGGAGGCGCTGATGCCGGAGATCCTGATCGCCAATTCCTCGGGCTCGGTGGTGGGGACGCACAGTGTCGCGGCGCAGACCGCGCCGGTGCGTACGCTGGCCGGGGCGGCCCGCGCCAACTGGATGTGGCTGGCCGGCGCCGGCATCCTCGTCGCCGCCATCGTCCACCTCGAGTCCTTCGACAACGACGAGATCTCCAAGGCCATCAAGTCCTGGGGCGACGCGGCCGCGTATCTCGGCGGGGACCAGTTCGGCAAGGCGATGGAGAGCGTGCCGCCGTCCGCCGAGGAGTGGGACTTCGAGGACCGCGAGGCGTTCGACACGTTCGTGCAGCAGCTGAACATGGAGGTCGCGGCTCTCGCCGAGGCGCTCAACGCCAACAAGGACGCGTTGCAGGGCCTCCAGGACCACTACAACTCCGTGATCGACGCGCTGGTCGCCGTGTTGACGACGATCCTGATCGCGGTGATCGCGGCGGTGGCGCTCCAGGCGTTCCCGCCCACCATCCCGCTGGCGAACGCGATCGGGGTGGCCGGCCTGACCGCCAGCATGGCGATCATCGCGCTCGTCTTCCAGGACATCGGCTCGGCGCTCTCCACCATCACGAGCTCGTTCCGGGGGGCCGAGGTGCACCAGTTCACCGCCGAGTCCAAGCCGGGCTTCGCCTCGGGGCCCGATCCCGACATCAAGGACATCAAGATCGACTGGGTGCAGGATTCGGGGTTCTACGCGGCCTGAGCGGCCGCACGAAAGGTGGGCGGCGCCGTGGCGTGGCAGGCAGTCTTGTTCGGGTACGCACTCGTCGCCGTCATGCTCTTCGTCGTGCTGGGAGTGGTCGCGCAGCTGACCCGCTCGCGTCTGGCCCAGCGGTTGGCGGAGATCGCCGTGCTCAGCAGCGCGGCCGCGTTCGCGGTGGCGCTCGGTTCCGTCGCGGACGACGGACTGCAGTGGACCCTGGTGGCGCTGCTGGTCGTCATATTCGTGGGGGGCCTGGTGATGCACGTCCGCTCGTACTTCCGTTCCTCCTAGGGGCGCGGCCGTCGAGCGGCTGGCAGCCGGCCGGGGCAGGGCTGCGCGGACTGGACGGCGTCCGCTACGGTCTTGGCTGAGTGTCCGTCGGTGGGGTGATTGCCTTGCGGCGGGGGAGGACGCGGCGACTGCGCCGCCACAAGAAGACGGAAGGGTGTGAAGCATGGCGTTCGAGGTCGAAGCAGCGACTCTGCATACCGCCGCGGGTGACGTGCGCTCCACGCGCAGCGAGGTCGACGGCGAGCTGAAGAAGCTGTGGAACGTGGTCGACGACCTGGCCATCGCCTGGAAGGGGCAGGCGTCCACCGGCTTCCAGTCGCTGATGCAGCGCTGGAACGAGGACACGGGCAAGCTGCTGACGGCGATGGACAACATCGCCGACCTGCTCGACAAGTCGGGTACGACGCACCAGGTCAACGACGAAGAGCAGCAGCAGATGCTGGACAAGTTCCACTCTGCACTCAACCCGTGATCCGCCGAGACGAGCAGGGGAGGAACTCATGAGCATCAAGGTTGACTACGCGGTCCTCGAGAGCAGCAACCAGCAGATGATGGCCATCTCGCGGACCATCGACGAGAAGCTGGACACGCTGCGGTCGATGCTGTCGAAGCTCCAGTGGGACGGTGAGGACCGTGCCGCGTACGAGCAGCACCAGGCGCAGTGGGACGCCGCCGTCCGGGACATCAACAAGATCCTGAACGACATCGGTGGCGCGGTGGGCATCGCCCGCGAGAACTACGTCAGCACCGAGATGAGCAACGCCAAGGCGTGGAACTGACACAGTCGCCGACGCGGCTCCGGTCCGGTTCGACCGGGTCGGAGCCGCGTCGCGTTGTGCGCCGATAGGTCCTGGGAGAGTCATGCGTGCGAGGAAGCCTTCGCGGCCGTTGTTCAGGGTGGCCGTCGCCGCGGTGGCGTTGGCCGTCGGCGCCGGGACCGGCCCGCTGCTCGCGCCCGACCCGGCACGCGCCGACACCGTGCGCGGCCTCCAGTGGTACCTCGACTCGCTGAAGATCCCCCAGGCGCACAAGGTGACCAAGGGCAAGGGTGTCACCGTCGCCGTCATCGACACCGGCGTCGACCCGAACCTGCCCGATCTGCGCGGCCAGGTGCTGCCGGGCAAGGGTGTGACGGCCGGCGCGGCCCCCGACGGCCGCCGCGACGACGACACCAGGTTGGCCCACGGCTCGGCGATGGCCGGGATCATCGCGTCCAGGGGTGGTGGCGCGATGCGACACCTGGGCATCGCCCCGGAGGCGAAGATCCTGCCCGTCTCCATGGGCGACTCCTTCAACTCGGGTGACCTCTCGGAGGGCATCCGGTGGGCGGCCGACGCTGGCGCGGACGTGATCAGCATGTCTGTCGGCGCCGAGGCGCAACCCACCCCGGCCGAGATCGCGGCCGTCCGGTACGCCCTCGACAAGGACGTCGTGCTGGTCGCCTCGGCCGGCAACCGGAAGCAGGGCGACCGGCGTGTCAGCAGCCCGGCCAACATCCCCGGCGTCATCGCGGTGACCGGCCTGGCGAAGGACGGGGGGCACTTCGCCGAGAGCGTCGGCGGGCCGGAGGCGGTGCTCGCCGCGCCGATGGAGGACATCATCTCCCCCCGGCCGAAGTCCGTCTCGCCCAACGGGTACGGCCTCGGCAGTGGCACCAGCGACGCCGCCGCCATCACGTCCGGCGTGGCGGCGCTGGTCCGGGCGAAGTACCCGGACCTCGACGCGGCCAACGTGGCGAACCGGCTGATCCGCACCGCCCGCGACAAGGGCCCGGCCGGCCGCGACAGCCAGTACGGCTTCGGCGCGATCGACCCGCTCGCCGCGCTGACCCGGTCCGTGCCGGCGGTGGACGCGCACCCGCTGCTCGCCGGCGCCGCGACCGGTGCCACCCCGTCCGCCGGCGCGGTCGACCCGGCGGAGGACGACGGGCCAGCCGTGTCGTTCAGCATGAAGAAGGGCCCGGGTGCGCTGATCCAGGCGGCATTCTGCCTGGCCGTGCCCCTCGTCCTGCTGATCGTCGTGATCGTGCTGGTACGCCGGTCCCGCCGGAAGACGACGGCCGGCCCGCCCGGCTATTCCCCGTCGGCCGGCCCGCCCGGCTACCCGCCACCCGGCGGTCCACAGGCCGGCCCGCCCGGCTACCCGCCGCCTCCCGGTCACCCGCCGGGCGGCGCCCCGGGGGTGCCGCCCAACATCCCGCAGTTCGGTACGCCCGGACACCCGCCGACCGGCGGGGCACCGACGGGCCTGCCCGTTCCGCCCCAGGCGGGACCTCCGCCCGGGTACGGCCCGATGCCCACCGGCGGGCCCAATCCGTACGGCGTGCCCCCGGCGCCCCAGGCCGATGCCTGGCAGCCACCCGGCACCGCGCCGACGGCACCGCCACCTCCGCCGGCTCCCGGCGGGCACCAGCAGTAAGCCAGATTGTCAGTCGGCGACGGGGAGGAACCGATGACGGAAGACCGGACGAGCCCACGGGTGGACAGGACGGAGCAGCCGGACGAGCTCCGGGTGGACACCCCCTACATGCCCATCACCCCGCTGGCACCCACGGTGCACATCAGCGGCATCACGATGGACAACGTCAACCGGGCGCAGACCCCCTCCGGCCTGGTGCCGGGGGCGGGCGAGAGCGGCGACAACACCGAGTGGGACGCGTCCAGCCTGGACAGCGCCATCGAGTGGCTCGAGTCGCACGCCTCGTTCCTGAACAAGCAGTCGTACACGATGGTCGAGATCCAGGACAAGATGGGCGGCACCGCCGGCGGCGCCGGCGTGAACGCCGTGGGTGGCGGGGCTTCGAGCCCGCTCGGTGGCTTCGACCGGGCGGGGGACCTCGCCCGCAAGCACTCCAGCCTGTTCACCAGCACGCAGCAGAACGTCCGCAAGCTCGCCGAGGACCTCTACAAGGCGGCGAACGCGCTGCGTGAGGTCAAGGAGAACTACGAGACGGCGGAGAAGGCCAACGCCATGTCCGCGGCCGAGATGGAGCGCGCCTTCAGCGAAGCCGCCACCAGCGGATCCAACGGCTGAACGGAGAGGGTGACAGGATGCCGAGCTGGGAAGAGATGTGCCAGCAGGTCGTTATTGCGGGCCGGCCGGGCGACGTCGCCAGTGCCGCGCTGGGCTGGGACCAACTGCTGAAGAACCTGAACTCCGTGAAGGAGAGCCTGGAGAAGAACGTCAAGGACCTGGGCGAGGTGTGGAAGGGGCCGGCGTACGACTCCTTCAAGACCCACGTCGAGCAGATCGCGAAGGACACCGGCCGGATCGTCGAGGACGCCGAGGGCCAGAACGGCATCGTCCGGTCGCTCAACGACGCCGCCGACAAGCTGAGCGCCGCGCAGGCCGATTTTCCCATTCCGGCGAGCTGCGTCAACGACGTGCTGGAGGCGCGCAACGGCCGCCTCGTGATCAGCACCGGCTTCTTCGAGATGAAGGTCAAGCCCGACTTCCTCGGGCTGCTCGATCCGCTCACCTCGCTGGCGGACTGGATCAACGACAAGTCGGATGAGGCGGCCAAGGTCTACAACCAGGTCAGCGGCGAGTACACGACGATCGATTCGGGTACGCCCGGCCAGACCACGCCGCTCGGCGTCCAGAGCCCCGAGGTGGAGACGCCGAACCTCGGCGGTGGCCCCGGCGCCGGCAGCGTCGGCGGCGCACCCAGCATGGGCGGGATGCCCTCGACCGGCGGCATGCCGGGCGGCGGCATGCCGTCGCTCAGCGGGGCCGGCATGCCCGAGACCGGGACCACCGGGATCGGCTCCACCACGCACCCCGGCCTGACCAACGGCGGCTACGACCCCAGCGGCGGCTACGACCCGGGCGACGGCTACACGCCGAGCACCGACAGCCTCGCCGACGACTACGGCAGCGGTCTGGCCGGGGCCGGTGCCCCGACCGTTCCCGCCCTCGGCGGCGGCGGTGGCGGCGGCCTGCCCGGCACCTCCGGGCTCGGCGCCGGTGGCGGGCTGGGCGGCGGTGGCGGCGGCCTGGGCGGCGGTGGCGTGATCCCGGGCGGCGGCTCGCTCGGCCGGCCGGTGAGCCCGAACATGGGGCCGATGATGGGCGGCGGCGGGGCCGGCGCCAATCGCGGTGGCGGCCGAGGCGCCGGTGGCAAGCTCGGCGCCGGCGGAAAGCTCGGCGCGGGTGGCATGGCGCCGATGATGGGCGGTGCGGCCGGTGGGGCCGGCCGCGGTGGCGGCCGCGCGGGTGCCGCCGGCGTGGGCGCCAAGGGCGTCGGTGCGGGCGCACGGGGCGTCGGTGGCATGGCCGGCATGGGTACCGGCGCCGGCTACGGCGAGGAGGAGCTTCCTCGCAACACCTGGCTGGAGGAGGACGAGGACGTGTGGGGTGCGGACGGCGGCGGTACGCCCGGCATCCTGCGCTGACAGCGTCGGCTGAGCGCCGTCCACCGCACCGGTGGGCGGCGCTCAGCGCTGTCCGGCTGGGCGTGCCGCGGGACTTGCTCGTCCCGTTGGCGCGGTGGTGCCGGAACGAGGGGGCGTCAGCCGGTCGTGGCGTCCGCTCCGGACGGGCGGCGGCCCGGGCGCCAGCCCCGGCGTCGCCCGCGGATCAGGATCGGCTTGACGGAGAGCAGCAGCGCGGCGACGAGCGCGCCGACGACGGCGGCCCAGACCGCGACGGTGCCCTGCCAGGCGAGCGGGTCCGCGGTGGAGGGCGGTGCCGGCATCGCGCCGGCCGGCGGGTCGGTACGGGTGCCGAGCAGGCTCGCCACCGCCCGGTACGGATTCACCACCCCGTGGCCGACCTCGGCGTTCTTCCCCTCGGGCGGGCTGTCGGCCGTGCGGATCAGCCGGTCGGCGACCTGCTCCGGGCCGAGGTCCGGGTGGGCGGCCCGGACGAGCGCGGCCACCCCGGAGACGTACGCGGCGGCGAAGCTGGTGCCGCCCTGCGGCTCGGCCAGGTAGCCGTCGCCCCCGGGGGCCGGGCCGAGGATGTTCAGCCCGGGTGCCGCGAGGTCGACGTAGTCCCCGCTCACCGAGCTGCCCACGTGGCCGCCCTCCTCGTCGACCCCGGCGACCGCGATCACCCCTGGGTAGGCGGCCGGGAACGCGGGCCGGTCCTGCTGGTTCTCCTGGCGGTTGCCGGCGGCGGCCACCACGACCACCCCCTCGTCGAGGGCGTAGCGGACCGCGTCGGCCAGTTCCTGCCGGTCCAGGGTCACCAGCGACAGGTTGATCACGTCGGCGCCGTTCCGCACCGACCATCGGATCGCCTCGGCGATCTGCCCCGGCAGCCCCTCGTCAGCGGTGGTCTTGGTGTCGGGCAGGACGCGTACCGGAAGGATCCTGGCCTGCGGCGCGATGCCGCTGAACGACGCGCCGGCGCCCTCCTTCCCGGCGATGATGCCGGCGACGATGGTGCCGTGCCCGGCCAGGTCGCAGCGGCCCTCCTGCTGCGGCAGGCCGTTGAAGTCCCGGCCCACCCTGACCTGGCCCTTGAGGGCGGGATGGCTGGCGGAGACGCCGGAGTCGATGACCGCCACCGTGACGCCGGCACCACGGGAGATCCGCCAGGCCGACGAGGGTTCGAGTCTCCTCAGCGGCCACGGCGTCTCGGCGGGGGCGGCGACGCCGGGGGGCCCGCATCGCGGGACCGCCGCCGACGCGGGCGACGGAGCGACGACGGCGGTGCCGAGCAGGACCGCAGCCGCTCCACAGAGGACCGCGCGGGCACCGCGCCCGGGTCGGCGGGCCGGCTCGGTCCCGCCCGGTCGGAAACTCTCGCGCACGCGGTGAGATTACCGCCGCGGACCGGAGGCGCGCGCCGCCGCCTCCGCGGCGGCCGGCGGCGCGGCCGGCTGACGGCGGCCTGGTGGCCGGAAGCCCCGGCGGCCGGCGGCACGGGCCGGGAGCCGGTGGGGGCGGCCGACGCGGGTGCGGGCGTCCGGCGACGCTCCAAGGGCCCGAGGCCCCGGTGGTGCCGGTGAGATCGCGGGCTGCGGCAGCGGGCCGGGTGGGACCGGCCGTCAGGGGCGCTCGGTGGCCTCGGCCGGTTCCTGCTCGTCGGTGAAGAGGGCGAGCAGGTCGCCGACCTGCCGGTCCGCTTCGGCAGGGTGCCGGAACCGGCCGGCGGGGTTGAGCGTGTACTCGTTGCGTCGGCCCACCCGGGTGCGGTACAGGTAGCCGCCGGCCTCCAGGTCGGCGACGATCGCCTGGGCGGCCCGCTCGGTGACGCCCACCTCGTCGGCGACGTCGCGGAGCCGGGCGGTGGGGTTGCGGGCGATGGCGAGCAGCACGTGCCCGTGGTTGGTGAGGAACGTCCAGTTGCGGGTGCTCCCGTTCTCCCCTGTCGTCGCCATGTCCGTCATCGTATGGCCCTTGCTTCGTGTCTGCCCTGTGCCCTCGCGGCGGCCAGGTGGGCAGACGGGCGGGCGGCGAGCCGAGCGCCACCGCACCCCGGCCCGCCTAACGTATGAAACCCATATCACGTATCCCTTGACGTATCTTGCGTTGCGTGTGACGGTGGTGGCAGCCCGCGTCCAGCGTCGGCCCGGGTGACCAGGCCGTTCACGTGAGGTAGCGAGGTGTGGGATGAGTCGTCCCGGATCGCCAGGCACTCAACCGGGCCCGGAGCGGACGCTCCCGGTGTCGACCGCGGGCGATGCCCCGGCCGACGTCGGCACCCCGTTCGCCGCCCCCGCGAGTCCCGAGCAGGCGCTCGCCGAGCTGCACGCCGGCAACCGGCGGTTCGTGACCGGCGCCCCGCGCCACCCCAACCAGGACGCCGGGCACCGCGCCGCGGTCGCCGACGGGCAGCACCCCTTCGCGGTGATCGTCGGCTGTTCCGACTCCCGGCTCGCGGCCGAGATCATCTTCGACCGGGGCCTGGGTGACCTCTTCGTGGTCCGCACCGCCGGGCACACCATCGGCCCCGAGGTGCTGGGCAGCGTGGAGTACGCCGTCACGGTCCTGGGCACGCCGCTGGTGGTGGTGCTCGGGCACGACTCCTGCGGGGCCGTCCAGGCGGCGCGGGCGGCGGACGCCACCGGCACCCCGCCGGTCGGGCACCTGTGCGCCGTGGTCGACGCGGTGGTGCCCAGCCTGCGCCGGGCCGCCGCCGAGGGCGTGGACGACATCGACCGGATCGTCGACATCCACATCGCGCACACCGTCGAGGCGATGCTGGGCCGCTCCGCCGTGCTCGCCGCCGAGGTGGCCGCCGGTCGCTGCGGGGTGGTCGGCATGTCGTACCGGCTGACCGCCGGCGAGGTGCGGACGGTGGCCGCGGTGCCCTCCCGCGCGGTCGACGCGCCGGAGCCGGCGGCCAGCGCCGCGCTCGCCTGACACCCTCCGCCGCCCGGCCTACCCCGCGGCGCCCTGCCGCGCCTCGCTGCGCCGCGTCTCGCAGTGCCGTGCCCGGCCGTGCCGTGTCCCGGCGCGAGGGCCCGTCTCCCGCCCGTTCCTGCCTGCGGCCTGTCCCGACCCGCCGTTCCCGCGGCGGGCGGTCCCACGCGACGACAGGGCCGCCCCGCCGACGACACAGGGCCGCCCCGCGTCCGGCGGGGCGGCCCTGGGGGTGGGTCTCGGCTAGAGCAGTGAGACGTGCACGTGGTCGGTGTGGTTCGACGGGCCGCTGTAGGACTTCCAGCCGGTCGCCGGGAACCAGATCTGCCGGTTCCAGATCACGTAGTAGATGCCGAGCCGGTCGGCGTTACGGACCAGGAACGCGGTCAGGTTGTTGCCGTACATGTATGTGTCGTCGTTGTGCCAGGGGGAGAAGCCGCTGCGTTGCAGCGACCAGTCGCAGGCCCGGCCCTTCGGATGCTCGTACGGCCCGCCGGAGCGGTAGCAGCCGACGAACCGGTTGAAGCCGGCCCGCCTGACCTCCTTGTACATGTGCAGGGTGCGCGCGGTGATTCGGCCGGAGGTGGTCGGGTCGTCCTCGGTGGCTGACAGCGGCCGCCAGTCGCCGTCGGCCGTGCGACCCGGCGCCATCCGAGCCACCGGCGAGGTGGCGACCACCTTGCCGCTGGTCAACCCCCTGCCGCCGACCAGCGCGAGCGCCTTCTCCGCCTCGCGCTTGCCACGCGCCAGTTCGTTCTTCAGCTTCTGCTGCTCGCGCACCTCGGCGTCGACCGCCAGCTTGGCCTGCTTGGCGCGGTCCCTGATCGCGTTCACCTCGGCCAGCTTCTTGGAGTTGACCAGGTTGATCTCGTCGAGGGCGGCGGCGCGGCGGACGAACGAGTCGGGGCTGGCGGTGTCCAGCAGCATCGACACCGCGCCGATCCGCCCGGTTCGGTAGGACTGGGCGGCGATCTGGCTCACCTGCGGGGCCAGCGCGTCCAGCTCGGCCTGTGCCCGGTCGACCTCCAGGGCCAGTTCGAGCTGGCGCTCTTCCGACTTCTTCAGCTTCGCCTGGGCCTGCACATAGGACCGGTTGCGGGCCTCGATCAGGTCGTCGAGCAGCTTGGGCTCGTTGTCCCCGTGCCCGGAGGGCTTGGGCGGGGTGGGCGCGGCCGCCGCCGGGAGGGGCCCGGCAAAGACCGCCAGGGCGGCGAGCACGGCCACCACGGGCGTCAACCAGCGGCGTAGGGGTGCCGTCACAGTTTTCCCTTCCGTCGACCGCCGACCGGGTTAGCTGACGGGTTCGGGGCGGAAGTGGCCCCTACCGCTGTCGCGGATTCACCCCACGTACCTGGGTCCCCGGCTCGCCTGGCGGCGATTGGGCGGCGGCACCGCAGGCGCCGCTGCGCGCCTTCGGCGGTGACCGGCAGCGAGGTTACCTGAGAGCACTCCCGGGGATCTACGTCCCTAAGCCGACTAAATGCGTTATTTCGTGATGGCGGAGGGTGAGCAGTGACGCGTTTATCAGGTCGGACGTCCTGTTCGGTCACGCTGAGGAGTGTCACCATGCGGTGTCCGTGCTCCTGTTCCGACCGGGCCATCCGCCGGGAGCGGCGGACGGCGCGTCCGCGGCGCGCGGCCCGCTGAGCGCCTCCAGCGCCTCGGACCGGTCGGCCGCCGGCCGGGGCGCCGGCGCGGGCGCGGACGCCGCGCGGTCGGTGGCGTCCCCGCCGCGCCGGCCCGCCGCGGTCACCACGGCCGCCAGCCCGGTGGTCAGCGGCACGGCGGCGATCAGGCCCAGGGTGGCGACCGCGCTGCGGACGATCTCCTGAGCCAGGAACTCGCTGGTGAGGATCTGGGTCACCGCCCGCGAGTCGGCGGTCAGCAGGAGCAGCACCGGCAGCGAGGCGCCGGCGTACGCCAGCACGATGGTGTTCACCGTCGAGGCGATGTGCGCCCGGCCGACCCGGGTCGCCGCCCGGTAGAGCTGCATCCGGGACAGCCCGGGGTTGGCGTGCGCCAGCTCGGTGACCGTGGCGGCCTGGGTGACCGTGACGTCGTCGAGCACGCCGAGGGAACCGATGATGATCCCGGCCAGCAGCAGGCCGTGCAGGTCGACGTCGGCCTGGTACATCGACAACGTGGTGGCGTCCTCGCTGCCGAACCCGGTCAGGTGGGTCGCGGCGGTGGCGATCGTGCCGAGGACGCCGGTCAGCACCAGGCTGCCCAGCGTGCCGAGCACGGCGACCGAGGTCTGCGCGGTCACCCCGTGGGTCAGGTAGAGCACCACGAACATGATCAGAGCGGCGCCGACGACCGCGACCAGGAGTGGTGGGCTCCCGGCGCTGATGCCGGGCAGCACGAAGGTCAGCAGGATGGCGAAGCTCGCCGCCAGGCCCGCCAGCGCGGCCAGCCCGCGCCACCGCCCGAAGGCGACGATCGCCGCCGCGAAGAGCGCGACCAGCCAGAGCAGCGGCTTGCCGCGCTGGTGCTCCGCGATGTTGAAGGTGCTGGCCGTGGGATCGGCGGGGTCGGTGAGTTCGACCAGGATGATCTCGTCGCCCACGGCGACGCTCGGCGCGCCGGGCCCGGCCGGCACCGGCGTCTCCACCTGCTGGCCGGCGTCGGGGCCGTCCTCCACCCGTACGGTGACCGTGCCGCAGGGGCCCTGCGCCGCGTCCGGGCTCCCCTCCGGCGTCTCGGGGGCGGGCGGGCACGGCTCCGTCACCACCCGCGTCACCGTGCCGTGGTGGCGGGGCGGCTCGGTGCCGGCCGCGGGATCGCGCGCGTCCCACGGCCAGAGCACCAGCGCCGCGATCACCGTGGCGACGAAGAGGGGCACCACCGTCGCGACGAGGATCCGCCGCACCCCGGGCGGGGCGGACGGAGCGGGGCGGGTGTGGTCGGCGCCCATCGAGTGTGTCTCCCAACGAATCCAGGGCGGGGTACGTGCCGGCGGGCCGGTCGGTTCAGCGTCGCCGCGTGGCGGGGGACGGGGGAACCCCCGCGTGGCGGTGCGGTCACGTACCGCGGTCGTCGGCCCCGGTCCGGTCGTGAATGGTCACCGCCGCCGCCCAGTGGGGGCGCGGGACGGGCGGTGCGGAATCCGGAGGGCCATCGGCCGAATGGTAGCCATCCCGGGATGCGGGCGCAGGTGGTGCGGGGTGGTGTCGGGACGCGGACCGTCGACGGGCCACCTTCGGCGCCGGCTGTTCGCAGGGCGCGCCGCGCGGTGGCCCCCGTACGGGCGGGCCGACGCGCTAGCGTGACGGGTGTGCGGACGACGGTGACGGCGGCGCGGGGGGCCCGGCTCCTGCTGCTCGTCGGCACGCTGCTCGGCCTGGCCGCGATGCACACCATCGGCCACGACTCGCACCCGACGGGTCACCCCGCCGGCCCGTCGGCACACGCCGCCGCCGCATCCCGCCCGCACGCTGCCGCCGCGCCCGGCCCGCACGCCGTCGCCGCGCCCGGCCCGCACGGGGTCGCCGCGGACGCGCTCGTGCCGCCCCCGCACGGCACCGCCCTCCCGCACGCCGTCGTGGCGGCTCTCCGGGCCGTCGCGGGCTGCCCCGCGGGCTGCGCGTCCGACCGGCTCCTGCCGTTCGGCGACGCGGGGGGAGGACTGCCCGGGTGGGGAGTGTGCCTGGCCGTGCTGGGGGCGTTCGCCGCCTCGCTGCTGCTCGCCGCGCTGCTGTCGGCCCGCGTACGCGCCGTCCGCCCGGCGGGGCGCGGGCCGGTCTGCCCGCTCCCGTCGCCCCGGGCCCCGCCGCCCCGACCGGTCGGTCTGCGGCTCGCCACGGTCTCGGTGCTGCGCAGGTAGGACGCGTCCGACGCGGTGCGGCTCACGCCGTTCCGCGTCCCCGTCGTGCCGCGTACGTTCCGACACCGAAAGGCCCAGACATGACCACTCGTACCCTTGCGCGCCGTGCCGCCCTGGCCGGCGTCGCCATCACCGCAGCCCTCGCCGTGACCGCCTGCGGCGGCGACGGCCACTCGTCCCCGGAGGCCGGACACGGCCCGTCCGGCACCGGTGGGCCGGCGGCCACCGCCACCGGCGCAGCCGCGTTCGGCGACGCCGACGCGATGTTCGCCACGATGATGATCCCGCACCACCGGCAGGCGGTGGAGATGGCGGACCTGGCGGCGACGCGGGCGGCCGACCCGGAGGTCAAGCGGCTCGCCGTGGAGATCAAGGCGGCCCAGGCGCCCGAGATCGCCACCATGAGCGGCTGGTTGGCGGCCTGGGGACGGCCGGTGCCGTCGCCGGGAGCCGAGCTGCCGCACATGGACCACGGCATGCCCGGAATGATGTCCGAGGCCGACATGACGAAACTGGCGGCGGCCACCGGCCGGGAGTTCGACCGGCAGTTCCTGACCATGATGATCGCCCACCACGAGGGCGCGGTCACCATGGCCCGCGACGAGCTCGCCCGGGGCGCGAACGCGGAGGCCAAGGCTCTGGCCGGGCAGATCGTCAGCACCCAGCAGGCCGAGATCGACACCATGAGGAAGATCCTCGGCCGGCTCTGACCCGGTCGCCCCGGCGTTCCCACCGAGGGGCGCCGGGGCCCCGGCGCCGGGCCGCGACCTCCGTACGGGTCGGGACGGGCGCCCGGGAGGCCGGGGACGCGGCGGCTGGTCCGCCGGGAGGCGCCCGGCGGCGGTGTCGGCCGATTCAGCCCCGCTCTATCAGGCGGCCGAGTCGGTCCCGCTTCATCAGGAGGCCGACGTCAGCCCCGCTTCATCAGGCGGCCGACGGCGGCCATCATCTCGGTGGCCATCTCGTCGGTGCGGCCCTCGGCCGCGCCCTCGTGCATGCAGTGCCGGGCGTGCCCGTCGAGCAGGCCGAGCGCGACCTTGTCGAGGGCGGCCTGGATCGCGGAGATCTGGGTGAGCACGTCGATGCAGTAGCGGTCCTCGTCGACCATCTTCTCGATGCCACGGACCTGCCCCTCGACGCGGCGCAGCCGCGCGAGCAGCTGGTCCTTGGTGGCGGTGTAGCCCCTGGTCGGGGCGGGCGTCGGTGTGGTCATGGGGTCGAGGATACCGTACCCCTCGGGGGTATGGTACGGTCGTTCCTGGCCGGGATACCCCCACCGGGTACCGGTACGACGAACAGGCACCGGTCTGCCTCCGAATTACCCCTGGGGGGTATAGGCTGGAGGCGTCGAGAGGAGAGTTCGATGACCACCACGACGTACCAGGTGCAGGGCATGACCTGCGGGCACTGCGCAACCTCCGTCAGCAACGAGGTCGGCGCGATCCCGGGCGTCAGTGACGTCCAGGTCGACGTCGCCGCAGGTCGGGTCACCGTCACCAGCGAGGGCCCGTTGGACACCGACACCGTGCGCTCCGCCGTCGACGAGGCCGGTTACGACCTCGTCGGCGTCTGACAGCGAGCACGGGGGAAACGAGGCGCATCATGAACACGGCGACGAAGCTGAGCGGTTTCGCCCTCGGCCTCGCGGTGTTGTTCGGCGCGACGTACGGGGTCGGCCGGGTGGCCGACCCCGTGGCGCCGCCCGCCGAAGCCCCGCACGACGCCACCGGGGGGCACGGCAACGACGGCGGAGCCGGACACGGGGGCGACAACGGCGCGGCGGCGCACCTGCCCGGCGGTCTGCTCGTCTCCGACCGCGGCTACACCCTCCGTCCGGTGGACGCCCCGGCCGGGCAGTTCGCCTTCCAGGTCACCGGCCCGGACGGCCGGGCGGTCACCGCGTACGACGTGGCGCACGACAAGCGCATGCACCTGATCGTGGCCCGCCGCGACCTCTCCGGCTTCCGGCACGTGCACCCGGAGATGGCGCCGGACGGCACCTGGCGGGTCGACTCGCCGCTCGCCGGGCCCGGCGTGTGGCGGGCGTTCGCCGACTTCACCCCGACCGGGGGCGAGCCGCTGACCCTCGGCGTCGACGTGACCGTCCCCGGCGCACTGACCGGGCGGCCCCTGCCCGCGCCGGCGACCAGCACCACGGTCGACGGCTACACCGTCACGCTCGCCGGGGCCCCGCAGCCCGGCCGCACCGCCGAGCTGACCCTGACCGTGAGCCGCGGCGGCGCGCCGGTCACCGACCTGGAGCCCTACCTGGGCGCTTACGGGCACCTGGTGGCGCTGCGTCAGGGCGACCTGGCGTACCTGCACGTGCACCCCAACGGCGAGCCCGGTGACGGGCGGACGCGGCCCGGCCCCGAGGTGAGCTTCTCGGCCGAGGTGCCGTCGGCCGGCGCCTACCGGCTCTACCTGGACTTCAAGCACGGCGGCGTCGTGCGTACCGCCGAATTCACCGTCGTCGCCGGCAGCCCGACCGCGCCGGGTGTCCCGGCCACGACAGGCGCCCCGACGGCGGGCACGCCCGCCGCCACGAGCTCCCCGTCCGCCGACGCCGGCCACGGCGTCCCCGGTCACGGGCACGACTGAGGGACCGTGATGACGATCAGCAGCAAGCCCCTGGCGTACGCGCCGAACCAGATCGAGCTGGCGATCGGCGGGATGACCTGCGCCTCCTGCGCCTCCCGCATCGAGAAGAAGCTGAACCGGATGGACGGGGTGACCGCCACCGTCAACTACGCCACGGAGAAGGCCACCGTCCGCTACGCCGACGAGGTCACCCCGGACGACCTGATCGCCACGGTGGAGAAGACGGGCTACACGGCGGCCCTGCCGCCCCCGCCCGCGCCCGCCGGCGGCGAACCGGCCGCCGCGCCGGTGGACGAGCTGCGTGGCCTGCGTACCCGACTCTGGGTCTCGCTCGTGCTCACCGTGCCGGTGATCGTGCTGGCGATGGTGCCCGCCTGGCAGTTCGACTTCTGGCAGTGGCTGTCGCTGACCCTGGCCGCCCCGGTCGTGGTCTACGGCGGCCTGCCCTTCCACCGGGCGGCCTGGATCAACCTGCGGCACGGCGCGGCGACCATGGACACCCTGGTCTCGGTCGGCACCCTGGCCGCGTTCGGCTGGTCGGTCTGGGCGCTCTTCCTCGGCACCGCGGGCACGCCGGGGATGACCCACCCGTTCAGCCTTGCGATCAGCCGCACCGACGGCGCCGGCAACATCTACCTGGAGGCGGCGGCCGGGGTGACCGTGTTCATCCTCGCCGGCCGCTACTTCGAGGCGCGGGCGAAGCGGACCGCCGGGGCGGCCCTGCGCGCCCTGCTGGAGCTGGGCGCCAAGGACGTCGCCGTGCTGCGCGGCGGCACGGAGACCCGGATCCCGGTGGACCAGCTCGCCGTGGGGGACCGGTTCGTGGTCCGGCCCGGCGAGAAGATCGCCACGGACGGCGTGGTCGACGAGGGCACCTCGGCGGTCGACGCCAGCATGCTCACCGGCGAGTCAGTCCCGGTCGAGGTCGGTCCGGGCGACTCCGTGGTCGGTGCGACCGTCAACGCGGGCGGCCGGCTGGTGGTCACCGCCACCCGCATCGGTGGCGACACCCAACTGGCCCAGATGGCCCGGCTGGTCGAGCAGGCGCAGACCGGCAAGGCGGCGGTGCAGCGGTTGGCCGACCGGATCTCCGGCGTCTTCGTGCCGATTGTGATCGCGCTCGCGGTGGGCACCCTCGGCTGGTGGCTCGGCACCGGGTCGGGCGCCACCGCCGCGTTCACCGCCGCCGTGGCGGTGCTGATCATCGCCTGCCCGTGCGCCCTCGGGCTGGCCACGCCGACCGCCCTGCTGGTCGGCACCGGCCGGGGCGCGCAGCTCGGCGTGCTGATCAAGGGACCGGAGGTGCTGGAGTCCACGAAGCAGGTGGACACCGTGGTACTGGACAAGACCGGCACCGTGACCACCGGTCGGATGACCCTGGTGGACGTGGTCCCGGCGGCCGGCGAGGACCGCGCCGAGCTGCTCCGGGTCGCCGGGGCGCTGGAGTCCGCGTCCGAGCACCCGATCGCCCGGGCCATCGCCGCCGGGGCGGCTGAGGCGGGCACGCTGCCGCCGGTAACCGGCTTCGTCAACGCCGAGGGGCTCGGCGTGAGCGGGACGGTCGAGGGCCGGGAGGTGCTGATCGGCCGGCCCCGGCTGCTGCGCGAGCACGGTCTCGACGTACCGGAGGAGGTCGCGCGTGCTGCGGCCACGGCGGAGGCCGAGGGGCGGACGGCGGTGCTGGCCGGCTGGGACGGCCGGGCCCGCGGCGTCCTCGCGGTGGCCGACGTGGTGCGGCCGACGAGCCGGGCGGCGATCGCACGACTCCGCGCGCTCGGCCTGACGCCGGTGCTGCTGACCGGCGACAACACCACCGTCGCCCGCGCGGTGGCCACCGAGTTGGGCATCGACGAGGTGATCGCCGAGGTGCTGCCCGCCGACAAGGTCGACGTCGTGCGGCGGCTCCAGGGCGAGGGGCGGACGGTGGCGATGGTCGGTGACGGGGTCAACGACGCCGCCGCGCTGGCCCAGGCGGACCTCGGCCTGGCCATGGGCACCGGCACGGACGTGGCGATCGAGGCGTCCGACCTGACCCTGGTGCGGGGCGACCTGATGGCCGCCGTGGACGCGATCCGGCTCGCCCGGCGCACCCTCGGCATCATCAGGGGCAACCTGTTCTGGGCCTTCGCCTACAACGTGGCGGCCCTGCCGCTGGCCGCCGCCGGCCTGCTGAACCCGATGATCGCCGGCGCCGCGATGGCCTTCTCCTCGGTCTTCGTGGTCGCCAACAGCCTGCGGCTGCGCGGCTTCCGCCCGGTCGCCTGACCGTCCGCCAACCGCGCCGCCGGCCCCACCCGCGGGGACCGGCGGCGCGGCCGTGGCGGGGCCGGCGCGGGCGGCCCGCTGACCGTGGGTGACCGGGGACGGTTGGACGGCGGCGGGACGGGGTACATCAGCGGCGTACCGGCACCGCCAATCGGGAGGTTGACATGGGTTTCGACGACAAGATCAACAATACGACCGAGGATGCGGCCGGCAAGCTGAAGGAAGGCGCCGGCCGGGCCACCGACAACGAGCGGCTCGAGGCCGAGGGGCGCAACGACCAGGCCAGCGCCAAGCTCAAGCAGGCCGGCGAGAAGATCAAGGACGCCTTCAAGAGCTGACCCGCGTACGCGCCCTCCGCCGGATCGGCATCCAGCCGACCCGGCGGAGGGCGTACTGGCGCATCCGGCGGACGTGTCCCCCGGGTGGCGCCACTCGTTGGCAGGTCGACGTCCCGCCGCCCGGCGTCGGCCGAACCCGGGCCGTTCCCGCAGGACGGCCGAGAGCCCGAACGGGAGGTCCCGTGTCCCGATCCGTCGTCTACGCGCGGCGCGCCGCCGCCACGGTGGCGCTCGGGGTGCTCGCCGTGGGATGCCAGGACACCGCGCGGGAGGAGGCCGCCCGCACCGGCACGCCCCCGCCGAGCCCGACGGCCTCGGCGAGCACCGCCCCGAGCCCGTCCCCGGTCGCCACGACCGCCGCCAACACCGCCGAGGTCTGCCGCGAGGTCGACCGGGTGATCCTTGCCGGCAGCCGGAGGATCGCCACCGACTCGGCGGCCTCGGTGACCCGTGACCTCACCGGGGAGCAGGTTGCCGACCAGCTCCGGCGCAACCTGGCGGAGCTGGCCGACGACGTACGCGCCCAGGCCCGCCAGGCCGCCGACCCGGAGATCCGCGCCCTGATCGAGGAGACCGCCGACCGGATCGACGCCGGCTCCCGGGCGTCCCGGCCGGCCGCCTGGATGGACTCCACCTTCACCGGCATCCCGCCGAAGCTGACCCGCGAGTGCCGCGCCTGAGCGTGCCCGGCCGTCGCGCACCGCGACCACCGGCACGTCCCCCGGCACCGCCGCCCGACGTGGAACGCCCGCCGCCGTGCGCCGTGCCGACCGTCGGTCGCCGCGACCTTCGCGGGCAGCGGGACTGACGGGTCCCGGGCGGCGCCGCGCCGGACCAGCTCACGGGTGGCCGGGTGCCTCGGTGCCCGCGAGCCGGGCGGCCCGCAGCTCCAGGTAGCGCTGCTCGGGCAGGCTCGTCGTCCCCCGGGCCGCCGCCCGGTACGCCGCCCGCGCCCGCCGCGGCTCGCCCGCCAGCTCCCACAGGTGGGCGCGGACCGCGGCGAGCCGGTGGTGCCCGGCGGTGCGGTCGTCGTCGTCGAGCCCCGCGAGCAGGGCCAGGCCGGCGCGAGGACCGTCCACCATGGCCACCGCGACCGCCTGGTTCAGGGTGACCATCGGGCTCGGGGCGGTCCGGGCGAGCAGCCGGTAGAGCGCCACGATCTGTCGCCAGTCGGTCCGCTCGGCGGACGGGGCCTCGGCGTGCACGGCGGCGATCGCCGCCTGGAGCTGGTACGGGCCGGGCGGCGACCAGGTCAACGCCTCGGTGACCAGAGCGGTCCCCTCGGCGATGGCGGCGTGGTCCCAGCGGTCGCGGTCCTGCTCGGCGAGCGGGACCAGTTCCCCGGCCGGCCCGGTGCGGGCGGCCCGGTGCGCGTCGGTGAGCAGCATCAACGCCAGCAGCCCGGTCACCTCGCCGTCGTCCGGGAGCAGCCGGTGCACCAGCCGGGCCAGCCGGATCGCCTCGGTGGTCAGGTCGGCCCGGTGCAGCTCCGGCCCGCTGGAGGCGGTGTACCCCTCGTTGAAGATCAGATAGAGCACCTGGAGCACGGCCCGCAGCCGCTCGTCCCGGTCCCCGGGCGCGGGCATGGTGAAGCGCGCCCCGGCAGCCTCGATCCGCTGCTTGGCCCGGCGGATGCGCTGGCTCATCGTCGCCTCGGGCACGAGGTACGCCCTCGCGATCTGCGCGGTGGTGAGGCCGCCGACCGCGCGCAGCGTCAGCGCGACCTGGGCCGACCGGGCCAGCGCCGGGTGGCAGCAGAGGAACAGCAGGGCCAGGGTGTCGTCCCCCGCCGGCGGCTGGTCGTCGGCCGCCGGCGCCACCGTCGCGTACGCCGGCTCGCGGGCGGCCAGCGCGGCCTCCCGGTCGCGGCGGGCGCGCTCGCTGCGCCACTCGTCGGTCAGCCGACGCGTGGCGACGGTGAGCAACCAGGCCCGGGGGTTCTCCGGCACGCCCTGCTCCGGCCACCGCACGGCGGCGGCGAGCAGCGCCTCCTGCACGGCGTCCTCGGCGGCGGCGAACTGGCCGTAGCGGCGCACGAGCAGGCTGAGGACCTGCGGCGCCAGGTCGCGCAGCAGGTCCTCCAGGTGCCGACCGGTCACATCTCCGTCCCGGCCTCGTCCATGACCGCCCGCACCTCCAGCACGCCGAAGCCCCGTCGCACGTCCGGCCAGCTGGCGGCGATCTCGGCGGCCCGCTCGGGGCTGTCGCAGTCGACCATCAGGTAGCCGGCGAACTGCTCCTTGCTCTCCATGTACGGCCCGTCGGTCACCTCCGGCCGGTCACCGGCCAGCCGGACCGTACGCGCCTGCGACGGGTCCGCCAGGGCCTGGCCGCCGAGGAACTCGCCCGACTCGGTCAGCTCCCGCATGACCTCGTCGACCTCGCCGAAGAGCGCGCTGCGCTCCTGCTCCGACAGCCCTTCCACGAACCCCGGGCGGTTCCAGATCAGCAGCATGTACTTCATCGGGTGCTCCTCGTCGCGTCGGCCGCGCCCATCGTGGCGCGTCTTCGGCGAGGGGTCGGAGCCGACCCGCCGGTTCCGACAGCCGGCGGGGAGGAATCTCAGCGCCGGCCGCGTACCTGGCGCTTCGGGGCGGGGCCGGCGCCGAGCGAGGCGCGGTCGGCGGCGGAGGTGCCCGAGGACCAGCCGTCGGCGTCGCGGACGGTGAGCCGGCCCCGGGTGACGCCGGGGAAGAGCGTGTCGAGGCGTTCGCGTACCGCCTCGGCGCGGGTGGCGAGCACCGGCAGCAGCCGCTCAGGCCCCGCCTGCGCCGTCGCCTCCCGGTCGGCGGCGTCGGTGGCGGCCCGCAGCCGCTCGCCGATCCGCAGCGCGAAGGCGTTGAGGAAGGACTCGTCGTAGTCCCGGGTCCGCCGGCCGGCGCCCTTGGCCCGCCGTTCGCCCCGCCCGCGCAGCATGGCGGTGGTGGCCTGCACCAGCAGCGAGGTGTGGAGCAGCTCGACGGCCTCCAGGTCGGCCGGCCAGCCCAGCACGGTGGTGAAGCCGAGGTCGTCGGACCAGACGGCCTCGCAGCGGTTCGCCGCCGCCACCTCCTGCGCCAGCAGCGCCTTCGCGCCCGCGTACGGGGGGTCGGTGCCGAGGCGCACCCCGCCGGGCCGGTCGGCCGGCTCGGCGACGCCGGCCAGCAGTGCCTGGTCGATGCTGTGCCGGGCGATCAGCTCCTGGGCCTTGCCGGTCAGCGCCTCCGCCTCGGCCGGGTAGGTGGTCGACTCCGCCTTGGCCAGCAGCGCCCGCACCCGGTCGAGCATCCGGGAGCCGCTGCCCGGACCGCCGCGCGCGCCGCCCGCCAGGGGTGCGCCGGGCGGCGGGCGCAGCACGGCGATCGGCGGGAGCCCCTCCACCAGGGCCAGCGCGTCGACCGCCGCCCGCAGCGCGGTGAACCGGTCGCACCCCACGCGCGCCGACCAGGCGGTCAGGTGACCCTCGTCGGCGTCCCACCACACCCCCGCGCCCAGGTCGCGCAGCTGGTCGTCCCACCACGGCGGCACCGGCCCGGCCAGCTCGCGGCGCTGCGCGGCGAGCGCGTCGGTGACCAGTCCGGCCGCCCGGGGGCCGAGTCGGCGGGCGGCGAGCCGGCCGAGGTCCACCGGCTGCCAGCCGTGCTGCGCCAGCCGCGCGACGCCCCGGGCGAGCCGGCGCAGGAGCGCGGCGTCCACCGCCGCCGCGCCGTCCGCGGCGCCCGTCCCGATCATCAGCCGGTCCAGCTGTCGCTCCGCGAGGCGTACGTCGGTGCCGCGCACCGCCGCGAGCGCGTCGCTGATGAGTTCCTCGGCATCCGGCACGGCCGTGTCCTCCTGGGGTCTGCTTCTCCCGCGCCGGGAAACGATCGTCGCCCGCCCGCCGAAGGTACCTCCGGGCCCGCCCGCCGTCCGCCGGTCGTGACCGGTGCCACCGCGACCTCCCCGACCCGACCGCCCGGCCGGCGGGGAACTTCCGCATGGTTCGGCCGGTCCAGGGTAGTTCGGGGGCACGCGAGCGAGGCGAGGTGGAGATGGCGGGATCGTGGTTGCTGGGCAACGGTTCCGGCGCGCCCGACCTCCGCCGGTCCGTCCTCGCCGCCGCCGTGATCGGCGCGGCGGTGATGGCGGCCGTCGACGAGATCGTCTTCCACCAGCTCCTCGGCTGGCACCACTTCTACGACCGCTCCACCCCCTCCGTCGGGCTGCTCTCCGACGGGCTGCTGCACTCGGCGGAGCTGCTCGCCCTGGTCGGCGGCTTCTTCTGGTTCGCCGACCTGCGCCGCCGGGGTGCCCTGGTGCCCCGGGCCGCCTGGGGCGGGTTCCTGCTCGGCGCCGGGGCGTTCCAGCTCTTCGACGGCATCGTCGACCACAAGGTGCTGCGGCTGCACCAGATCCGCTACGGGGTGCACCTGCTCCCGTACGACGTGGTGTGGAACGTGGCGGCGGTGGTGCTGTTGCTGCTCGGCGCGTGGGTGACCTGGCGGGTGCGCTCCGGATCCGGCCGCGACGCCCGGTGACGGCGCTCGCGTACGCCGGTGCGGCCGCCGGGCCGGACCCGCTGCCGCTCGCGGCGGTCGCGGTGCTCGCCGCCGGCTACCTGCTGGCGGTGTCCCGGGACCGGCGCGGCTGGCGCCGCCGGCGTACGGTCGCCTGGCTGGCCGGCTGCGCGGTGCTCGCGGTCGCCCTCGGCCCGCTGGCCGGCGGGCCCGGCGACCCGCGCGTCCACATGGTCCAGCACCTGCTGCTGGGCATGGTCGCGCCGCTCGCGCTGGCCCTCGGCGCGCCGGTGACCCTGCTGCTGCGGGTCGTCCCGCCGCCGGTCGGTCGCCGGGTGGGCCGGTTCCTGCGGGCCGGGCCGGTGCACGTGCTCGCCCATCCGGTGACGGCGGCGCTGCTCACCACGGGCGGGTTGGCGCTGGTGCTGCTCACCCCGCTCTACGCGGCGGCCGAGCGGAACCCGGTGCTGCACCACGCCCTGCACGTGCACTACGTCGCCGCCGGCTACCTGCTCGCCTGGTCGGTGGCCGGCCCGGACCCGGCCCCGCGCCGGCCGGGCCTGGCGGTGCGGGCCGGCGCGCTGCTCGGCGCGGGCGCCGGGCACGCCGTGCTGGCGAAGTACCTCTACGCGCACGCCGCCACCCTGCCGCCCGGGCTGCCCGACCGGGACGTCGCGGCGCTGCGCGCGGCGGCCCGGTTGATGTACTACGGCGGCGACGTCGCCGAGCTGCTGCTCGCCACCGCCCTCTTCGCGGCCTGGTACCACCGGCGCCGGCCGGCGCCCGCCGGCGACGCGGACCCGCCGGGGCACGCGGCCGTCCGGGTCGGTCCGGTCAGCCGGCGTACGCGTGCCCGGCCGTCAGCCGCAGGGTGAAGCCGCCGTCGTCGCGCTGCCAGGTCACGTGGTTGCAGGACTGGTAGGTGATCCAGAGACCGAGCCCGCCGGGGGCCCCGCCGGACGCGGGGAGCAGCCCGCAGAACGGGTCGCCCGGCCCGTCGCCGCCGTCGCTGACCGTCGCCACGATGCGGTCGTCGCCGGCCCAGACGCGCAGTCGGACCGGCGGCCTGCCGTGGCGCAGCGCGTTGGTGACGATCTCGCTGACCGCGACGACCAGGTCCTCCACGTCGTCGGCCGGCAGCTGGCCCTGGTCGGCCTTGTGTACGGCGGCGCGCGCCTCGGCCGCCGTCGGGTCGGTCAGCTCGACGACCGGAGGCCGCGCCTGGAGGGGGTCGGGTACGACCCGGGGGCACTGCCGCAGGTACTCCGTGGGCGGCGTCCAGGTCGGGCTGGGCACGTGCCGCCCGTCGGCGGTGGCGAAGCGGGGGTGCGTCCGGGCCACGTCCGCCAGCACCTCCGGCGGCGTGATCCGGGTGTCGTACGCGCACATGCTCCACAGTGGGAAGTCGTCGTAGGCGTGGTTGATCGCCGACTCGTAGCGGGCCCACCAGTCCCAGGTCGCGCGGAACGAGGCCGGGGGCACCTCACCGATGATCCGGATCTGCCCGGCGCCGGCGGCCACCAGTTCGGCGAGGAGTTCCCGGTAGGAGCGGATGGCGGCGGCGGGCCGGGAGTAGAGGTCGCCGCCGGGCAGGAACTCGACCGGGGAACCGGTCGGCAGCGCGGCGCGGACCAGGTCGCCGGTGCGCTCGCCCAGCGCGACGAAGGTCGGCTCGCCCGCGTCGGCGCCGCCGAGCAGGAACGGCACCGCCACCGCGAGCAGCTCGTCGTCGGTGTCGTAGCGGACGGCCTCGTGGTAGTAGCCGTGGTGCTGGGCGGCCGCACCCGTCCTCATGGCGTGACCTCCACCCGGATCCCGGGCAGGTCCAGCAGGTCCACCAGGCGGGCCGCGGCCGAGCGGGGGGTGCGCAGCACGGCGGTCGCGCCGCGCCGGTGCGCGTACTCGGCCAGGTGGGTCAGGGCACGGTGGTCCACGAAGCGCAGGTCGGCCGCCGACAGCACCAGCTCGGCGTCGGTGGGCCGCAGGTCGGCGCGGTCCAGGGCGGTGCGGAGCAGCTCGTGGTTCGACATGTCCAGCTCGCCGGCGAGCGCGGCGTGCCCGTCGGCGGGCGGCACGGCGTACAACCGGAACAGCAGGTCCTCGACGTTGCTCCGCGGATGCATGCAGGCCAGCTCGGAGATCGCCCGGTCACCGAGCTTCAGCCGGTGGTAGGCGCACGCGGCCTTGAACGGCCGGGTGCGCATGTAGCGGTCGATGAGGTGCTCGTAGCGGGTGAAGACGTCCAGCTGGGCCGGGGTGCGGACCAGCTCGGTGGCCTCCGCGACCACGCGCAGCCCGCTGTGACCGGCGGCCAGCGCCTCGTCGGTGGCGGCCGCGTAGGCGGCGACCTGCGTGGCCGGATCGACGACGTGGTCGGGCGAGTAGGTCGAGACCAGGGGGACCACCGCGGCGGCGTTGCGGCGCACGGCGTCGGTGAAGCTCGGCAGGGCGTGCAGCCGCTCGGCCACCAGGTCCGAGGGGCGCGGTGTCACGTACCAGAAGCGTTCGCCGGCGGCGAGGCTCGCGGCGAGGTGGCGCTCCGCCAGGTCGGCGAGGGATTCCGGGTCGTCGTACGACCAGCAGATGTGGCCGCCCGGGGCGGCCCGCCGTTCGCTGCTGGTCATGCTGGTTGCCTCACGGCAGCCAGTGTAGGCCGGCCGGGACCGGGCACCCGGCCGGCGATCTGCCGGGACGCCTCGGGCGGCGGCCTGCCGCCCGGTTCGTCGCGCCTGGGCCGGTTCCTCCCGGCGGGCCGCTCCGTCGCCGGGGTCTCGCCGACCCCGGTCAGCCAGCGCCCGGTCAGGTCCTCCGCGCGCCGCTGAGGCGCGCGGTGCGGGGGAAGGACGCCCAGATGTTCTTGGTGGTGCCCGTGGCGTACCAGCCGACGTCGAGGGAGAGGGCGCGGGCCAGCTCCAGGCCGCGCCCGCCGTCGCCGACGGGCCGGGCCTCGGCGAGCTGCGGCAGGGAGTCCAGGTCGTGGTCGGCGACGTCGAGGATGAGGTACTCGTCGGTGGCGAGCAGTCGGACGACGGTCGGCGGGATCCCGTGGCGCAGGGCGTTCGTGGCGAGCTCCGTGGCGATCAGCGCGACGAGCTCGGGAACCTCCTCCAGGGCCTCGCCCTCACCGAGCACGTCGCCGGTCAGTTCCTCGTGCAGGGACGCCCGCAGGGCGCGCAGGTCCGCCGCCTCCGACAACGTCCACCGCCGCAGCTCGGTGGCCTGCGGCGGGGGTGGGGAACTGCTCAGCTGACCCATGGTCTCGTCCTACCCGATCTCCGGCCGGCTCATGCCCCGGCACAGCGGTCAGCGCACCGGGTCGTGGGTGCCCCGGGACGGCAGCGGCGCACCCGGTCGGCGGCCATCCGTCCCCCGACCGCCAGCCCGTGCCGCTCGACCGCCGTGACGTGGTGCGCCACCCCGGCGGGGCCGGGCCGGCGGCGGCCGGCCGCATGCCCCGCGGCGGTTGCGGGTAGTGCACAGGCAATGACCGAGAGGAGAACGCCGTGCCCAGCACCACGATGCCGATGCTCGAGACGTACCCCAAGTCGATCAACCTGGACCGGGCCAAGCTGGCCGCCGTCATCGACGCGCTGAACACCTGCGCCCAGGCCTGCACCGCCTGTGCCGACGCCTGCCTGAGCGAGGACATGGTCGCCGAGCTGACGAAGTGCGTACGGACGAACCTGGACTGCGCGGACATCTGCACGACGACCGCCCGGGTGCTGTCCCGGCACACCGGCTACGACGCCAACATCAGCCGCAGCATGCTGGAGGCGTGCGCCACCGCCTGCAAGTCCTGCGGCGACGAGTGCGCCGGCCACGCGGGCATGCACGAGCACTGCCGGGTCTGCGCCGATGCCTGCCGCGCGTGCGAGCGGGCCTGCCGCGACCTGCTCGCCACCATGAGCTGACCCGTCCGGGTGGTCGACGTGGTCGACCGCGCGCCGGCGCCGGCATCCCGTACGGGGTGCCGGCGCCGTCCTGTCCGTGGGTGGCCGGCGCAACCGGGCCGAACCGGTGCGATACCCCGAGGGGGTATGTATGGTGGTCGTGAGGAGGCGCAGATGCCCCACGAGACGCACCACCACGACGACCACCCGCCCCGACCGACGGGCGCGCACGCCGGCGAGGCCGCCCACGACGCGGCCGGACACGACGAGCCCGCCCGCGGCGCGGGTGGTCACGGCGCGGGCGGTCACGGCGGCCACGACAAGCACGCCGGGCACGACCCGGAGATGTTCCGCCGGAAGTTCTGGCTGAGCCTGGCGCTGACCGTGCCGATCGTGCTGACCAGCGACATGGTGATGGACTGGTTCGGCTACCGGCTGGAGTTCCCGGGTGTGGCATGGGTCGGCCCGGTGCTCGGCACGGTCGTCTTCTGCTACGGCGGCTGGCCGTTCCTGGTCGGCGCGGTGCGGGAGGTACGCGACCGGGCGCCCGGCATGATGCTGCTGATCGCGATGGCCATCACGGTGGCCTACCTCGCCTCGGTGGCCACCGCGCTCGGCGTCTTCGACCTGGACTTCTGGTGGGAGCTCGCGGCCCTGGTCACGATCATGCTGCTCGGGCACTGGCAGGAGATGAAGGCCATCGGGCAGGCGCAGGGCGCGCTGTCGGCCCTGGCGGCACTACTGCCCGACGACGCCGAACGGGTGACGGCGGACGGCGGGGTCGAGCGGGTCTCCGTGGCGGACCTGCGGGTCGACGACCTGGTGCTGGTCCGCCCCGGCGGGCGGGTGCCGGCCGACGGCCGGATCACCGAGGGCGGCGCCGAGCTGGACGAGTCCATGGTCACCGGCGAGTCGCGGCCGGTCTCCCGCGGCGCCGGGGACCGGGTGGTCGCCGGCACGGTGGCGACCGACGCCGCGATCCGGGTGCGCGTCGAGGCGGTTGGCGAGGACACCGCGCTGGCCGGCATCCAGCGCCTGGTGGCCCAGGCCCAGCAGTCCAGCGGTCGCGCGCAGGTGCTCGCCGACCGCTTCGCGGCCTGGCTGTTCTACGTCGCGACCGCGGTGGCCCTGGCGACCCTGGTGACCTGGGCAGTGCTCGGCGACCTCGGCGCGGCCGTGGTGCGTACCGTCACCGTGCTGGTGATCGCCTGCCCGCACGCGCTGGGCCTGGCCATCCCGCTGGTGATCGCGCTGTCGACCGCCGTGGCGGCCCGGGGCGGGATCCTGGTCAAGGACCGGCTGGCGCTGGAGCGGATGCGCACGGTCGACGCGGTGCTGTTCGACAAGACCGGCACCCTGACCCGGGGCGAACACGTGGTGGCGGGGGTGGCGGCCACGGGGGGCGGCAGCGAGGACGACGTGCTCGCCCTGGCCGCGGCGGTGGAGGCGGACAGCGAGCATCCGCTGGCCCGGGCCATCGTGGCCGCCGGGGCCGAGCGCGGCGTGGCCCGGCGGGCGACGGGGTTCCGCTCGCTGACCGGGCGCGGCGTCCGCGCCGAGGTCGACGCCACGGCGTACGCCGTCGGTGGGCCCGCCCTGCTCCGCGAGTTGGGCGCGGGGGTGCCCGACGACCTGGCCGACCGGCAGGCCGACTGGTCGCGTCGGGGCGCGGCGGTGCTGCACCTGCTGCGCCTCGACGGCGACACGGCCACCGTCCTCGGCGCCCTCGCGCTGGAGGACCAGGTCCGCCCCGAGGCCCGCGAGGCGATCGCCGAGCTGCGGGCGCAGGGCGTCGGCAAGATCGTGATGATCACCGGGGACGCCCGCCCGGTCGCCGAGGCGGTCGCCGCCGACCTCGGCTTCCGTCCCGGCGTCGACGAGGTCTTCGCCGAGGTGCTGCCCGCCGACAAGGACGACGCCGTGGCCGACCTGCAACGGCGCGGGCTGCGGGTGGCGATGGTCGGCGACGGGGTGAATGACGCCCCCGCCCTGGCCCGCGCCGACGTGGGCATCGCCATCGGCGCCGGCACCGACGTGGCGATCGAGTCCGCCGGGGTGGTGCTCGCCTCGTCCGACCCGCGCGGCGTGACCGGCGTGATCCGGCTGTCCCGGGCCTCGTACCGGAAGATGATCCAGAACCTGGGCTGGGCGGCCGGCTACAACGTCGTCGCCCTGCCGCTGGCCGCGGGCGTGCTGGCCTGGGCCGGGGTGACGCTCAGCCCGGCGGTCGCCGCGATCCTGATGTCCGCCTCGACGATCGTGGTGGCGCTCAACGCCCAGCTGCTGCGCCGCGTCCGCCTGGCCCCCGGGGACTGAGTCGCCGGTCCTCCTGCCGACCAACAGAATTGTCTTGACAGAAAAAATTGTCGGTGGGACGCTGTGGTCATGTTCGACATCGCAGTGATCGAGGACCCGGCGGCGGCCGAGGCGTCGCTGGACCCGATGCGGGCCCGGCTGCTGGCCGCGCTCGCCGAGCCGGCCTCGGCGACGATGCTCGCCGCCCGCGTCGGCCTGCCGCGGCAGAAGGTCAACTACCACCTCCGGGCGCTGGAGCAGCACGGCCTGATCGAGCTGGTGGAGGAGCGCCGCAAGGGCAACGTGACCGAGCGGGTCATGCGGGCGACCGCGGCGTCGTACGTGATCTCGCCGGTGGCCCTCGCCGCCGTGCGGCCCGACCCGGCGCAGTCGCCGGACCGGCTGTCGGCGCGGTGGCTGCTGGCGCTGGCCGCCCGCCTCGTGCAGGACGTCGGCGCGCTCGTCACCGGCGCCGAGCGGGCGAAGCAGCGGGTGGCGACGTTCGCCGTCGACGGCACCGTCCGGTTCGCCTCGGCGAGCGACCGGGCGGCCTTCGCCGAGGAGTTGGCCGCCGCCGTCACGGCCCTGGTCGGCAAGTACCACGACGAGCGCGCCCCCGGCGGCCGCGACCACCGGGTGGTGGTCGCCCTGCACCCCAGCGCCGACCCCGACGACAGCACCGCAAACGAGGAGCACTGACATGGGACACCACTTCGAGCTGCGCAAGGACGTCGAGCTGGCCGCCACGCCCGAGCAGGTGTGGGAGGCCATCGCCACCGGTCCGGGCATCGACTCCTGGTTCATGGGCCGCACCGAGGTCGAGCCGGGCGAGGGCGGCCGGACCCGCCTGACGATGGCCGGTCAGGTCGAGGAGTCGACGATCACTGTGTGGGAGCCCGGGAAGCGGCTGGCCGACCGCACCGAGCCGGCCCCGGACGGCACCTTCATGGCCATGGAATACCTCATCGAGGGCCGCGAGCAGGGCAGCACGACCCTGCGGCTCGTCCAGAGCGGCGTCCTCGGGGACAACTGGGAGACCGAGTACGAGGCGATGGGCATCGGCTGGGACATGTACCTCGGGACGCTGGCCGCGTACCTCGCCCACTTCCCCGGCCGGACCGCGGCCCCGGTCTCGGCGTTCCGTCCGGACGCCGGCGGCACGGACCGGGTGTGGGCGGCCGTGGCCGAGGCCTTCGGCGTCGCCGGCCCGATCGCCGAGGGGGACCGGGTCCGGTTCACCGTCGGCGGCCTGCCGCCGATCGAGGGCGTCGTCGACCTGGCCGGCCTCCCGACCTATGTCGGCGTCCGCACCGCCGACGCGCTCTACCGGTTCCTCTACTCCGGCGCCGAGCGCGGCGACGCCCTGGTCCTCGGCCACCACGTCTTCGCCACCGGGCAGGACCCGGCCCGGGCCGAGCGGGCCTGGCAGGACTGGCTGGCCGCCCTTCCCGTCGGCTGACCCGACGACAGGAACGCCCGGCGGACGGGCCCGGCCCGGACGCGCGGCGGACGGGGGCCGATCCGGACGCCCGGCAGGCGCTGCCCGGTGGGAGCACGGGCCGGCCCCGCCGGGCGTCCGGGTGTGGTCAGGGCGTGAGCGTCCGGGTGTGGTCAGGGCGTGAGGACGAGGCGCCCGCGCAGGCCGCCCCCGGCGAGGCGGTCGTGGGCCACGCCGACCTGGTCCAGCGGCAGGGTGTCCGCGACGCGCGGGCTGAGCCGTCCCGCGCCCACCAGCGCGGCCAGTTCGGTCAACCGCGCGCCGTCGGCGAACACCTCCTGCACGACGACGCGCGTGGCCCGCAGGGGCGGCGGCGCGAACGGTGCGACCAGGGCCACGAAGGTGCCCTCCGGCCGCAGCGCCTCGTGCGCCGCGACACCGACCACCGCGGCGTCGACCACCGCGTCGACGCCACCGGGCACCTCGCGGCGTACGGCCTCGGCGAGCCGTTGTGTGCGTGGCACGAACCAGGTCGCGCCCAGGCCGCGGACGAGCGCTTCGTCGTCGGAGTCGGCGACGGCCACGGTGCGCACGCCCCGCATGGCGGCCAGTTCGAGCAGCAGCCCGCCGACGCCGCCCGCGGCGCCGGTGACGAGCAGTGTCTGCCCGGCGCGCAGGCCCGTGAGGGTGAGCGACCGGTCGGCCGTGAGCCCGGTGAGCGGCAGGGCGGCGGCCCGCACGGCGGGGACGCCGGCCGGCGCCGGGGCCACCGCGCGGTCGTCCAGGACGACGTACTCCGCCTGGGTGCCGCCGGCCGACAGCACGTCGCGCAGGCCGATCACCTGGTCCCCGGCGGCGAACCGGGTGACGCCGGGGCCGACCTGGTCGACCTGCCCGGCCACGTCCCAGCCGAGCCACACCACCGGGGCGGGGGCGAGCAGGCCGGCCTCGCTGAGCGCCCCGTTGCGGGTGGACAGGTCGATCCGGTTGACCGCCGCCGCGGCCACGCGGACGCGCACCTGGCCGGGCCCGGCCTCCGGCACGGGTACGTCGACGATTTCCAGGACCTCGGGGCCGCCGAAGCGGCGTACGGCAACAGCCTTCATGCGGCTCACGCTAGGGCTGCTACTCTCCGGCGGTAAGTAGGTACCCGAAGGTGCGTAACCCTCCCGGAGGTCCGTCATGGCGACCCTCAGCGCCGCGCAGCTGCGGGAGCACCAGCGCGACGAGTACAACGCCTTCCTCGCGCAGTGCCCGGGTCACCAGCTGCTGGCGACGCTCAGCGACAAGTGGGTGACGCTGGTCCTCGCCGCCCTCGCCGACGGGCCCCTGCGCTACAGCGACCTGAGCCGCACCATCCCCGGCGCCAGCCAGAAGATGCTGACCCAGACGCTGCGCAAGCTGGAACGCGACGGCCTGCTCACCCGCACCGTCACGCCGTCGGTGCCGGTGCGCGTCGATTACGGGATCACCGCGCTGGGCCGTACCCTGCTTCCGATCCAGCAGGCGATCAAGAACTGGGCCGAGACGCACATCGAGCAGGTTCATCGCGCCCGCGCCGCGTACGACCGCGGCGCCGCCGGCTGACCGTCGCGCTCCGCGTGGACGGGGTGTGGCCTGGGCGACACCGCCGGGCCACGCTTGTTGCATAAGACTGGCAATTGCGGAATGCTGGCGTTAGTGGCCGGCTGCCCCGGCGCGCGATGATCAAGCCATCGCCGGGGCGTCCGCCCGCTCGTGACCGTGGACCGCTGCGGGCACGGTCGGCCAGACCAGGACGCCGACCTGGCGTGACGCCGGGCGGTCGTGCGGAGAACAGACCCGGGAGCATGTGATGGGTACGCCTGTGTCCAAGCGCGTGACGGCGATCGCCGTCGCCGGGGTCCTCGCCGTGGCCGGTTGCTCCTCGCCGACGACCACGGCGACGGGCGCGGGCGGCACCGGCCCCCTCGTCGTGGCGACGGCGGGCGAGCCGGACGCGCTGAACCCGGTGCTGAACTACGGCGTCGACGGCAGCTCCCTGATCTTCGACGGGCTGGTCGCCCGCGACGCCCGCAACGAGCTGGTGCCGGCGCTGGCGCGGGAGCTGCCGACCGTGTCGGCGGACGGCAGGACCGTCACCGCGAGGCTGCGCGACGGCGTGCTGTTCCACGACGGCAGCCCGTTCACCGCACAGGACGTGGTCTTCACCTACCAGGCGGTGCTGAACCCGAAGGTCGACTCCACGCTCCGCTCCGACCTGGACATGCTCGCCTCGGTCACCGCGCCCGACCCGTCGACCGTGGTGTTCACGCTGAAGTACGCCTACGCGCCCTTCCCGCAGCGGCTGGCCCTGGGGATCGTGCCGGCGAAGGCCCTGGCCGGGCAGGACATCAACAAGGCCGAGTTCAACCGCAAGCCGGTGGGCACCGGCCCGTACCGCGTGACGTCGTGGACCCCGGGCGACCGGCTCGTGCTCGCGGCCAACGACAGCTACTGGGGCGGCAGGCCCGCCAACAGCGGCGTGGTGGTGGCGTTCGTCGCCGACGACAACGTACGCGCGCAGCGGATGCGGGCGGGGGAGTTCGACGCGGCGGAGCTGGCCCCGAAGCTGGCCACCGGGTTCGACGGGCAGGCCGGCTACCGGGTGCAGCGGGTGCCCACCGCCGACTACCGGGGCGTGATGCTGCCGATGGGCAACCCGGTCACCGCCGACCTCGCGGTGCGCCGGGCGCTGAACGCGGCGGTGGACCGCGCGGCGATGGTCACCGGCCTGCTCGGCGGGGCGGGCGAGCCGGCGTTCGGGCCGGTCCCGCCGACGTCGGAGTTCGCCGAGCCGACGATCGTCGGCAAGCCCGCCGCCGACCCGGCCGCCGCGACCGCCGCCCTCGACGCCGCCGGCTGGAAGCCGGGCCCGGACGGGATCCGCACCAAGGACGGCCGGCAGGCGGCGTTCACGCTCATGTACCCGGCCACCGACAGCCTCCGCAAGGAACTCGCCCTCGCGGTGACCGCCGACGCGAAGAAGGTCGGCATCAAGATCACCCCCGAGGGGCTGACCTGGGACGCGATCACCCCCCGGATGAAGAGCGACGCGCTCGTCATGGGCTATGGCACCCCGTACGACCCGGACTTCGTCTCCTACAAGCTCTTCGGCTCCGTCTTCGCCGGCCAGGGCTTCTTCAACCCCGGCTCCTACCGGTCGCCCGTGGTGGACAAGGCGTTGCAGGACGGCCGCGCCAACGCCGACCCGGCCACCCGCAGGGCCGCGTACGCCACGTTCCAGAAGCAGCTCGCCACCGACGTGCCGTGGGTGTTCCTCACCTACCTCCAGCACACCTACGTGGTGAAGGACGCGGTCGCCGGGGTGACCCCGCGGGTGGAGCCGCACGAGCACGACGTCGCCAGCAGCCTCTGGTGGAACATCCACACCTGGACGAGGAAGTCGTGACGACGCCCGCCCCGACGACCGCGCCGGCCCCGGCGAAGACCACGGCCCGACGCCGGACGCGCCGGATGGCCGGAGCCGGCAAGGTGGTCCGCCGGCGGCTGCTGGTGGCCGTGCCCATCCTCGCCGCCACCAGCGTCGGCATGTTCGCCCTCGGCGCGGCCTCGCCGATCGACCCCGCCCAGCAGTACGCGGGCGCGGCGGCGTTCACCACCAGCGAGGAGAACCTGGCGCAGATCCGCGCCAACTGGGGCGTCGACGACCCGCTGCCGGTGCAGTACCTGCGCTGGGTGGGCAACCTGCTCCAGGGGGACCTGGGCTGGTCCACCAGCCGCCACGAGCCGGTCACCTCCGTGCTCGCCGCCCGCGCCGGCTGGACCCTGCTGCTCGTCGGCGCCGCCCTCGCCCTCGTCCTCGTGGCGAGCCTGCTGCTGGGCACGCTGGCCGCGTACCGGCGCGGGGGCTGGTTCGACCGGGGGCTGCGCGCCACCGCGTACGCCGTGCAGTCGATGCCGGTGTTCTGGATCGGGCTGGCCGCGATCGCCCTGTTCGCCCTCACCCTCGGGTGGCTGCCGGCGGGTGGGCTCACCGACATCACCGCCACCGGCACCGACCCCGCCGACGTGGCCCGGCACCTGATCCTGCCGGTGGGCGTGCTGGCGATCGCCCAGACGCCGTGGTTCGTCCTGTTCATCCGGGACGCCGTCGCCGACAGCCTCCGCGACGACCACGTCCTCGCCGCCCGGGCCCGGGGCCTGCCCGGCCGCACCGTCCTGTTCGGCCACGCCCTGCGTACCGCGCTGCTGCCGTTCCTCACCCTCGTCGGCACCCACCTGCCGGAGCTCATCGGCGGCGCCGTCCTGGTGGAGACCGTGTTCTCCCTGCCCGGCCTCGGCGCGGTCACCGTCCAGGGCGCGCTGGGCAGCGACTTCCCGTTGCTGGCCGCCACCACCCTGGCCACCACCGTCGTGGTGCTGGCCGCGAACCTCGGCACCGACCTCGCCTACGCCGCCGCCGATCCCCGGGTACGCCTCGATGACTGACCTCGCCCTGCCCGTCCGGGTCCGACGGCCGAAGCCGCGTACGGGCCGGGTCGGTGCCGCCGTCGCCTGGACCGTGCTCGTCGGCGCGGGCCTGGCCTGCCTCCTCGCCCCCGTCCTCTGGCCGCTCGACGAGAGCGCGGTGGACCTGGCCAGCACCCGGCTCGCGCCCTCCTGGGCGCACCCGGCGGGCACCGACGACCTGGGCCGCGACGTGGCCCACCGCAGCCTCTACGGCCTGCGGGTCTCGCTGCTCGTCGGCGCGGTCGCCGCGCTCGTCGCCACCGTGATCGGCGGCCTCGTCGGCGCGGTGGCCGGCACCCTCGGCGGCTGGGTCGACCGGGTGCTGATGCGGGTGGTCGACACCATCGCGGCGCTGCCGCACCTGCTGCTGGGCATCTTCATCGTCGCGATGCTGCGGCCGAGCCTGGGCGCGGTGATCCTGTCGATCGGGCTGACGCACTGGCTCTCCACCGCCCGCATCGTCCGGTCCGAGCTGCTCAGCCTGCGCACCCGGCCGTTCATCGACGCCGCGATCTCCGGCGGCGCCAGCCGCGCCCGGGTGATCACCCGGCACCTGCTCCCGCACGTGCTGCCCCGGCTGGCGCTGGCCACCACGCTGATGGTGCCGCACGCCGTCTGGCACGAGACCGCGCTGTCCTTCCTCGGCCTCGGCCTGCCCCCGCACCTGGCCTCGATCGGTAACATGATCAACGACGGGCAGCGCTCCCTGCTCACCGGCGCCTGGTGGGCCAGCATCGTGCCCGGCCTGCTCCTCGTCGTCGTCACGCTGGCCCTGGCCGCCCTCACCGGCCGGTGGCGCGACCGCCTCGACCCGCGCGTACGAGCGGAGCTGAACCTGTGACCACCACCCGCGAGCCCACCGCCGGCACCGCCGCCCCTCCCGACCCCGCCGGTACCGTCGCGACGGCCGGCACCGCCGGGACGGTCGCCACGGCCGGCACCGCCGCCCCGGCGGACTCCGCCGGGACCGTGGCCACGGCCGACTCCGTCGGCACGGGCGGCACCGCCGCCGACGGTCGGCCCGGGCTGCTGGAGGTCGACGGGCTGACCGTCCGCTTCCAGCTCCGCGACGCCGTGGTGCAGGCCGTCACCGACCTGCACCTGACCGTCCACCCGGGCGAACTCCTGGCCGTGGTCGGGGAGTCCGGCTGCGGCAAGTCGGTCCTCGCGCACGCCCTGCTCGGCCTGCTCCCCGGCAACGCCGCCGTCACGGGCCACGCCCGCCTGCGCCCGCCCACCGGGGCGCAGACCGACCTGGTCGGCGCCTCCGAGCGTCACCTCGCCCGCGCCGTACGCGGCCGGGCGGTCGGGCTGGTGCCGCAGAGCCCCGCCACCGCGTTGACCCCCGTGCGGACGGGCCGGCGGCTGCTGGAGGAGACCCTGCGCGCCCACGGGCACACCCGGCGCGAGGCGCCCGCGGCGGCCGAGCGGGTCGCCGCCGACGTCGGCCTCGACCCCGCCGACCTCGACCGCTATCCCCACGAGCTCTCCGGCGGCATGGCCCAACGCCTGGCCACCGCCCTCGCGCTCGCCCCCGACCCGCCGCTGCTGCTCGCCGACGAGCCCACCACGGGCCTCGACCGACCCCTGGTCGACCACACCCTCGACCTGCTGCGCCGCCGCTGCGACGCCGGCGGCGCCGTCCTGCTCATCACCCACGACCTGGCCGCCGCCCGCCGGGTCGCCGACACCGTCGCCGTCATGTACGCCAGCCGGATCGTGGAACGACGGCCCACCGCGGAGTTGTTCGCGGCGCCCGCCCATCCCTACACCGCCGGCCTGCTCGACGCCCTGCCCGAACGGGCCTTCCGGCCGGTCCCCGGCCACCCGCCGATGCTCACCGACCTGCCCCCCGGCTGTGCCTTCGCCCCGCGCTGCGGCCGCGCCACCGACGTCTGCCGCACCCCGCCCGCGCCCTCGGCGGGCCCCCCGGGCCGGGTCGCCTGTCACCACCCGCTGACCCTGGGAGCGCCGGCATGACCAGCACCGCCGGAGCGCCGGCATGACCAGCACCGCGCTCGCCGCCCACCAGGTCACGGTCTCCTACGGCCGCCGGCGCGTCCTCGACGGCGTCGACCTGCGCGTCGCCCCCGGCGAGACGGTCGGCCTGCGCGGGCCCTCGGGCAGCGGCAAGTCCACCCTCGCCCGGGTCCTCGCCCTGCTGCACGCCCCCGAGGCCGGGCACGTCACCCTCGACGGCCACCGGGTGGCGGGCGCCCGGCACCGGCTGCCCGCCGCCGTCCGCACCCGCGTCGCGATCCTGTTCCAGAGCCCCCGCGCCGCCACCGACCCCCGGCTGGGCCTCGCCGACATCATCGCCGAACCGCTCCGCGCCACCGGCACACCCGAGGCGCAGGCGCGGGCCCGGGCGGCGGAGCTGGCCGACCTGGTCGGCCTCACGCCCGACCTGCTCGCCCGCCGCCCGCACGCGGTCAGCGACGGGCAGCTGCAACGCGCCTGCCTCGCCCGCGCGCTCGTGCACCGGCCGGACTACCTGCTCTGCGACGAGGCCACCGCCATGCTGGACGCCTCCACCCAGGCGCACCTCGCGGCCGTCGTCACCGACTACCAGCGGCAGCACGCCGCCGGGGTCCTGCTCATCACCCACGACCCGGCGCTGATGGCCCGCTGGGCCACCCGGGTGGTCGACCTGCCGACCCCGCCGCAGCCCTGACCGCCCCGGCGGAACGACCGTCCCTCATGGTGTTCGTCACCGTGACTTCCGGGCGGGCCGGCGGCTAGGGTGACGCTGCCGTGGTGTTCGGGAAGCCGGTGCAAGACCGGTGCGGCCCTCGCCACTGTGATCGGGAAGTTCGCGGCCCTCGTCGTAAGAGGTCACTGGGCGTCACACGCCTGGGAAGGCCGGCCACGGACGCACCTCCCGTCAGCCAGGAGACCGGCCACGGCACTGCGATGACCCGTCCACGAGGTGCTGGAAGGCGGTCCCGATGCGCGTGCGCGCTGTGCGGCCCACCCTGTCCCGGCGCGTTGCCGCGCCCCTGTCCGTCCTCGTCGTCCTGCTCGGCGGCTGCGCCACGGACGATCCGGCCACGACACCCCCGCCGTCCGCCGCCCCGGTCACGCTGACCAACTGCGGTACGCCGGTCACCGTCGCCGCCCCGCCCGAGCGGGCGGTGACCCTGAACCAGCCCGCCACCGAGATCATGCTGGCGCTCGGCCTGGCCGACCGGATGGCCGGCACGGCGTACCTGGACGACGCGATCCTGCCGGAGCACGCCGCCGCGTACGCCGCCGTGCCGGTGCTGTCGGACCGGTACCCGGCGAAGGAGAAGCTGCTGGAGGCGGCACCGGACTTCGTCTACGCCTCGTTCCACAGTGCCTTCGGCGACGAGGGCGTCGGCGACCGCGCCGCGCTCGCGGGACTCGGCATCGGCACGTACCTCTCGCCGGCCGGGTGCCCGAAGCGGCACCGGCCGGCGAAGCTGACCGTCGAGGACGTGTTCGCCGAGATCCGGGACGTGGCGGCCGTCTTCGGGGTGCCGGAGCGGGCCGAGCAGCTCATCGCCGACCAGCGGGCCCGGATCGCCACGGCCGCCGCCCGGATCGGCGGCGCGCGGGACGTGTCCGTGCTCTGGTGGGACGCCGGCACCGACGCCCCGAGCGTGGGCGCCTGCTGCGGCAGCCCTCAGATGATCATGTCGGCGGTCGGGGTGGGGAACGTGTTCGCCGACCTCAGCGGCGGCTGGGCCGACACCAGCTGGGAGGCGGTCGTCGACCGCGATCCCGACGTGATCGTGCTGGTCGACGCGGGCTGGGACGCGGCCGCCGCGAAGCGGGCCTTCCTCACCCGGCACCCCAGCCTGAAGGATTTGCCCGCGGTGGCCGGGCAGCGGTTCGTCGTCGTCCCGTTCTCGTCCACCTCCGCCGGGGTGCGCGTCGTGCTCGGCGTCGAGGCGCTCGCCGCGGGCGTGGCGCAGCTGCCCGCCGGGGCGGACCGCTGACCGCCGTGGCCGGCCGCGCCGCCCCCGGTCCGGCCCGCCGTACCGCCCCCGCCGGGGCCCGCGCGGCCCACCCGGTCGGCCTGGCGGCGCTGCTGGTGGCGTTGCTGGCCGGGCTGGTCGTGTCGATCGGCGCGGCCGTCACCGTAGGTCCGGCCGACATTCCTCTGTCGACGGTCTGGTCGGTCGTGGCCGACCGCCTGGGGCTCCCGCACGCCGAGGTGCCGCTGCTGCGCGAGCACATCGTCTGGCGGCTGCGCCTGCCCCGGGTGCTCGGGGCCGCCGCGGTGGGAGGCGGGCTGGCGGCCGCCGGCGCCGTGATGCAGACCGTCACCCGCAACCCGCTGGCCGACCCGTACCTGCTCGGGGTCTCCTCCGGGGCGTCGCTCGGCGCGGTCGCGGTCCTCGTCCTGGGCTTCGGCGGCGGGGTCGCCGCGCTCACCGGGGGCGCCTTCGCCGGGGCGCTGGCCGCGTTCGTGGTCGTCGCCGCGGTGGCCGGTCGGCAGGCCGCCCTGGCCCCCACCCGGGTGGTGCTGGCGGGCGTGGCCGTCGCGCAGCTCTGCGGGGCGGCGACCTCGTTCGTCATCATCTGGGTCGCCGACCCGCACGCCACCCAGAGCATCACCTTCTGGCTCTCCGGTTCGCTGGCCCGCGTCGACTGGGCCGCCCTGGCCTGGGCCGCGCCGGTCCTGGCCGCCGTGCTCGCCCTGGTGGCGGCGTACGCCCGCACGCTCAACGCGTTCGCCTTCGGCGAGGACGCCGCCGCGACCCTCGGCGTCCCCGTCACCCGGGTCCGATGGCTGCTGCTGGTCGCCACCGCGCTGCTCACCGCGGCGCTGGTCGCCGTCAGCGGCGCGGTGGGCTTCGTCGGGCTGATCCTGCCGCACGCCGCCCGGTTCCTCACCGGGGCGGACCACCGGCGCCTGCTGCCCGTCGTCGTCCTTGCCGGCGCGATCTTCCTGGTCTGGGTGGACACCGCCGCGCGGACCCTCTTCGCGCCCCGGGAGCTGCCGGTCGGCGTGCTGACGGCCCTGCTCGGCGTGCCCGCCTTCGTGGTGCTGCTGCACCGGCGGAAGGTGCGTGGCTGATGCTCACCGTAACCGGCGTCTCCTCGTCCGTCGCGGCCCGGCGGATCCTCGACGACGTCACCTGCGCGGTGCCGCCCGGCAGCCTCGTCGGGCTGCTCGGCCCCAACGGCTGCGGCAAGACCACCCTGCTGCGGATCGTCGCCCGGCTCGCCGCGCCGGACGCCGGGCTGGTCACGGTCGCCGGCGACGACGTCGCCACCCTGCCCCGGGCCACGCTGGCCCGCCGTGCCGCGCTGCTCGCCCAGCACGCCGACACAGACTTGGACCTCACCGTCGGCGAGGTGGTGCTGCTCGGCCGTACGCCCCATCGCGGCTCGCGCTGGTCCGACAGCGCCGCCGACCGCGCCGCCGCGGCGGACGCGCTGGCCCGGGTGGACCTGGACGGGTACGCCGACCGCCGCTGGCACACCCTCTCCGGTGGCGAGCGGCAGCGGGTGCAGCTGGCCCGCGCCCTGGCCCAGCAGCCGCTGCTGCTGTTGCTCGACGAGCCCACCAACCACCTCGACATCGGCCACCAGCTGCACCTGCTGCACCTGGTCCGCCGCTCCGGGGTCACCACCCTGGCCGCGCTGCACGACCTCAACCTGGCCGCCATGTTCTGCGACGCGGTGGTCGTCCTGGCCGCCGGGCGGGTCGTCGCCGCCGGCACGCCCGCCGAGGTCCTCACCCCCGGGCTGCTCGCCGACGTCTACGGGGTGCGGGCCGACGTCGTGGCGCACCCGGCCACCGGAGGGCCCGCCATCACCTACCACCCGCCCGCGCCATGACCGTCGCACCGGGGTGCCTCGTCACCGTCTGCCGCGACTGCTGCTGCGGCAGCGCCCGCAAGCACCCGTCCGTCGACCACGACGCGCAGCTGCGGCGGCTGCGCGCCGGGCTGCCTTCACCGCACCGGGTACGGATCAGCGCCTGTCTCGACCTCTGCGCGCAGTCCAACCTGGTCGTCGTGCACCCCACCCCGGCGGCACGCCGCGCCGGCGCGCGGCCGGTCTGGTTCGGCCTGGTCCTGGACGACGCCGTCGTCGACGACATCGCTGGATGGGTCCGGGCCGGCGGGCCGGGCGTGGCGCCGCTGCCCGCCGCGCTGGAGCTGTCGGTGGTGGCCCCGGCGTTCGACCCCGGCCGGTGAGGCACCCTCAGGCGGTCCCCGCCGCACCGGCCCGACCGTCGCCGGTCCCCGCCGCCGGGCCGCCGTCACCGGTCGGGCCGTCACCGGTCGGGCCGTTGCCCACCCGGGCGTCGTCGGCGCGGTCGGGGGCGGTGGGACCGGCGCGGCCGGCGGCGGCGAGGAAGGCGTTGTAGCGGGCCAGGTCGTCCGGCTCGCCGCTGGCCTCGGCGCGCGCGGCGGCCCGGTCGAGGCGGGCCTGTTCCCGCCCGTCGGCGCGGATCCACTGGCGGACCAGCACGACCAGGACGACCGCGGCGGGGATCTCCCCGAACGCCCAGGCGATGCCCGCGCCCAGCTTCTGGTCCTCGATCAGCGACGACGCCCAGTCGGGGTGGACGGCGACGTACCAGTCCGGGGCGATGAGGGTGGTGGTCTGCATCAGCACGAGGCCGAAGAAGCCGTGCGCCATCATCGACGCGAGGTGGATGATCACCAGGAGGGGGTGGGCGAGCCTCGGCCGGCCCGGGTCGACCCCGATGAGCACCCAGAACAGCAGGTACCCGGCGACCACGAAGTGGGTGAGCATCGCCAGGTGGCCGAGGTGGGAGCGCATCAGCGTGCCGAGCAGGTCGCTCAGGTAGAGGCCGAAGAGGCTGCCGGCGTAGATGCCCAGCGCGACCAGGGGATGGGTGAGCAGCCTCGCGGGGCGGCTGTGCAGCGCCAGCAGCAGCCACTCCCGGGCGCCGCGGACCTGCGGGTCGGCGGGGCGACGCAGCGCGCGCAGCGCGAGGGTGACCGGGGCGCCGCCGACGAGCAGGATCGGCACCAGCATCGACAGCACCATGTGCTGCACCATGTGGGCGCTGAACAGCACGTACGCGTAGCGGGCCACGCCCAGGTTGGTGACGGCGGCCAGCAGCAGCAGGCCGGCCGACCAGCTCGCGGTCCGGGCCACCGGCCAGCGGTGGCCGGCCCGGTGCAGCCGCCACACCCCCGCCAGGTAGCCACCGATGCCGAGGACGGTGAGGGTCAGGAAGAACATGTCCGGCAGCGGCTGGCCGACCAGCCGTTCCGGGGTCGGCGCGGCGGGCATCGGGAAGCCGAGCAGCTCGGTGATCGGATCGGCGTCGAGCGGGTCCTGCGTCACCGGGGTGGGGCTGCGGGACAACGCCACCGCCAGCCCGACGGTGGCGGCGAACACGACCAGCTCCCCGGCGGCCAGCCGGGCGAACGCGCCGCGTCGGCCCGCGCGCAGGGCCGGCAGGGTCCGCGACCGGTGCACGGCGCCCAGGGTGCCCAGCACCGCCAGGGCGACGAGCTTGCCGAGGACCAGCCAGCCGTACCGGGACTGCCAGAGCTGGGCCACGTCGCCGAGGCGTACGGCGGCGTTGGCCGACCCGCTCACCGCGACGGCCACGAAGCAGCCCAGGGCGAGGCGGCCGTACCGGTCGGCGGCGTCGGCCAACTGTCGGCTGCGGCGGACCATCAGCAGCGCCACCAGCCCGCCGACCCAGAGGGCGGCGGCCAGCACGTGCAGGGCGAGGCTGGACACCGCGATCTGGTGGTTGCCCGCCCCGGCGGCGTGCCCGGTGAACGCGGGCGGCAGCACCCCGACCAGCGCGATCGACGCCGCCACGGCGGCGAGCCCGCGCGACACCCCCACCCGGGCCAGCACCGCCACCGCCAGCGCCAGCCCCGCCTGGAGCAGCAGCGCCTGCCCCTGCGAGATCGAGGTGGCGAAGCTGACCACGGTGGCGGCGCCGAGGCCGTCCACGGGGACGCCGAGCAGGTCCGACACCGTCAGCACGATCAGCGCCACCGCGGCCACCGCCCAGGCCGCGGCCGCCGCGCCCGCGCGACGCAGCAGCAGCCAGCCGTACGCCGAGACGCTCCGCCCGTCGCCGGGCAGCAGGAACGCCGCCGTCACCGCCATCCCGACCGTCAGGGTGGCGAGGCCGTCGGCGAGCAGCCGGACCACGGGCAGCGCCCACGCCGTGACCGGCCCCGGATCCGGCAGCCCGGGGATCGCGACCGCGAGCGCGTCGCCGGCACGCAGGCCGAGCAGGAGCACGGCCACCGCCGACGCCACGGCCGCGACGGGCACGAGCCACGCGCCACGGCCCCGCGCGCCGGGACGGCCGCCGGCGCCGGGCGGGGCCCCGGCGGGTACGGCGTCGCCCACCGCCGACGCCGCCATGGGGACGGCACCCGGGACCCGGGCGGGGTGGGCAGGGCGGGAGGTGGTGTCTGGCACGTCAATGTCCCTCGGTGTTCGGGGCGGGGCGGCGGTTCGCGACCCGGTGGCGCGGCGCCGGAGTGTCGGGGGCGGTTCGCGACCCGGTGGGGCGGCGCGGGGGTGTCGGGGCCGGGATGCTGCCGGTCAGTGGGTCTCGCGGCGCCGACGCCGTAGCAGCGCGGCCCCGCCGAGGACGGCCACCAGGACCCCGGCGGCCACCAGCGCGGCGGCGCCCGTCCCGAAGCCGCCGGAGCCGGTCCCGGGAGCGGCGGCGGGGCCGGCCGATCCGGCGGCCGGCGGGGCGGCGGTCGCCCCGGCAGCGGCGTCGCCGACGCCGCCGACGGTGAACCGGTACGAGCCCTGCACGGGATGCCCGTCGGCGGAGACGATCCGGTAGGCGACGGTGTAGGTGCCCGCGCCCAGCGTCTCGTCGACCGTCACCGTGCCCTTCGTCCCGTCGACGGTCGGCGCACCGGTGGGGACCTTCCGCCGGTCGGCGTCGGTCAGCGCGATGGTGGTGAAGGTCGGGTCGAGCCGCTGCGCGAACTCCAGCGTGACCCGCGTCGGCGGCGTCGTCAGGCGCTCGCCGTCGGCGGGGCTGGCGGCCCGCAGCGTGTTGTGCGCGGCGGCGGGGGCGGCCGGGACGAGCAGCAGCGCGGCGGCGGTCAACGCGGCGGCGACGAGGGCCGCGGCGGTCGGGCGGCGGAACCGGGTGTGCATGTCTGGTGCTTCTCCTGGTCGGTGGTGGTCGGCCGGGCAACTGGGGGCCGAGGAATTGCCGAGCCGGACGGGTGGTTCCCGTCAGGCCGCGCGGCGGTCGGAGGCGTGCGCGGAGCCGGGGTACGGCGACGGGAGCAGCCGCAGGCCCGGCGACTCCGTGGGCTCGTCGGCGGGCAGGCTCCAGCGGGGTTCGTCCGGACGGCTGCGCCGGATCGGGCCGTCGGGGCGCAGCCCCCGGCGGGACAGGGCGACGACGATGACGTAGCCCGCGAGCAGGAAGCCGTGGCTGACCAGCCGGGCGGTGTCCACCCGCCCGGTCAGCAGGTCGTTGACCGACAGCAGCGCGAGCATGCCGACGAAGGCGCTCAACGTCGGCACCAGCCCGGTCGGTCGTGTGCGCCGGGCCGCGACGAACAGGAAACCCGCGCCCACGGCGACGTTCCACGCCGCCGACTCGTGCCACAGGTGCCCCGACAGCAGCCCGTCGGCCGCCGCGTGCGCGTGTGCGCTCGCCGTGCCGCGTCCGACCTGCGCCAGGCCCAGCACGAGTTGCAGCGCCCCGACCAGACCCAGGACCGCCCGCAGGGTGAGCACGACCCGCTCCCGCCGGCGGCGCGGGGCCGGCGTGGGCAACGTGCCGAGGATGACGTCGGTGAGGTCGTCACCGGAGACGGCCACCGAGAGCCGGGCCCGGCGGGTCATCGCCGTGGCCTGGTCGTACCACGCCCGGCAGCCGCCGCAGCCGGTCAGGTGGGCCGCCACCGCCGTCCGCTCGGCGGCGGTCTCCTCCCCGTCCAACTGCGCCGACAGCACCTCGCGCCACTGCTCGCACCCCATGTACCGGTAGTCGCCCCGGACGCGTCGTTGGTTCCCGCGCAGTTTGGTGGACCGTCGCCTTCCCGCAGGTCAGCGCGGGGAGTGCCGCTCAGCCGGTGACGTTGCCGCCCCGGCGCGCGTCCGGCCCGGACCAGTTGCGCACGGCGGCGACCAGATCCTCCCGGGCTCGGGCCACCCGGGAACGGATGGTGCCCACCGGACAGCCGCACACCTGCGCGGCCTCGGCGTAGGACAGGCCGAGGACCTGGGTGGCGACGAACGCCTCCCGCCGGTCCCTGGGCAGCGCCGCGATGAGGCGTTCGAGCACGACCCGTCGGTCGAAGCCGCTGTGCGTCGGGTCGGGGACGTCGTACCCGTCCGGCATCGACACCGTGCGCGGCCGTGACGTCACGGTGCGGACGTGGTCCGCCGCGACCCGGCGGGCGATGGTGAGCAGCCACGTCCGCGTCGAGGAGCGTCCGGCGTACGACGGCAACGACCGCATCGCCCGCAGGAAGGTCTCCTGGGTCAGGTCGTCGGCCTCGCGGGGCGCCACCATCGCGGCGAGAAAGCGCCGGACCTGCTGCTGCGTCGCCCGGACGAAGCAGGCGGCGGCGGTCGGGTCACCCCGACCGGCGGCCAGCGCCCACGCGGTCAACTCCGCGTCGTCGGCCATCCGGCACCTCCGTGTCGGGCCGCCGGAGGGCGGGCGCCCGGCGACAAGCACGACAGGTCGTAGTAGTGACTGGCCGGTAGCGTACCGCAGGCGGCCCGGTGCCGGCCGACCCTCGGCGCCACCCCGCCCGGGTGCCCGGTGCCCGTCACCGGCGGCTGTCTAGCATGGTTGGCCCCCACCCGACCGTCGAAGCAGGCAGCCATGACCGCTACGGTTTTCGAGAACGCCCTGATCCACACGCTCGACCCCGCCCGGCCACACGCCGAGGCCATGCTGGTGCGCGGCGAGCGGATCGTCGCCGTCGGAGGCCTCGACGAGTGCCGCGACCGGGCCGGCGGCGGGGCGCGCCGGGTCGACCTCGGCGGGATGACCGTGCTGCCCGGGCTGATCGACAGCCACCTGCACTCGGCGCTCTACGTACGCGGCCTGGAGCAGGTGGACCTGCGTGGCACGACCAGCCTCGACGAGGCGTTGACGCGGATCGGGCGGCACGCCGCCACCCTGGCGCCCGACGCCTGGCTCCTCGGCGGGCGCTGGGACAGCCACAAGTGGGACCGGCCGGTGCAGCCGACCCGGGCCGACCTGGACCGCGTCTGCCCGGACCGGCCCGCCGTGCTGCCCAGCATCGACGGGCACACCACCTGGGTCAACACCGCCGCCCTCCGGCGGCTCGGCATCGACGCCGACACCCCCGACCCGGTCGGCGGGCAGATCGCCCGCGACGAACGCGGCGAGCCGACCGGCATCCTGCGGGAGGCGGCCGGGGACGCGGCCTACGACGTCCTGCGCTCCTCGCTCGCCGGTGACCTGGTCGCGCAGTTGCGCACCCACCTGCCCCGGCTGCTCTCCGTCGGCCTGACCAGCATCCACGACCTCGACGGGCAGGACTGCCGGGCCGCCTACGAGACCCTGTACGCCCGGGGCGAGCTGCCGCTGCGGGTGCACAAGTCGATCCCCTCGACCGCGTTGGACGAGGTGATCGACCTCGGCTGGGCGACCGGCGACGGGAACCGCTGGCTGAGCACCGGCCCGGTCAAGATCTTCACCGACGGGGCGCTCGGCTCGCACACCTGCCTGATGACCGAGCCGTACGACGGGGAGCCGCACAACCACGGCATCGCGGTCACCCCGGCGGAGGAGTTCGAGCGGCTGGTGGCGAAGGCTGCCGGGGCGGGCATCGCCGTCGCGGCGCACGCCATCGGCGACGCCGCGAACCAGATGGTGCTGCGGGCGTACGCCAACTGGCAGGAGTCGGCGCGCACCAACCCGACCGTCGCCGGGGCGGTACGGCGGCTGCGGCACCGGATCGAACACACCCAGCACCTGCGGCCGGCGGACGTGCCGCTGCTCGCCCGGCTGGGCGTGACCGCCTCGATGCAGCCCACCCACTGCACCAGCGACATTCCCCTGACCAGCAGGATGCTCGCCGGCCGGGACCTCGCCTCGTACGCCTGGCAGAGCCTGCTGGACGCCGGCGCGACGGTGGCGTTCGGCTCGGACGCCCCGGTGGAGGACCCGGACCCGTTCTTCGGCATCCACGCCGCGGTGACCCGGCAGCAGCCCGACGGCACCCCGCCCGGCGGCGTGGACCCGCACGAGCGGGTCAGTCTCGACACGGCGCTGCGCTGCTTCACCGAGGCCGGCGCGTACGCCTCCTACGAGGAGCACCTGAAGGGGCGGCTGACCCCCGGCATGCTCGCGGACTTCATCGCGCTGCCCACCGACCCGTACCAGGTCGAGCCGGCGGACCTGCGCGACCTCACGGTGGCGCTCACCGTGGTCGGCGGGGTCGTGCGCTGGCAGCGCTGACCGCCGCCCGCTGAGCGGGCCGTCCGCCCTGCTCACCGGGGTGGCAAGGGTGTCCGGAGGGTGGGCGATCGCCTCCTGATCATGATAGGGAGGAGGTACGCGAGGAACAGGGGGCGGCCATGCGGTTCGAACGTACGGTGATGGCCGGGATCGGTGTCTGTCAGCGCTTCACGACCGCGAAGGGCCAGCGGGCCGCCGTCATCTCGCACGTCAGCGGCCAGCGTGACCTGGTCGTCTACCACCCGAAGGACCCGGACACCGCGCTGCACACCCTGGTGCTGACCAGGAGCGAGGCGCAGGCGGTGGCGACCGTGCTGGACGAGGCGGTGACGGTGGACCACGTCGCCGAGCTCGAGCGGCGGCTGCCCGGGGTCTCCGTCGTGCGGATACCCGTCAGCGCGGGCTCGCCGGCCGACGGGCGGCCCCTCGCCGACACCGGCCTGGCCGGGCAGCCCCTGGCGCTGCTCGCGGTCGTCCGTGACGGCACGGTCGTGCCGACCCCCGGCGACGGGTACGTCCTGCACGTCGGTGACGAGGTCGTGGTCGCGGGCGCCGAGGCCGCCACGTCGGCCGCCGCTGACCTCCTCGCGGGCGGCTGACGAGCGGGGCGCCCGCGCGACGTCCAGGCCCGCCCCGCCGTCCGGCCGGTATCGCCCTAGATGCGGATTCGCTCCTTACCGGTTAGGGTTGGCTAACCGGCTGTCGAGCTCTGGGGAGGGTATGTGCTGGTTCTGGTGGCGGTCCACGCACTCGCAGCCGTGATCGCCCCGGGACTGATACGTATCTTGGGACGACGGGCCCTCTACCTGGTGGCCCTGGCCCCCGCGGCGACCCTGGTCTGGGCGCTGACCCGGACCGGAACGGTCCGCTCCGGCACCCCGGTCGTCGAGACGGTCACCTGGGTTCCCCAGCTCGGCCTGGAGATCGCCCTGCGCATGGGCACCCTGGCCTGGCTGATGGTGGTGCTCGTCGGCGGGGTCGGGGCGCTCGTGCTCGCCTACAGCGCCCGCTACTTCCGCTCCGACGACCCGGGCCTGGGCCGCTTCGCGGCGGTCTTCGTCGCCTTCGCCGGGGCGATGCTCGGCCTCGTGGTCTCCGACGACCTGCTGCTGCTCTACGTGTTCTGGGAGCTGACGACCGTCCTCTCCTACCTGCTGATCGGCAGCGACCCGACCCGGCGGGCAAGCCGGCGGGCGGCCATGCAGGCACTGCTGGTGACCACCCTCGGCGGCCTGGCGATGCTCGCCGGGTTTGTCATGCTCGGCCAGCACGCCGGCACCTACCGCTGGTCGGAGATCGCCACCGACCTGCCCGGCGGCGGCTACCTGGCCGTGGCCCTGGTGCTGATCCTGCTCGGCGCGCTGAGCAAGTCGGCGATCTTCCCCTTCAGCTTCTGGCTGCCCGGCGCGATGGCCGCGCCCACCCCGGTCAGCGCCTACCTGCACGCCGCGGCGATGGTCAAGGCCGGCGTCTTCCTCGTCGCGCTGATGGGGCCAGCCGTGGCCGGGGTCACGCCGTGGCGGTTGGTGCTGCTCGCCGGCGGGCTGATCACCATGTTCCTCGGCGGGTGGGCGGCGCTGCGGCAGGTCGACCTGAAGCTGCTGCTGGCCTACGGCACGGTCAGCCAGCTCGGCCTGCTGATGGTGGTCCTCGGCGCCGGCACCCGCGACACCGCGCTGGCCGGCGTGGCGATGGTGCTGGCCCACGCGCTGTTCAAGTCCACCCTGTTCCTCGTCGTCGGCGTCGTCGACCACGTCGCCGGCACCCGCGACCTGCGCGAACTCAGCGGCCTCGGGCGGCGGGCGCCGGCGCTCGCGGCGGTGGCCGTCGTCGCGGCGGCCTCCATGGCCGGCCTCCCGCCGCTGGCCGGATTCGTCGCCAAGGAGGCGGCGGTCGAGGCGTTCCTGCACGGCGGCACCGCCGACCTGGCGGTGCTCGCCGGCGTGGTGCTCGGCTCGGCGCTGACCGTGGCGTACACGCTGCGCTTCGTCTGGGGCGCCTTCGCCACCAAAGGCGACGTCCCCGCCACCCAGGCCCGGCCGGTCCGGTGGCCCTTCCTCGCGCCGGCCGTCGTGCTCGCCGCCGCCGGCTTGGCGGCGGGGCTCCTCGCGCCCGCCGTCGACGAGGTCCTCGCCCCGTACGCGGACCTCTACCCGAGCGCCGATCCCGGCTACCACCTCGCGCTGTGGCACGGGCCGACCCCGGCGCTGGGCCTGTCGGCGCTGGCGGTCGCCGCCGGCGTCGGGCTGTTCCTCCTGCGGCACCGGGGGCGGCTGGGCCCGGCGGTCCGGCTGCCCTTCGACGGGGCCGCGGTCTACGACCGGCTCATCGGCGGGGTGGACCGGCTGGCGGTGGAGCTGACCGGCGCCACCCAACGCGGATCCCTCCCGTTCTACCTCGGCGTCATCCTGCTGGTGTTGATCGCCTTGCCGGGTGGGGCGCTGCTGGCCGGGCTGCCCTGGCCGCAGCGGTTCCAGCTGTGGGACACCCCGCTGCAGGCCGTCGCCGCCGCGGTGGTGATCGTGGCCGCCGTGGCCGCCGCCCGCGCCCGGCGCCGACTGACCGCGATGATCCTCGTCGGCGTCGCCGGCTACGGCACCGCGCTGCTGTTCATCCTGCACGGCGCCCCGGATTTGGCCCTGACCCAGTTCCTGGTGGAGACCGTCACGATCGTCATGTTCGTGCTGGTCCTGCGCCACCTCCCGGCCAAGTTCTCCGAGCGGCCCATCCGGGCCAGCCGGCGCGGACGCGTCGCGCTCGGCGTCGCCGTGGGCGTGGTCACCGCCGGCATGGCGTACGTCGCGGCGGGAGCGCGGGTGGCCACCCCGATCTCCGTCGACTTCCCCGACGAGGCCGTCTCCTACGGCGGCGGCAAGAACATCGTCAACGTGACCCTGGTGGACATCCGGGCCTGGGACACCATGGGCGAGATCGCCGTCCTGGTGGTGGCCGCCACGGGCGTGGCCAGCCTCATCTTCCGCCACTCCCGGGACCTCGACCTGCGCCGGGGCATCCCCGGCGCCGGCCGCACCGAGTCGGCGCGGCCACGCTGGCTCACCACCGGCGCCACCACCCGCCAGCAGTCGGTCATCCTCCAGGTCGTCACCCGGCTGCTGTTCCACGCCATCGTGCTCTTCTCGATCTACCTGCTCTTCTCCGGGCACAACGCCCCCGGCGGCGGCTTCGCCGCCGGACTGGTCGCCGGGCTCGCACTGGCCGTGCGCTACCTGGCGGGCGGGCGTACCGAGCTCAACGGGGCCGCCCCGGTCGACGCCGGCGCGGTGCTCGGCGCCGGGCTGTTCGTCGCGGTCGGCACCGGCGTCGCCGCGATGCTCCTGGGCGGCGAGTTCCTCCAGAGCGCCCTGCTGGACCTGCACGTGCCGGTCCTCGGCCACGTCCACTTCGTCACGTCGGTCTTCTTCGACGTCGGCGTCTACCTCATCGTGGTCGGCCTGGTCCTGGACATCCTGCGCAGCCTGGGCGCGGAGATGGACCGCCAGCAGGAGACCGACCAATCCGAGACCGAACAGGCCGACGACCGGACGAAGGAGCTGGTGTGAACCCGAACCTGACCTACGTCCTCGTGGTCGGCGTCCTCTTCGCCGCCGGGGTGACGCTGCTGCTGGAACGCAGCCTCACCCGGGTGCTGATGGGCGTCATCCTGCTCGGCAACGGCGCCAACCTGCTGCTGCTCACCGGCGGCAGGGCCGGCGGGCCGCCGATCGTCGGCACCACCGCCGAGGGGGACATGAGCGACCCGCTGCCCCAGGCCATGGTGCTGACCGCGATCGTCATCACCCTCGGCATGACCGCGTTCCTGCTCGCCCTGGCGTACCGCAGCTGGCACCTCAACGGGCACGACGAGGTGCAGGACGACGTCGAGGACCGCCGCATCATGGAGCTGGCCGACCGGGACGAGGGGCCGGGCACCGACGACCCCGACACCGGTGACGGCGAGAGCGAACCGACCGCCGCACCCGACGACGAGGACCGGACGGCGAGCCCGGCCGGGAGCGCGGGGAGGGGCCGATGACCTGGCTCGTACCCCTGCCGGTGGTGATGCCGCTGCTCGGCGCGGCCCTGACGCTGCTGCTCGTCGGCCGGCCCCGCGCCCAGCGCTGGGTCAGCCTCACCGTCCTCACCGCCACCGTCGCCGTGGCGGCCACGCTGCTGGTCCGCTCCTCCGTCGACGGACCGCTGGTCGTCGAGGTCGGCGGCTGGGTCGCGCCGCTGGGCATCGTCCTGGTCGCCGACCAGCTCGCCGCGCTGATGCTCGTCGTCTCCGCCGCCGTCACCCTCTGCGTGCTGGTCTACTCGATCGGGCAGGGCACGGCCGACGGCAACGAGGAGACCCCGCTGTCGGTCTACCACCCGACCTACCTCGTGCTGACCGCCGGCGTGTGCAACGCGTTCCTCTCCGGCGACCTGTTCAACCTCTACGTCGGCTTCGAGATCCTGCTGGTGGCCAGCTACGTGCTGCTGACCCTGGGCAGCACGGAGACCCGGATCCAGGCCGGCACCACGTACGTCGTGGTCAGCCTGCTGTCGTCGTTGATCTTCCTGGTCGCGATCGGCCTGGTCTACGCGGCGACCGGCACGCTCAACCTGGCCCAGCTCGTCGACCGGCTCGACGCGCTGCCGGACGACCTGCGGCTGGTCCTGCAGGGGATGCTGCTGCTCGCCTTCGGCATCAAGGCGGCCGTGTTCCCGCTGTCGGCCTGGCTGCCGGACAGCTACCCGACCGCCCCGGCCCCGGTCACCGCGGTCTTCGCCGGCCTGCTCACCAAGGTCGGCGTGTACGCGATCATCCGCACCGAGACGCTGCTGTTCCCCGGCGGCCGCACGGCCGACCTGCTGCTGGTGGTGGCGGCGCTGACCATGGTGGTGGGCATCCTCGGCGCGGTCGCCCAGTCCGACGTCAAACGGCTGCTGTCGTTCACCCTCATCAGCCACATCGGTTACATGCTCTTCGGCGTCGGCCTGAGCAGCTCCCTCGGGCTCTCCGCGGCGATCTTCTACGTGGTGCACCACATCACCATCCAGACGACCCTGTTCCTCGCCGCCGGCCTGGTCGAACGCCGGGGCGGGAGCACCGCCCTGGACCGGCTCGGCGGGCTGGCCCGACTCTCGCCGCTGCTGGCCGTGCTGTTCTTCGTGCCCGCGCTCAACCTCGCCGGCATCCCACCGTTCTCCGGCTTCCTCGGCAAGCTCGGCCTCGTCCAGGCCGGCGTGGACGACGGCGGCGCGCTGGCCTGGACGCTCGTCGCCGGCGGGCTGCTCACCAGCCTGCTCACCCTCTACGCCATCGCCCGCGTCTGGAACCTGGCCTTCTGGCGTGCCCCGCACCCGGACATGCCCGACGCCGGCGACACCGCCCACGCCGCCCGCACCGGCGGCGCCGAGCAGCCGCACCGGGAACGGGACCCCGAGGCGTCGGGCGTCGTGCTGCCCCGGCTGATGATCGGGTCGACCGCCGCCCTGGTGGTGCTCGGCCTGGCGCTGACGGTGGTGGCCGGGCCGCTGTTCGACATCAGCACCGACGCCGCCGACGACCTGCTGCGCCGGACCCCGTACGTCGAGGCCGTCTTCCCGGACGGTGCCCCGTGACCGGCGACCCGACGACCCCCACCGGGCCGGCGAACCCGCCGCTGACCCGCAAGGCCCGCCGGCGCAACCGGATCGTCGCCGTGACCGGGCTGACCGGGGTCTGGGTGCTGCTGTGGGGCACCCTCTCCTGGGCCAACCTGATCAGCGGACTGGTGCTCTCCGTCGTGCTGCTGGCGGTGTTCCCGCTGCCGCCGGTGACCTTTGCCGGGCGGATCCGGCCGGTGCCGCTCGCGCGGTTCTGGGTGCGTTTCCTGCGGGACCTCGTGGTCGCCTCCGCCCAGATCGCCTGGCTGGCGGTGCGGTTCGGGAGCCCCCCGCTCAGCGCGATCATCGCCGTGCCGCTGCGGGTCAACACCGACCTCAACCTCACGCTGACCGCCGAGGCGCTCTCCCTGGTGCCCGGCAGCCTCATCATCGAGGCCGACCGGACGACCGGCACCCTCTACGTGCACGTCATCGGCGTCCGCAGCCGCGAGGAGGTCGAGCGGTTCCGGCAGGGCGTGCTGGACCTCGAAGCGCGGATCGTCGCCGCCATCGGCTCGCCCGACGAGCTGCGCCGCGTGACGCAACCCCACCCCGCCGGCCCGCCGGAGCCGGCCCACCCGGAAGGGGCACCCGCATGACCGTCGTCGCCGTCACCGTCGCCGCGCTGCTCGCCGTGGCCGTCGGCCTGACCCTCGTCCGCATCATCCGCGGACCGTCCATCCTCGACCGCGCCGTCGCCACCGACGTCCTGCTCGCCGTCGTCGTCGCCGCCATCGCCACCGAGGCCGCCTACAGCCGCGACGCCACCGCGCTGCCCGTGCTGGTCGTCCTCGCCATCCTCGGGTTCGTCGGCTCGGTCAGCGTCGCCCGCTTCGCCGCCCGGAGGAACGACAAGTGACGCTCGACGCCGTCCTCGACGTCACCGCCGCGGTCTGCCTGATCGCCGGCGCGCTGCTCTGCGTCGCCGCCGGGGCGGCACTGCTGCGCTTCCCCGACCTGCTCGCCCGGATGCACGCGGCGGCCAAGCCCCAGGTGCTCGGCCTGCTGCTCGTGCTGCTCGGCTGCGCGTTGCGCCTGCGCACCGGCGTGGACATCACCACCCTCGTCCTCGTCGGCGCCTTCCAGCTCGCCACCGCGCCCGTCGCGGCGCACATGGTGGGCCGGGCCGGCTACCCGCACGACGAGATCCGCCGCGACCTGCTGATCACCGACGAACTCGCGCCCAACCTGGACCGGATCAGCTCCGGCCGGTCCTGACCGGCACCCCCGGCCGGCGTCCGCAGGGGGCGGCGGGCCCGGGCGGACGTACGGTCGCCTCCCGTGCCCCCGCGCGGCGGGCCGCACCCGCGGCGGCTCTCTGGCAACCTGCTGGGGGCCCGTCGACCGGAACGGCGGCGCCATTCCCCGACGCCGGCAGCGACGTGGACCACCGGAGGCTGGACGATGGACGGAGCACCGGCGCAGTACGCCGACGCGTGGGGCGCGGACCGCACGCGCCAGAACGCCGCCTACACGGCCCTGATGGAGGCGACGAGCGAGCCGGTGCCCTGGGCCGACGACGTCTGGGACGACCTCGTCGGGCACCTGGGCGACGCCGACAACCACAACCGGGCCATCGCCGCGCAGCTCCTGTGCAACCTCGCCGCACGCCACCCGTCGGAGCGGATTCTGCGCGACCTGGACGCGCTGGTGGCGGTCAGCAGGGACGAGCGGTTCGTCACCGCCCGCCACGCCCTCCGGTCGCTGTGGAAGATCGGCCTGGCCGGGGAGAGCCAGCGCCGCGCCGTCGTGGCGGCCCTGGCCCGGCGGTACGGGGAAGCCGCCGACGAGAAGAACGGCACCCTGGTGCGCAGCGACATCGTCGAAGGGCTGCGGCACCTCCACGACGCCGTCGGCGATCCGGTCGTCGAGCGGACGGCACGGGAGTTGATCGACGCGGAGGCCGACCCGAAGTACCAGCGCAAGTACCGCGGGCACTGGCGGTGACGGGGCGCCCGCCCGAGAGGACCGTCGAGGCGCGGGCGCGTACCCGAGCTCCGTGACCGGCGCGCCCGGCCGCGAGGACGCCGACCCGGGCCGCCCCGCCCTGGCCCAGCTCGTCGTGCGCGCGCCGCCGAGGGCCTGGACGGCCCGAACCTACCCTCTCCTACCGGGTAGTTCTCTCCTACCGGGTGGAGCACCCCGAACGTGCCCGTACGGCGACGTGCCAGCCGCGAGCATGGGTGGCATGGGGCTTCGGGACGGTCAGGGGCGGAACCTGCTGGAACGGCGCGAGGACGTGCGGCAGGCGAACTTCTTGGAGCTGTTCTTCGACCTGGTGCTGGTGTTCGCCCTGTCCGGCGTGGTGAGCCGGGTCGTGCGGGACATCACCAGCGGCGATTCACTCGTGCGGTGGCGTTCCCTGGCGTACCTGCTGGTGCTGGCAATGCCGCTGATCTGGGTGTGGATCACCACCGCGCACATCACCAGCTGGTTCGACCCCCGCCGCGGCAAGATCCAGTTGGTGGTGCTGGCCAGCGCGTTCGGTCTGCTGATCATGGCATCGTCGATGCCCTACGCGTTCGGGGGCCGCGGCCTGGCGTTCGTGCTGCCGTACGTGATCCTGCACTGCGCCCGGCCGCTGATCCTCCTGCCCCTGCTGCGCGGGCACATCCTGCGCGGACTCTACGTCCGGTCGATGCTGTGGTGCGCGGTAAGCGCGGTGCTCTGGTTCGGGGGTGCGGCGGTCAGCGGCTGGCCTCGCGCCGCCCTGTGGGGTGTCGCCGTGACCGTGGACATCGTCGTCGCTCAGCGGCGCTGGCCGGTGCCCGGCATGGCCCGGCCACCTGTCAGCGCCTGGGCGATGCACAGCGGCCACCACCTGCCGCACCGTTACCAGCAGCTCCTGATGATCGCCCTCGGCGAGACCGTGCTCGTCGTGGGCATCACCCTCACCGACCTGCCGGTCACCCCGGCGACGTCGGCGGCGCTCGTGGTGGCGTACCTGTCCACGGTGCTGCTGTGGCGGATCTACTTCTACCGCTCCGGGCAGGTCCTCGCCGACGCCGTCGCCGGCGCCGGTGACCGCCTGGCCGCCGGCCAGGCCACCGGCATCGCCCACGTCGTCATGGTGATCGGCATCGTCGCCACCGCCGTCGGCTACGAGATCGTGCTCAAGCAACCGGGTGGCCGGCCGGAACCGGTGTGGCTCGCGGTGATCCTCGGCGGGCCGGCGCTGTTCCTCTACGGCCGCATCCGGCTGGAGCGTGTCGTGTTCGACCGGCTGTCGATCCGGCGGGTCGTGGCCATCGCGATCCTGGCCGCCACAGCCGTACCCCTCCTCCTCGCCCCACCGCTGGCCGCCTCGGCCGTGGCCGCGCTGGTCCTGCTGGGCGTCGCCCTCGCCGACGCCTCCCAGGCCGCCGGTCGCCCGCCGGAAGCGCCGTCACCGGCGCACTGACCGGAGCCGGTCCTCGGCACCTCGCCGTCGAACGGCGGCCTCGGTCGACCTCGGCCAAGCATCGATAAACTTGCATGTCTTGGTTGGTCTCGTGTATGAAGGCTGCACAGCACGTCTGGGTGCTGGTTCCTGGGGAGGAGCGACGATGAAACTTGCCCTACGCCGCCTGCGAACGGCGGCGGTCGCACTCGGCGCCTGCACGCTCGGGCTGAGTCTGATGTCGATGCCCGCCGCCGAGGCGTCCGCGGTCCAACCTCTCGCGCCGCAGTCCCAGCGGGCACCCGAGGCGGACCAGTTCTACGCGGAGGGCGTCACCACGGTCGGTGAGCTCCGCACCGTCGACGGCGCGCTCTCCGCCGCCGGCGACGGCCGGACGCAGATCATCCGGCACCCCGGCGCGTCGTACGTCAAGGTGCACTTCAGCTCGTTGCGCCTGGCCCACGGCGACTACGTCACGGTGTCGAGCCCCGACGGCCGGGAGAGCTACCGGTACGACCGCTACCTGAACCGGGCGACCGGCTCGGACTACACCACCGACGGGCAGCCGGGCTTCTGGGCGATGTCGGTGGACGGCGACACGGCGGTGGTGACGCTGCACAGCAGCCGCGCCTCGCGCGGCAACGTCGCGACCATCGACCGGTTCTGGCGCGGCTACGACCGCACCGAGATCACGCAGCACAACCTCTCCACGCAGTCCGTCTGCAGCACCGACGCCCGCCGCGACGTGGTCTGCTACCAGAACAGCCACCCCACGGAGTACGCCCGCGGCAGGGCCGTGGCGCGGCTGCTGATCAGCGGCGGTGGCATGTGCACCACCTGGCGGGTCGGCAACACCAACCGCATGCTGACCAACAAGCACTGCTTCTCCACGCAGTCCGCCGTCAGCGGCAGCGAGATGCAGTTCAACTACCAGTGCGCCACCTGCGGCGGCGCGAACCCCGGTGCCGGCACCAAGGTGAGCGGCGCCACCCTCTACAAGGTGAGCAGCGGTGGATCCGGCGAACTGGACTACGCCCTGTACTCGGTGAACAACTTCACCAGCATCCAGAGCTTCGGCACGCTGTACCTGGCGACGACCGCCACCAGCACCGGCACGCGGATGTACATCCCGGGCCACGGCGACGGCAGCCCGAAGCGACTGTCGATCTTCGAGGACACCCAGAACGGCGCGACGTGCACCGTCAAGAACGCGAACTACAACAGCTGGAACATCAGCTACAGCTGTGACACCTCCGGCGGCAACTCGGGCTCGCCCGTGCTGAACTCCAGCCACCGGGTGATCGCCCTGCACCACCTCGGCGGCTGCCCGTCGAACCAGGGCGCGAAGGCGCACCTGATCTACAGCCAGATCGCCAGCCTGATCGACAACAACGGCTGACGACGGCTGACCACGGCGGGCCGCCGGGGCGCGATCGCGCGCCCCGGCGGCCCTTCGGCATTCCGCACCTGCGCAACTACCGGCAACGCTGGTGTGGGTGGTCGTGCGTTGATGTGCTGAGCTCGTGCCGTGGGTATCGACATGGAGAGCATCGCTCTGCCGTTGGGCACCGATCCGGTACGGGCCATTCGTGCCGACCCCGTGCTGTGGGAGTTGGCCAGCGAGCAGCCGCCGTTCTGTCAGCCGTGGGCCGGCGAAACCCTGCCGGACATCAGCCGGGAGCTTCTCGCCGTGCTGCCGGCCGGAGCCGGTTGGGTCCACAGCTTCGGGGACCGCTCGTTCGAGCAGGCCGAGTATCTGCTCGACCCGAAGGGCTACCGCGCGACTCGCACGTGGGAGGAACGCGAGCGCTCGATGGCGTACCGCATCGTCCACGGCGATGAGGTCTTCGCCGAGCACGCCACCAGTGGGCAGGGCTTCCGGTGGCGGTGCTCGGGGACGGCGTTCCTCGCCGCGGCCGTCGAACGGATCGACAGGCTGGACGTCGTCGCGGTCCGGCGCGAGTTCTCCGTCGTCGAGATGAGCGAACTCGGGGTGTACAAGGTGCACGCTGAGGAGGAGGACGACCAGGCGTTCGCCCGCGTGCTGGCCGGGCTCCGTGCGTTCGCCGACCACTGTCGTATGGTCGTCGCGCGGGAGCTGGACTTGATCATCACCCTGTATTGACTGGGCGGGACTGGCGGCCACGCAGGGGTCGGACATGAGCTGGTTCGTGGACGACCCCGGCACGCTTCTCCGTACGGGGTGCGTGGCTGGGCCTGGGCGCGGGATGGTGTGAACGATTGGCTGGTTGCGGCGGACGGATCCGCCGTGGGAGGCGAAGAACGAGTCGGCCGCGCACGCCTGGTGTCCGGCGAGGTCGGTGGCGACCCGGTGGCCCTTCTGGTTCCGTCACCGATGTTCTCGCCACGTGGCCGCGCAGGGCACCGCCGTGGCGCTATGCCTCTTCGGGTACGACCCCGCTCGTCGTCTGCGCGCTGGTCGGTCTCGACGACCTGCTTTACGGGGGTGTGGCGGCGTAGTCCGACCAGGGTCAGACCCGGGGAGTGGTAGAGACCTCATCATCTTGGATGATTTGCGCGGTGTGTGCTCTCCACCGGTGCCACTTGGCCAACGATCGTGGTCACCTGCGCGCTCTGTGGTCTGCGTAGGGTCGTCGTCCGGCCCGTACAAGGCAGGTCAACGCAGGCCACTCCCTGCCACCCCGTGTCAGCCCGGAGGTCGCTAGACTGACGACTCGCGCCCTCGTATCTCAGGGGATAGAGCATCGGTTTCCTAAGACGACGCTCTATTTGTACCCAGAGGCTTACTGCCTGCGGGTTCCTATTCTGTCTTTACGTTAGTGGGTCGCACACGCGCATTGCTGCGCTCGCTTGCCGAAGATCGGCAGAACAGGCGTAAGTCCTGCTCAGGCCATGCTTCGGTTGGTCTGACGTGTCCTTGCCGGCCGAGATCCGGCGAAGCTGCCGCGCGGCGTCAGTCTAGGGTGCCGCAAGAGCTTGAGCCAGCAGCGCGGCGAGTTTGGCTGCGCGTGCTGGGTGGTGATGACCGACCCAGAGAACTCGTCCGATGAGGTATTGAGCGAAATCGGGGTGGCCGTTCCGGTTCTGCGAGGCGAGGCGAGGCCGGTGCGGGCGGCGTTGTGGAGGATGGCGCGGAGCCGGTCGTATTCGTCGCGTGGTGTGGCGGGGTGTTGGTTGACGACGAGTCCGGCGAGAAGTTGCCGGTCGGCGCGCTCGCGGATGCGGGTCTTACCTGGGTGGGCTTGGAAGCCCTCGTCGCGGGCGATGTCGGTGACGGCGGTGATCAGGTCGTGGATTCGGCGGGTGGTGAGGTCGCCGGAGAAGGCGAGGTCGTCGGCGTACCGGGTGTAGGTGATCTCGAAGGCGTCGGCGAGGCCGGTGAGGCGTCGGTCGAGTCGGTAGGCGCACAGGTTGGCCAGTGCGGGTGAGGTGGGCGCGCCTTGGGGCAGGTGGCCGGTTCGCAGCGTGGCGAGCCGCGTCGCCCGGTGCGGCAGGTGGGCTGGTGCGCGGCGGAGGACGGGGTGTGGGGTGCGGGTGGTGCAGAGTCCGGTGAGGGTGTGGGCGACGGGTTCGGGGTAGCCGGCGGCGCGGAGCAGACCGTAGACGCGGGTGGCGGGGATGTGGGTGAAGAAGGCGAGCAGGTCGATCCGGACGACGACCGGCTGCGCGGTGTGGGCGGCGGCGAAGGTGTGCGCGGAGCGGCCGGGTACGAAGCCGTGCGCGGCGGTGTGGACCGGGATGGGGCCGAGTATTTCGGCGAGGAGCCGGCGTTGCAGGGCGCGGAGCCGAGACTTCGGTGCCTCGATCAGCCGACCGTGGTCGGTCCACCGGTAGTGGTAGTGGTGCAGCCGGTGAGCGGTGGCGCGCCGGTTCATGGCGCGTCGGTCGGCGTACCAGTCGAGGTGCTCGATGCTCAGGTCGAGCATCGCGGCCAGGTCGCCGACGGTGTCGATGACGGGGGTGCGCCAGGGACGGCGGACGGTGCGGGTCGGCGTCACGGGCCGCGCGCGTATGACGATCGGCCGCTGGTGCTGGCGGGCGGCGGCGACTGCCGCGCGGAGCGGGTCGAGGGTGCTCAGGAACGTGGCCAGTTCGCGTGGCCGGTCGGTGGGTGGGTGCGGGTAGGCGGCCAGCACCGCGTCGGCGACCGGCCGCAGCCATCGCCGCCGGACCCCGAGGACGAGCCCACCCTGGCCGACGAGATCGGCGCGGCGCCAGCCCTCGCCGGCGAGGAACGCGTCGGCGAGCGCGGTGGCCAGGGCCTGGATGGTGGTCACGGGCAGGCCGGTAGGGGTGGCAGCGTGTCCCGACGATGCCCGGTCGTACGGGTGCACAGGCTCGCGGAGCGTGCCGACGCACCTGTGGTGTGGTGCCGAGGTGAGTGTCGCGTCCCCGGGGTTACCCCGGAGAGACCATGACCGGACCCCGCGTGGGGGAGCGGCCTGGTCAGCTCGGGACACGCTGCCATGGGAGCAGCGTAGAGAACGGAGACCGTCATCGGTGTCCGCGATGCTCGTGGCGCGGTGGAGAGAACCGTGCAGGGCCGGGTCTCGCTGTCGTGGGACAACGGGCGCGCCGGCCGGAGTGCGTCGCGACCGTTCGGCGCTGTTGATCGGTCGGTAGGCGGTACCGGTGTCGGGTCGATGCCGGCGCGGACCTCGCCGTGCCTGCCGGGGCACGCCGGTGACCCTGACGGCGGCGGACCAGGAAATCTAGGCTGGAACGACTAGACATCCTCGGCGGCGTGGAATACTCTTCTGCGAGTCGAGAGAGAAGATCCGTCAAGACGCAGACGGGGCCGCCCGGCCGTGAGGTCACGACGGACGGCAAGAAGCGGGATTCGTTCCGCCAGAACGGCAGTAGGAGCACGTCCGCCCCAACGTGTGATGCGCGATGGGGCACGCAGGTGGGGCCGAGGCTTGCTCAGGGCTCCAGCTGATGTCGCCGCACGTGTCGGGGCCATGAAGTCGCGTGGGCTCCGGCGCCGGCGGACCGCAAGGTAAGAAGACGCAGAGGAAAGGGAGGGCCGTACACCGTTGGATCGCCCGCCAGCAGCCGTCATTCCAGGCTCGGCGGACACCGCAGTTTCCATCGAACGAGAGGTGGTCTCCGGTCACGCATATGCGATCCTCGCACCCGAAGCCTTCAGCGGCTGGTGCGGATACGACAAGCCGACGTTCCTGTCGGTAGATGGTGTTCTGACCCGTAACCCTGGGCCCCGGCGCGTGAGCGCCGGGGCCCTCGACGTGGAGGTGACATGGGGCGAAACCCCGATGACATGTTCGGCGACGAGAACACTCCGGCCTACACCATCGGTCAGGCCGCGGAGATGCTCGGCACCACGCAGGACTTCCTGCGCCGCCTGGACGAGGCGAAACTGATCAATCCGCACCGCTCTGCCGGCGGGCACCGCCGCTACTCCCGCTACCAGTTGCGTCTGGCCGCCCGGGCCCGCGAGATGGTGGATCAGGGCACCGCCCTGGAAGCCGCCTGCCGGATCATCATCTTGGAAGACCAGCTCGAGGAAGCCCTGCGGCAGAACGAGAAGCAGTAGCGTGGGCCCTGGCGGCAGACTGGCCGGCCCGCTCTCGGCTGAGGTCGTCGGGCGATGAGCCGGCCGCCCGCCAGAGCGAGAGTCCCCGTCCCCGGCTCGGTCCTGGTAGCCCGTACTCCTGCTCGTCGCACCTCTTCGCATCCCGGCCATCGGCCGGGATGTTGCTGTTCGTGACCGGCGGTTCGAGGGCGGCCGTCGGCCGCCGGTGCTCGGGGCGCGGCGGGACGGACGACGTGGGTGCCAATGGCGCACCGCTCGTGGCGCCGACGAAGCGGCGTTGTTGTCGGAAGAGATCACCGTTGCGCGGGTGACCGCGCTGCGACACGCGGTCGCCGCGGCAGCCCGTTCGGCGGGTCTGGTGGGCCACGGGCTGGAGGACTTCGTGTTGGCGGTGCAGAGTTGGTCACCAACGTGGTGCGCCATGGCGGGGGTAGCGGCGAGGTGCGTCTGTGGCAGCACTCTGACCTGCTGACCTGCCAGGTCAGCGACGACGGGCCCGGGTTGGGTGAGGTAGACGTCGCCCTGCCGTCGCCGGGGGAGGTCGGCCACCGGGGGACTGTGGCTGGCGCAGCAGCTCGCCGAAGGACTGATGGTCGATATGGCAGTGACGCGGGCTGTGGCGGCGGGTGTGGAACGTGGCAAGCCTGTCGAGCAGGTCGGCGCGGTCGGTGCCGGTTGCGGTGTTGAGGGCGTCGAGGACGGTGAGGAGGTCGCGCATCTCGTCGAGGGGAGCGGCGTCACCCAAGGTGAGCGCGTCCACGATCGCCAGGCCCGCCGGGTTCGCCGAGCGCGGCGTGGATCCGGGCGCGCCTCCGCAGGGAAGCAAGCTCAGTGGCCAGGTCCACTTCCCGCCATGGAGCGACGACGGATCATGTGCTACGGTAGCCGAGTTGCAGTTTTGATTTCCGTAGACGTTTTCCGGCGCCTGATGGGGCATCTGAAACCCATCCAGGCGCTTTTCGTTTTTCGTGTCGTTTCGACGCGGGTGATCAACGCGGCGGCGTAAGGGTCCGCACAGTGCGGTCTCTAACAGCCTGCGAAGGAGCAGACATGACTACAGGTACCGTGAAGTGGTTCAACGCCGACAAGGGCTTCGGCTTCATCAGCCCGGACGACGGCGGCGCCGACGTCTTCGCCCACTTCTCCGCGATCTCGGCGAGCGGCTTCCGCAGCCTCGACGAGAATCAGAAGGTGGAGTTCGACATCACCCAGGGCCAGAAGGGCCCGCAGGCGGAGAACATCCGCCCGCTTTGATCCACATTCTGTGAGCGGCGGCCCGACTGGTTCAGCGGGCCGCCGTTCGGCGTTTCATGCGCTCACCACGGCATCGCGAAAATCGTCGATCGGCAGAAGGCCGGTCATCTCGGTGTGGAACCAGCTCAGCATTGCCCCCGTGTTCTCCTCCCTGGATCGATTCGGACCTCGGGCGCCAGTCTGCCAAGCATCGACCCTTATCTCTAGCGAGCCGAATTCCGCATCGCCGCCGCCCTGACGGTCGAGGCACGTACGGTCGCGGCCAGGTGGAACACACCATGGTCGGACTCGACGCCTTTCCACCTGATGACTGTCAGACAGACGGGACCCGGGGTGCACGGCGTTACATCCTGAGGGGCTGATGACTATGACGACGACCTACTCCGGTCCTGCGAGGCTGATCCTGGTCGACGGCGCCTGCATCTGCGGCATGGCCCCCTCAGCACCAATCAGCGCGGAGGACTCAACGGCTGGGGCGGCACGTTCCGTCCGGACGAGATCACGACAGACCTTCGCAACGCAGCCCAGGGGTTGCAATCGGAGCTGCCCTACGACCGGGTGGGGACAGTCGCCGTCACCGGCATACGCAAGCTACTCGCCACGCACGTATTGATGTCGTTGGCAGGCTGCGGACCCGCACCATTCTGATCGTACGCCGCTACATCGCCGCCGCGACGCGGTCAATCTGCTCTGACGCAGCGACGTGGGCAGGACCGTGTTGATCGGTAGACTCTGCCAGGAACCGTCAACTCTCTAGCCGCTGACCGAGCGTCCCGGGTGCGTTACGAGAGTGCGTGCAACGAACAGTAGTTCCTGCCCAGGAGAGTGCGCGCACCTGGCTCTGTCGGCCCCGCCTGAAAATGACCCCGTGGTTCCGGCTGACTCGACCGTCGCCAGCCTTCGGGGTGTCACTCGCGGGTCAGGCCCGGTGGCAGCGCGTCTTCGTCGGGTCGAACCCGGCGGGCGTTGGCCAGGGGATCTCGTTGGAGGGTGTTGATCAGCGGTTCCGGGCCCCCGACGCAGGTCCAGGTGTCGTCCCAGAGTGCGGAGACCAGCCATGATCGGTCTGCGGGAAACAACAGGTCGGGTAGCGATCCGCGGGGGTGGCGCATGTGACCACCGGTCCGCCAGGTGAGGGCCTGCTCGGGGCCGGCCTCGACCAGCACGTACGGCCAGTTCCAGTAGAGCGACACCCTGGGGGCGTGGGGGAAGACGACGTCGTGGGCGCCGGTGTCGAGGTAGGCCAGCCACCACGGCTGGTTGGGGGTGTGCGTGATGAGGTCTTCCACCAGGGTGTGCTCGTAGGCGGCGGCGGTGACGTCGTCGGCCTGGTACGCGGTGGCGTAGGCGTCGAAGACCGGCGGGATGGCGGTGGTGATCGAGACGCCGGCAGTGGTGTGACCAGCGATCCAGCCCACGTCGGCGGCGGCGCCGATGCGCCAGTCCCGCCCGCCCTTGCTGACCTGCACACCGCCATTCAAGCCGCTGCAGCGATGGTTGGCGTGGGAATCAGGCCAGTCAAGGAACGGCGGCCCCGCGTCCCCGTTATGGGCAGTCACGCCGTACGCCTTCCCCGCGCTCGATCGATCCCCGGCTCTCGCACATCGTGTCCGAGGCGCCGGCCGGCGACGGCGGGAGGCTGGGGTCGCCGTGCCCGCGGGGCCGGGAGTGGGATGGCTGTGTAGTTCCGCCGTGATCGTGGCTGAGCTTCGAGGTGCCACCCGCTCCCGCCTCGCTGACGCGTTGGTTGAACGGGCACGGCCCTCCTGGCCGTAGACCCCGATGCCCGGGAGGGGTGGGTATGGCTGCGTGTGTTTCGCCGAGATCGCTTGGCTGACGGTAGGAGATGCCACCCGCCGCTTGATCGTCTGCGAGATCCGGTAGACCGCTGATGGAGACCCGCGACCTGCGTTCGCATTGGTAGAAGGTGCCGGCAAATCCGAACCCACAGACGACGGCCCGACAGAAATCCGATCGAATGAAGGAGAGGCGCGAGGGTGGCGAAGCTGTGGATCGGCGTGGACATCGGTAAGATCCACCACCACGTCGCTGCTGTTGATGGCGACGGTCGGCTGGTCTACTCCCGTCGGGTCGCCAACGACGAGACCGCTCTCCTGATGGTCATGGCTGAGGTGTCGACGCACGGCCGTCCAGTCTGCTGGGCGGTCGACGTCACCACCGGCCTGTCCGCCCTACTGCTGACCCTGCTGTGGTGCAGGCAGGTCCCGGTCCGCTACGTCTCCGGCACCGTCGCGTTCCACATGGCTGCCGCGTTCGCCGGAGAGAACAAGACCGACGCCCGCGACGCGGTGGTCATCGCCCAGACCATCCGCATGCGCCCCGACATCCCCGTCCTGGAGCCCACCGACCGGCTCCTCGCCGAACTCACCGTGCTCACCAGCTACCGCGCCGACCTTGTCGGGCAGCGCGTCGCCACCCTGTTCCGGTTGCAGGAACTACTCACCGGCATCAGTCGCGCCCTTGAACGGGCCGTGGACCTGAACCGGAAGGCCGATGATGGTCCTCGCCTGCTGGCAGACCCCGGCGGCGATCCGGCACGCCGGCGTCGACCGGATCACCGCCCTGCTCCGCCGCGGCCACGTCAAGAACGCCATTCAGGTCGTCGAGGCGATGGTGGCCGCCGCCCGGCAGCAGGCCGTAAACCTGCCCGGGCAACGCGCCGCCGCCGTGGTGGTCGGGCAGATGGCCACCGAGATCCTCGCCCTGGAGCAGCGCATCGCCGCTGTCGACGACCTCATCGCCGAGCACCTCGACCAGCACCAGCGGGCGCCGATCATCGGGAGCCTGCCCGGCATGGGCGCCCTGCTCACCGCCGAACTGCTGGTCCACACCGCCGGCATGACCGAGCACGACAGCCCTGCGAAACTCGCCGCCCACGCCGGCCTGGCACCCGTCTCCCGCGACTCCGGCACGGTTTCCGGCAACCATCGGCAGCCTCGCCGCTTTCACCGTCGGCTGCGGCACATCCTGTGGATGGCCGCCTTCACCGCCGCCCGAGAATGCCCCACCTCCCGCGCCTACTACGAGAAGAGACGCGGCGAAGGAAAGGACCACCGCCAAGCCACACTCGCCCTCGCCCGACGACGCGTCGACGTTCTCTGGGCTCTTGTCCGTGACCAAAAGACCTTTATCCGACCGGCACCGGCGATCCGCGCCGCCGCCTGAACCAGCACGCTCCCCGCCGACGGAACCCCGGTCCCGCCGGACACTCGACCCCGCCCACCAAGATCAACCGGAGTCACATGGAGACTCCGGGTGTGGTCCTGGGCTGGGAGAACATGGGTCCGGGTGACGTGGGTGAACGTGGGCCACTCCCTGCCACCCCAGGTGAACCCGCAGGTCGCTAGACTAGGCCCTCGCGCCCTCGTAGCTCAGGGGATAGAGCATCGGTTTCCTAAACCGTGTGTCGCAGGTTCGAATCCTGCCGGGGGCACCAGGTCAGACCCTTGATCAACGATCATTTTCCTTCCTCTCGGCGCGTCCGTGCCCGTTGCGTGCCCGATCCGGTCCGACCGAGGTTGTCCAGGTGGGCAGCCACCTCGGCGTCGCGGGAGTCGATGGCGCGGGCGTAGTGACGGGTGGTGACGTTGGCGTTGGCGTGTCCGAGCCGTCGGGCGGCGACGAGCACGCCGTGAGAGTCAGCTACCCAGCTTGCGTGGGTGGCGCGTAGGTCGTGCGGAGTGACGTCGGCGAGCCCGGCGGCGGCCACGGCTTGAATGAAACGACGTCGGAAGCCGTAGTAGCTCTGCTGCCGGTGGGCGGTGTGCGTCTGCCGACCAGGGAATGCGAAGGCGTCGGGGTCGTCCGGGAGGGTAGCGAGGTGTTCCCCGACCAGCTCGGCGACGAACGCGGGCACCAGCAGTGCTCGCCGCTGATGGTTCTTCGGGGTGTCGATGACAGGGCCGCCCGGCAGCTCGCTGACTGCATCGGCGATGACCACTCTGCCGTTGGTGAGATCGATGTGACGGCGGCGCAGCGGCAGAGCCTCGCCGATGCGCAGGCCGCCGTAAGCGAGCAGCAGCACCAGGACCCGGTCAGCGAGACCGCAGTTCGAGGCGAGCCGGTCGACCTCCTCGACGGTGAGGATGTGCGGGTCGGCTTCCGGTATCCGAGGCAATTTGACACCTCGACATGGCGATGACGGGATCATGCCGTTGTCCACCGCCGAGGCCATGATCTGGGCGAGCAGTCGATACGCCTGACGTGTCTGCGAGGCGCTGAGTGTTCCCGCCAGAGTGCCGATCCACCGACTGACCGCGATCGGGCGGAGCATGGCCAACTGCGTACGGCCGAGGTGCGCGAGGACCAGGCGGTCGAGCACGGACCGATAGGTGTGCCTGGTCTTGGGCTTCCACCCGGACTCCGTGGCGGTGAACCATTGCTCGGCCCACTCGGCGATAGTCGTCCGGCCAGCCGATGGCGCGATCCACCGCCCCTGGGAGATGTCGGCTTCCACGATGCTGAGGAACCGTTCCGCCTCTGCCTTGCTGCGGAAGGTGCTCGGGGCAGGGTGGTCGAGCCCGTCTGGGCCGAGGTAGCGGACCTGGTATCGACCGGACGGCAGCTTGCGAAGCCGGCCGAAGCGGCGTTTCCGAGCGGCTCCCATCAGGCCACCGCCCCGTTACGCCAACGCACGGAGAGTGGTTCGACGGTCGATTCGGCGATGTAGGCGTTCAAGACACTCTCCCGGATCCGTACGTGGGTGCCGAGCTTGACGAACTCGATCCGCCGTTCGGCGATCAGCCTTCGGGGGAAGCGTTCGGTCGTGCCGAGGCGCGCAGCCGCTTCCTCGACGCTCAAGAGCCTGTCCATGTGATCTCCCTTCTTGTTATGCGGCGACGGGCCGCAGGTCAGTGCTGGCGCTGAGTTCGTGGGCAAGTTCTTCGCGGCCGGTGGCTTGTCGTTCGCGTGCCATGGCGGCGGCGGTGTTGGCGAGGAGTGCGTCTCCGGTGGTGTGCCAGCCGACGCCGGCGAAGGTGAGGGCGCCGACGATGAGGGTGGTGCCGTCGTCAAGGTGGTCGACGGCTCGCAGGGTGCCGGTGTGCTCGTGGTCCTGGTCTTCGTTCCGCCGGAAGGTGACCCGGGTGTCGCGCAGGAGTTGGAAGGTGACGGAGTAGCGGCGGGCTTTGGTGAGGAAGTGGCCGCCGAAGCCGAGCATGTGCGCCCAGCGACGTAGCCGGGCGTACGGGTTGGCCGGTGCTGAAGTCGTCGGTTTGGTGTCAAGGCTGGCTTGACGGTGAGCGACGCAGACGGGGCAGGCGGCGTAGCGGGTGTGGGTGCCGCAGTTAGGGCACTCCCAGCGGGCGACGAAGCCGGGCCGGGGCCGGGGGTCGCGAGGCCGCTCGCACAGCGGAACGGGCCGGCCGGTGGGGCGGCCGATGCGCCAGCAGGCGTCGATGAGGCGGGCGGTGTGGTCGCCGTCGGGGTCGGCGTAGTCGCCGATGGTGTCGGCGGTGAGCCTGACGGAGCGGTGCCCGGTTACCTCGGTGCTTTTGGTGGCGTACTTGGCAAGGTAGCCGGCGACCATGCTGTCAGTGACCTCACCGCCACCGGTAAGGGTGATGGGGCGGATGTCGAGCTGCTCGCCCCAGGCAATGGGCCAGCCGTCGGGCCGGTCGGGGTGGCCGGGGGTGGAGAAGGCGACCTGTGCGGCGTGCCGGAGGGCGTCTTCCAGGTCGGCGAGGGTGAACCCGGCCGGGGGTGGGATGACGGCGGTGGGGTCGGTGGGGTGGACGCCGTCGAGGCGCACCAGGGCGTGGAAGTGGACGGCTGCGCGTGCTTGGAACTCGGCGGCTTTGCCGTGCGACAGCCGCACGGGCGGGACGGTGCGGGTGTTGCCGGAGGCCGTGACAACCTCCACCCGAGGGATGCCGCGGCGTCGGGCGAGTTTGGCGAGCCACCGTTCCGCGGCTTGTTTGGTGCGATGCCACAGTTCGCCGGAGTAGAGGTTCCAGACGACCTGGTGGTCATGGGCGTAGCAGTCCAGGCACAGCGGTTGGCCGAGCACGGCATCGTCGGATTCGTGGCGTGCCCAGCACACGGCGGGGCGGCCGTGGGGGCACAGGCCGGCGTCGCGGCGGGCGTGGCAGGGCTCCGGTCGGCAGTCGCAGCGCTTCCGGTTGCCGCAGGTGTGCCGGCGGACTGCCCGGACGTGGACTGTGCCGAAGGACGGGGCGGTGAAAGTGGCGAACACGGCCGGATGCTGGGCGACGGTTTCCGGAACGCCTTTGCCGCCGACCAGGCCGGCGCGCAGCAGTTGGTAGGCGTCGCGTTGGTAGGTGTGGGCGCAGGACGGGCAGACGGTGGCGCGTCGGTTGCCGCAGGCGGTGTAGATGGCGGCGTCGGGCATGGCGTCGGTGTGCCGCTGATCGAGCACCCGGCCGGTGGAGGCGTCGATGGTGAGGAGTTGGCCGGCGAGGCGGATGGGGCGGGTACAGCCGGCGGCGGCCCGGACGTGCTCGATCCAGCCGTAGTAGTCCGGTTGGGTGGCGCGGGTGAAGGCGGAGCCGGCGGCAGTGTAGGCGTAGACGGGCGGGGTGGTGTCGGCGTTCGAGCCCACACCCCGGGCCGTGGTGGTCCGGGGTGTGAGGTCCAGCGTCGACGCCATCAGGCCGACACCTCGGGGGTGCGGGTGGTGATGGTGCGTTCGGTGACGATGACCCGGCAGGCGCCGCATTGGCGCGTGGCCGGCTCGTGCCGGTGACAGGGAATCTGCGTGGTGGTGTTGCCGCAGCGGATGGTGACCGGTGCGCGGCAGGGTCCGCCGGGGATGACGTCGACGAGGGTCCGGCGGATGTCGTACGGGTGCCCGTCAGGGTTGGCGGGGCAGGCGTGCTCGACGTGTTCGATGTCGACGAGGTGAATGGTCATCGGGCACCCCGCGCCATGGCGAGGAGTTGCCCGGCGACGGCCGGGGCGACGTCGAGCCGGTTGGCCAGCTCGTCCGGCGTGATGGGTGCCCCGGTGGACTGTTCGTGCTGCACGGCCGCGAAGCGCGCCATGGGCAGCAGGTGGGCAGGGACGTCGACCGGCTCAGGGGCCGGGGCGGTAACGAGTTCCGGCTCAACAGCCGGCTCAGCAGCCGGGGCCGGTTCGGCGGCCGGGGTTGGGGTCGGTTCGGGTGCGGGGGTGATGGCCGGCGGTGCCGGTTCGGTGGTGACCTGCTCGGCCACCTGAACGCGGATCGGCTCGACCTGCTCGACCTGCTCGACGGTCGGCGTGGTGTCTTCCGACCTGGTGGGGGTCGGGGCGAGGACGAGTTTGACCAGGGCCATGAACGCCAGAGCGGGAACGGCGGACAGGAGCCATCCGGAGATGCCTGGCTTGGCGACCGCGAGTTGTGCGGCGAGGGAGAGTCCGGCAGCGGCGATGAGCAGGAACAGCGGGTAGCCGATGGGTGCGCCGAGGCGGCGGCGTCGCCGGATGGTGAGTAGGCAGGCGATGGGGACGAGTTCGGAGATGACGGCGTTGGCCCAGCCGAACCACTGCCCGGTGCCGGCAGGGGAGTTGGCGAGGGTCCAGTCTTTGACGTGGGTGAAGGACGCGGCTCCGGCGAAGCCGGCGACGGTGAGGAGGATGAGGACCAGGACGATGCCCTCCAGGCGAGGGCCGGCGGTGGGTTTCATCGCGGGTCACCCCCGGTCGGTGCGAGGGCGGTCCAGCCGCAGACGTCGCAGTTGTAGAAGCCGCAGTATTGGCAGCAGTCGCGGCGGTCGATGGTGGTGAGCGGGGTGTTGTCGGCGCAGTAGTAGTCGCCGCAGGGGCAGGGGTTGGGCGTGTTCATCGGTGGCCTCCGTGGCAGTCGAGGCAACAGCCGTAGCGGCGGGGGATGTAGTAGGGCTGCACGAGCCCGCAGGTTCGGCAGGTCCGCCGGGCACGTAGCGCTTTGGCGATGGCCTCCCGCTGGGCGGGGGTGGCGACGCGCTTGGGTTGGGCGAGGTCGAGGCGGTAGAGGTAGGCGAGGCGCTTACCGCGACGCCAGAGGATCTGCGCGACGGGGTCATGACCGCCCGGACGTAGGCCGGCGGCGCGTAGTTGCCGGCGAGTAGCCAGCCCGGCGGGGGCGGACTGGAAGGGGTAGGTGGGGAACCCGTAGCGGCTGCCGGTCGGGTCGTAGAAGCGGGAGGCGAGCCCGGTCGGCTCGGTGAGGGTGGTCATGGGCGGTCTCCCCAGCGCTGCTGGGCGGCCTGGCGGGAGATGCCTAGCCGGGAGCCGATTTCGGCCCAGGAGTAGCCGAAGGCCCGCAGCCCGATGACGGCGTCAGTGATGGCCTGATCGAGGTCGGCGGACAGGGCAACCAGGTCGCGGAGGGCTTCGACGTCACCGGTAGCGACGCGGCGGCCGTGGGCGCGGATGATGCGCCGTGCGAAGGCGGCGAACTCGTCGTTCTCGACGACCTCCCGACGCCGCTGCTGTCGAGGAAGAGGCGTCAAGGACTTCTTGACAGTGCTCACCGGTTCTCGCCTCCTTGGGTGCGGAGGCGGTCCCACTCGTCAGCGGCCTTCTCAAGGGCGGTGATGACCTGCTCGGCGGTGCGGGTCGGGTCGTCGTTCCACGAGTACGGGGAGGTGTGCTCATCGAGCAGGTGGCCGTCTTCGTCGATGTGGAAGACGGGTGCGAAGGCGTCGAGGTAGTCGACGAGCGCGGCGATGCTCTGCCGGTAGATGTTCTCGTCGGCGGACGAGAGGAGGACCGGGTGCATGAGCGGCTTTCCGGCGCAGGCCATGCCGATGGCCCCGACGGCGCAGGCCGGCGAGGTGAGAGCGTCGGTGGTCGCGTAGTAGATGCCCTGGGCCCAGCCGTGCCGGCGTAGGTAGAGGGCAGCCATCCGCAGCAGGTCAGCCGGGCTGACCTGGACGGTGGGCGGTTGGTGGGTAGCCTTCATGGCAGCCACGTCCTTTCGGTAGGGCTGTTGGCGGTGGTCGGCAGGACCAGCTCTGCTGGCAGGCGAGTCACTGGTCCTGTCGGCCGACTAGTGGGTGCGCAGCCGCAGGTAGCGGCGGTGTCGGGTGTCGTCGCCGCCCATCTGGTGGGGTGCGGAGACGAAGACGAGCCGCCCGGTTCGGGAGGCGGCCTGGATCATCACGGCCAGGTCCTCGGGACTGCCGACGATCCACATTTCGGTGTACTGGTTGGCGCGTTGGTTGTTCGCCTTGGCGTTGGCGCGTTCGCGGGTGGTCATGCCGCCACCGCCAGATCAGGCGCGGTGGCGGTGAGGCGGCCGGGTCGGCGGATCCAGGCCGCGTAGTCGGCGATGCCAGCGATCTGCGCGTCGGTGAGGTAGGCGACCTTGATGCGGCGGGGTACGCCGCCTTCGGCGATGACGTAGGCCGCGCCCTGGTTGGTGGGCTGGATGTCGGTGGCGGAGTAGCCCTGCTCGGCCCAGCCGTGACCGAGCACGATGTTCGAGCTGTTCGGAGTCGTGCAGCGGAACGCGGCGCGGTAGCCGAACAGGTCCCGCAGGCTGGTGGGGATGATGTCGAAGGACGGCCGCTGGGTGGCGGCGACCACGGGGATGCCGGCGGCGCGGCCCCGGGCGACGAGGTCGCGCAGGAGAGCGACGAACTCTTCCTGTTCCTGCTTGCTGCCGACGGTGGCGGAGTAGAAGGCGATTTCGTCGACGAGGACGGTGATGACCGACAGGTTGTCGAGGGCGGTTACCTTGCGGCGCCCGTGCGCGCGCAGCCAGGCGTAGCGGTTGTTCATCACGGTTTGCAGCCGTCGCAGGACGGTGAGGGCTTCGGTGATGTCGGGGCCGATGAACGCGTCGGCGCAGTCTTCCCACTGCCCCAGCTCGACGAGCTTGCCGTCCAACAGGACCAAGCGGGAGTCGACGGAGAGGGCGGCGTGGGCGGCGATGGTGTTGAGCAGGCCGGACTTGCCTCCGCCGGGTTCGCCGCCGGCGAGGAGGTTGCGGTAGGCGAGGGTGATGTAGACGGGCTGACCGAACTCGTCGATGCCGACGAAGATGGGGTCGAACATCGACAGGCCAGGCCCCACCGGAACCCCGGCAGTCGGGGCGGTAGCGATGGTGGTCATGAGGTGCCCTCCTTGGGCTTGGTGGGCGCGAGGAACCACACGAGCGAGCCCGTAGGGCTCCCCGCGTCCGTTCTGTTGGTGGGTCAGATCCAGTCGGAGACGTCGTCGGCGTCGGTCGACGAGGAAGCCGCGGGCTTGCTGCCGTTGGCGGTGGCGGCCGGCGTCTTCGCGGCCGGCTTGCCCTGCGTGGGCAGGGTGACGGTGGGTGCGTCAACGTCGGGCAGGTCCAAGGCGGTCGGCACGACCGGCATCGGCCGGTCAGTGGCCGGGATGCTCGGGTCGATGACGTCGACCAGCGGGGAACCCACCTCAGCGGTGAGGACCTCGCGGCGTTTGATGTCGAACCGCAGGTACGCGGCGTTGCGGTCAGAGGCGCGCTCGACGAGAGCGGTGGAGGCGTGGCAGGTGACCGCGATGCGGTCGAGACGCCCTTCCAGATCAGCCAGGGAGAGGCCGGGGCGTAGGTAGACCCAGACCCGCTCACCGACCGGGGTCGGCTTGGCCCAGAGGATCAGCGGCAGGCTGCCGGACTGGTTGGCGATGATGAACTGCGCGAAGCACACGCGCAGCCGGTGGCGCACGATCAGGCACCAGGCCCAGGCGACTACGGCACGGCGGATGGTGGGGATGGCGGCGGGGACGCCGACGACCAGGGCGACGACGACGAGCGTGACGACCGCCGGGGTGTGGTTGGCCAGCTGCACCCAGAAGGTGAGCACCACGACCGTCAACACGATCTCGGGAAGCCACCACCACAGCAGCCGCAGCACCGGCCAGATACGCACGAGCACCCAGGCGAGCCCGCCGAGGGGAACACCGATAGCGACGGCGACGAACAGGGCCACGATGGGGTGCGTGTAGGAGGTCGCCACGGCGGCGGTCAGGATGCCGGTGATGACGGCGGTGAGGATGAACGCCAAGCGGGCGTTGCGGGCCGAGGAGCGGTGGACCTTGGCCTCGATGACGGTGATGGTGCCGTTGGACTTCCGTCCGAACGAGCGGCGAGGGCTAGACTTGGACACGACACGTCCTCCCAATCGCGAGTTGGGGTGGATGGGTTGGAGAGCACGGGGTCGGCAGGTGTAGGAGCCAGTACCGGCCCCGCGCTCGATTACCTGGGTGCTGACCGGGGTCAGCGGTTACGCAGCTGTTGGGCGATCAGGCCCATGCGGATGCGCTCGTCCTCGTCGAGGACGACGACCTCGTTGCCGGCGCGTTCCAGGTCGCGCTTCTGACGGTCGATGTGCTTCGGATCGGCCTTCACCTCATGCGATCGGCCGTTCGGGTCGGTGGCGAAGATGAACTTGCGGGCCACGTCAGGGCCTCCTTTTGGTGTGAGGGGTTCAGAGACAGGCGACGAGCAGGGCGGACACCCACAGGCACGCCGAGTGCAGGGACTGATCTGCCAGGTACATGCCGCAGATCGGCGACTGCCGGTCGGCGAAATCGGGGCTGCCGGTGTGGATGAGCAGCCAACGCACCAGCCAACGCCGGTCGAGCAACGCGTGAGACACGGCCGAGAAACCCATGCCGGCGCTCACGCCGAGGGCGGTGACGGGCAGGTCCAGCGCGGCGATGGCGACGGCCAGCATGACCGCCACCACGAGGTGATAGGCCAGCACGTGGCCCAAGAGATGACGCCAGCCGTGCCAGCCCGGCGCGGCCTTGTGGGCGGCTTGCTTGTCGGACTGGCCGAACACGTGATCGGCCACCTGGTGACCGGCGGAGAACGTCGCCGCGACAACGGCGAACACGACAGCGGAAACGAGCATGGCAACCACTCCCAGCGTGTGGGCAGACGGGTTGGAAAGGCAGGCGGGGCCGGCAGGTGTAGGAGCCAGTACCGACCCCGCGCCATATCGAAAGGGCAACCATCGGTTGCCAGGGCCGGGAGAGTAGGAGCCAGAAACACTCCCGGACCGATGGATCAGATCAGCGGACCATCAGGCCGCTTCACGTACGACACCAGAGGCTCACACAGCACGGGTGAGCGAAGGACCTACTTTGCCGCCGAGGTGCCAGCCTTCGGCTTCAGCGAGATCGCACGGAACGCGACGCCGTTACGCCCGTTGGTCGCCCACGGGATGGCCTCCAACTGCTCGACAGCGACGAGCTGTCCCACCGTCACGCCCGGCTTCTCACCCGCCGTGGTGATGGTGATGATCTCGCCGCCAGTCTCGTCGAGAACGAAGACCTGAGTCGACCACATGAGCCGGCCAGTGTTCTTCTCCGACCGCTGATTGCCGTTCTGGTCGTTCTTCGGCTCCGGGTCCTTCGTCACCTGAACCTGCTTGCTCTGGGTGTCCACGTACAGCTTCACGAGAAACCTCCTGTGTCTCGGGCCAGTTGTTGAGCTTGTCCCCGGTGGACTCTTGCTCGTGGCCTCTGCGGATAAGGCTCTCGAAAAGCGGAGGACACCCCATCCCATGAGCTGGACGACTATGGGACGTCTAGGTTACTGTCTACTCGTCCCTAGTCGTCCCTTGAGGAGGGTCGAATGGCAAACGACCGGCTACGCGATGCCATCCTGCGCAATGGGCTGACCCCGGGCACGGTGGCCGAAAAAATCGGTGTCGACCCAAAGACGGTAGAGCGGTGGATCACCCAAGACCGGACTCCCTATCCACGTCACCGGCACGCGATCGCGGCCGTGGTGCGCGAAGACGTCCCCTACCTCTGGCCCAAGGCGGTGACGCCGGAGAGGGCGTCGAGAATCGGACAGAGCGAGTTGCTCCAGATCTACTCCCGGCGATCCTCCGTACCGTACGACCTCTGGGGTCGCCTGATCGAGCGAGCAGAGGAGCGGATTGACATCCTGGCCTACGCCGGTCTTTTCCTCGTGGAGCAGGACCCGAGGCTTATCGACGTCCTGCGTCAAAAGGGTATTGACGGCGTCGAGGTGACGATTCTGCTCGGTGACCCGACCAGTGAGGCGATCGAGCGGAGAAGCGTCGAGGAGGGTGCGCCCGGCCTCATGGCCGCGAAGATCGGCCAAGTCCAGCAGTACTACAACCGGCTCGAAGGCGCGCCCGGGGTGACGGTGCTCTACCACGACACGACGTTGTACAACTCGATCTACCGGTTCGATGACGAGATGTTGGTCAACATGCACGTACTCGGGCGCCACGCACCTCACGCACCCGTGATGCACCTGCGGCGGCTCAACGGCGGCGACCTGTTCGGCACCTACTCCGACAGCTTCGACCGGGTCCGGAAGGCCTCGAAGCCCCAGCCGGGCAGCGAGGTGGCAGCCTAGGGCCATGGCGAGAACCGAGCACTACCACGACCCGAACGCGCCGAAGGCCAACAGCATCGTGGTGGCGGTCTCCGTCTTCGCCCGAGACGAGGCCGGCCGGGTGCTGCTCATCCAGCGCACCGACAACGGCCTGTGGTCACTGCCTGGAGGTGGCCAGGAGATCGGCGAGTCGGTCGCAGGAACCGCGGTCAGGGAGACCCAGGAGGAAACCGGCGTACGGGTCGAGGTGACCGGGATGGTCGGCGTCTACTCCGACCCTCGCCACGTAGTCGCCTACTCCGACGGTGAGGTACGACAGCAGTTCTCGCTCTGCCTCCGAGCGGTACCCGTCGGCGGCACCCCGACGCCGAGTGACGAGTCAAGCAACGTCCGATGGGTCGCCCGCGACGAGCTGGGCGCGCTCGACATCCACCCGTCGACCCTGCTCCGCATCACCCACGGCTACGAGGAACGCCCCGAGCCCTACATCGGCTGAGCGACGCTGCCCGAGAATCGGCGCTGAGTCCGTTGCACAGCGGCGACCATCTCCGGTTCCGCCCGGCAGATGAACCGAGTCACCAGGTGCTCCGGCCCGTACCGCGACCGGATCTCCGCCAACCGCTCCAACACCTCGAAGTCCTGACCGTCCGGCCCGGTCGTCATGTCCGAGAAGCAGAGCGCGTCAGTCACCGCGGTTTCCTCCCGAGGGAACTCGGCGGCCAGGACCTCACCGAGCCCGCGCTCTTCGGCTTCCAGCCACGCGCACGAGTGATGAGCCACCAGGGCGGAGATCCGCTCATCGAACCGTTCACGACGCAGCCAACGGCCACCGTCGAGGGAGTGGAAGCCGGTGTCGACCAGATCAGGGCTGTAGCCCACATCATGCAGCCACGCCGAGGCCACGAGCACCGCACGATCCTCGACCGGAACCGCCCCGCTGATTCTGTCCGCCTTGGCGGCCACCGCCTGGACGTGACTCCACCGACGAGGCAACGGAGTCTCCAACAGATGACGCGCAACTTCCCGGGCGGTATCGACGAGAACGACCATGACGTCAGCGTACGGAGAGCACCCAGCCCACGCCATCCCGTGTTCGCGGGGCCGACGACCCGACGCCGACCACCGTCGCAGATCATCTGGCGGACGCGCGTGACGTCTAGGCGGGCCACAGCCCTCGGGGCTCGTCTGGGATGCCGTACTTCACCTCAGAAAAGTGCGCAGGATCGAAATCCTCACCAAGATCCTGGATGTCAATGACATGGCGAGAGGATCGAAGCTTACCCTCGGCTAGCTCCTCGGGGCCTTGTAGAATCAACCGGCAGACATTGCAGGCAAATGCCTGCGGAGAGAACTCCACCGACCAGCCACCGATCGCGTATGATTCATACTCGCCGTTGCCTAGTGGCTCGACGTCAAAATCGACGTCGTAATCCACGTCCACATCGCCAAACAGCCGCCCACGTGATTTGCACTCTGGGCAATCGGCGTCAATTGCCCACAACCCAGTGCCGAAGTCCTCAGGATCCAGCACATCAGCCGCTAGTTCCTCAAGTCTCTCGGTGGTGTCGCTAAACATCTCGTCGCCGAGGCGTTCTTCTAGGTCGTTGAGGCGGCGACGTGCTCTTGCAAGTTTGGCTGCAACACGGTGTCCTACCTCCGTGCGCTTCGCGTCGAGCAGCGTGCGCGCGTTCACGTGGTGGTCCCCGTAAAAGGCCCGGGGATCCTCTCCTAAGTGCCCAAGGAGAACACCGCAGACCGTAACGCAGTCCATCAGAATGTGTCTGGACTCCGCTGGCAACCCGACGTGCATGGCACCGTTCCGCACCTCTACCATGCGAGTCCGCCGCTTCGAATCGATCGGAAGCCCACCATCAAGGAGTTGGTCGAGGCGACGAAGGAGGATGGCGAGGCCAACGGTCCGAAGCTTCGGGGATGTCAGGTCGGGTTGAGTGGCGAGGGTAAACAAGGAGGCTTCGTGCTCAGAGGACAAGGGCACAACAAGAACCGGGTTCTTGCGCCACAGCACAGCCTTGCCCAGATGCTCAACGGCGAGCGGAGCGAGGACGGCTACCTTCCCGAAAGCGTCTGAGATCCAGGCGTTCATCGCCTCGCGCATCCATCCAGCCGCTGAGCTGATTAGCTGCGCCTCCGCACGACGGGCGGGGGCGTCATCGAGCGCTGGGTTGCACGCGGGTGTGTCTTGGTCCTGGGCCATGAGTACAGCGTCCCACTGAGACCGTCAGGGGCATAGTGAGCATCCGTCGGCCGTAGTAGCGGCGGCGATGCAGCGCCATCATCTCGACCACCTAGCTGTGCAGGCCGGACACACGCACGGCCGCCTGCCGGCGAAGTGGTTCAAACTTTCTGTACGTCTTCAAGGCGGCCCTGAACGGGCCGCACGCGCCGCCGCCTGGGCGCGCGTCCGTCGCTCCGCTGGCGCTCCGACTCCGGCCACGCAACACGCCTGGCGGCTGGCGCGGGAAGCGGGAAGCCCGGGTAAGCCGCCGCAGCACGACAGCAGCGTTGACCGGTGGTGTGGTGGGCCGGCAGCCGGCCGGGCCGCGCGGCCACGAGCCCGCGCGGCGTAGGGGGGTGGACGCCGGCCGCGTCGGCGAGCTGGGGGCGGTCGCGGGGGCGCGGTTAGAGCGCCTCCGGCAGGGGCGCTCCGGCTCCAGGATGGCCGAAGATCGTCGGCGAGCGCCGGGCCCGTGGGTGGTTGCGGGAGGCCATCCCGCCCGCAGTCGACCCGGGCAAGCCGAGCAGTCCACCGCCCGGCGCGCCAGCGTCCGAACGAGCGTCAAGGCCCGCTTGACGTGGCGCACCGGGCGGTGGCCCGCTCCCTGAGGGGCGGGTCGACGGCGAACGGGATGGCAACCGGTGGTTGAGGCTAGCTAGCGTCTGCTGATCGGAACCAAGCAGCGACAGCCATTTCATTCCTCAGATACCGCCAATGGCATCGTGCAGGACCGCTCTAAGTAGGCGGTCGCGCGAAGAATCGGCGACCCCGATCTCGGCCTTCAATAGATCGATCGAATGGTTGAGTATGTCCAGCCGTTGCATGATGCGATGTTGTTCGAGAAGGGGCGGAAGGGGAATGAGTAGGGACGAGAGGCCCCTGCCAGTGAGGTGCTTGAACGTCACGCCCGTCACATGGGACAGGATTCTGCCGTCTCTGGCCGCTACCCGCAGGACTGTCACAAAATAGCGAGGATCAACTCCTCTAGGAAAGCGTACCCGATGTAGGGCCTTCTGAAAGTACATCTCAGTCTCGCGCCCATCCCAGACCGCAGCTCGTCCGGGCTCGCCACCTTCACAAACAAGCACATCGCCGGGTTCAAGAGCGAGTACTTCCACTTCGGAGTCTTCGATGGGCATTTCTCGAACATCCGAGAGGTCGAAGTCGAACCAGCGCACGTTAACGTTGCGCAGGTAGCGCCGGGACACACCTCTGTTCTTTGCCTTGTCGAGCATCTTGCCTAGGCGGGCTACACCAATCTCGCCGACTCTTACCCAAGCCCATGACTCGGGGATTGAGTAGGGCTCGCCGGCGCTGTCGACGATCTTCGAGTCATCAAGCCACTCTCGTGGCGACTCCTCAGCCTCATTCTGTTGAACCAGCCTGCCGCGCACGGCCAGATCGCCCAAGACTCCCCGAGCGGCCTCTACCTGCTCGTCGGTCGCTGTGAGGCGTGTCAGGTTATCCATACAAAAGCGGGAGTGTTCCACGAAGCCTGCGACATCGGAGCCAGCCAATTCAGTGAGTTTCGCAAAGGAAGAAGTAGTGAATCGATTGCCTAGCTTCCTCTTCTCGACCCTTGCAGCCTCCACTTTGTCCAACAGCTCCATTGTCGCCTGAACCTTGGCCACAATCCTCTCCTGCTCCGCGATCGGAGGAAGGGCCACCACCACGGAGTGGAGGTCGCTCAAGTTCAACTTATTTGTATGTGTGCCGCCGCCGATCTTAATTCGATCGAACTCCGCCTCAGTGGGGGGCGAGTTAAGCAGCATTCGGAAGAACTCGGGAAGCATGACTTCGTGACTGAACCGTATCAGCCCAACACTGACGAAGAGACTGAACTCGACGTCAGTGTTGACAAGCACTGCTTTGCCGATCGTACCAATACGGCCGATCAGAATGTCGCCACGACGTGGATCGCATCGCTTGTAGAGCTGGGCGTGCTCTTCGTAAGGTATAAATCGAGTGCTCGCTAGGCTCAGGGAACCGCTGCTAAAGTCCTTGACCGAGACGAAAGGCACCCCCTTGTCGACGTATGTCGGAGTTTTATGGGCACCGTCCGTGATCTTGACTGTCAGATCGCCTAGTGTCGAAAGAACCCAGCCCGAGGGTAGCTTAAAGCGATTTTCCTGGCTCGCGAACCGCCGTGACGCTTGGCGGACCGGCCGTCTGGCAGCTCCCAGCTTATCCTTGGCTTCTTTGGCCTTGCGTAGCAGTTCGGACGCAGGCTCATCCTGAGGGTCCTGATCGACTAACTTGCCCCGCATGGCTAGGTCAAGGACGAAGCGGCGTAGCTCCAGTACGGCACCTGGTGCTTCGCTGATCTGATCCATCATCTGAAATAGGTGTGTCGAATTCACCGGAGTAGCGCCTCCGCGAGCGCGGTTCGTAGCTGGTCACGGGTGGCAGCCACTCTTTCTTCTGCTGCCTGTAGCTCAACCAGGACCTCTTCTGGGTCCTCGCGCGAGTCCTCTACAACGTGGGGGTTCTTGAAGTCGAGGTTGTACCCCCGCTTCCTGACGTCGTCGGCTGTGACCTTCCAAGCAAAGGCTGTCTCTACGCGGTCATGACGCGAGGCACCACCCCACCAGTCAACGCATTCTTGAAAGTGCTCGGTCCGAATCGGCCTGGTCATCGAATAGGCCTTCTGGCCTGCGGGCACCCTATGTTCGTAAAACCAAGTCTCCTTGGTGGGTTCGCCCTTCTCAAAGAAAAGCAGATTAGTGCCGATGCTCGCGTATGGCCTGAAAGCGCTGTTGGGCAGGCGAACGACCGTGTGGAGGTTGCACTCGTTCATGAGATGCTCCCTCAGGCGAGCCTTCACTCCCTCTCCGAAAAGCGAACCATCAGGCAAGACCACCGCTGCCCGACCGCCAGGCTTAAGGAGGCGAATGATTAGCGCTAGGAACAGGTCCGCTGTTTCCTTAGTTTGGAACTGCCTGGGAAAGTTCGACTCAATGCCGTCTTCTTCTCTCCCCCCGAAGGGTGGATTGCTGAGGATGATGTCAAATCGATCTTTCGCGGAATAGCTCACATAAGGGCGGGCGAGCGTGTTGTCATGTCGGACAAAACTTGGGTCTTCTATACCATGCAGGAGCAAATTTGTAGCGCACAGCATGTGAGGGAGTTGCTTCTTCTCAACAGCTCTAAGTGCCTGTTGCATGCGACGCTCGTCGTCAGGAGTCCTGACGTAATGGTCTCTCATGTGGCGAATGGAGCAAGTAAGGAATCCCCCCGTGCCACATGCCGGATCGAGCAGACTTTCGCCAGGCTTAGGGTCGGTGCGCTCCGCCATAAAGGCGGTAACCGCCCTCGGCGTGTAGTACTCGCCAGCGTTTCCTGCACTTTGCAAGTCATTCAGCAGCTGCTCATAGATATCGCCGAAGTGCTGTCGTTCTGCTAGGTCGTTGAAGTCGACGGAGTTGATCTTATTGATCACCTGCCGAATCAGCTGGCCCGATTTCATGTAGTTAAACGCATCCTCGAAGACGCTACGGATCACACGCCCACGGTTGCCGCTGTTCGCCGTTACAGGGAGTTCCTTCAATTGAGGGAAGAGCTGTCCGTTGACGAAATCGAGAAGAGCGTCTCCCGTGATCCCTTCAGGGTCGGCCGCCCAAGCCCTCCACCTGAGCGGCTCGGGAATGGGAGACCGATAATCCTCCTGAAGGAGCTCAAGCTGAATGTCCTGGTCGTCAATAATCTTGAGAAAGAACATCCAGCAGAGCTGCGAGATGCGTTGTGCGTCGCCATCAACTCCGACGTCCTGCCGCATGATGTCCTGGATCGCTTTGACCGTTGTGCGTACTGACATTCTTAGCTAGCCTCCGGGTAAAGAGCGAGCTGGATCTCGTCTACCGCTCGAACGAAATCGGTCCGAGTGCCGAATGCTCTGACGATCTGGACCGGTGTTCCCATCGAAGAGAACGGCGCGATCTGAAGTATCCGAGGATTCTTAAGGTCCAACACACCCTCTGCTTCATACTTCTCGACTAGTGCTTCAAGGACTAGTCGGGCGAGCGACTGGTGCCGGTCTAGGACCTGGCGCTCGCGCAGCCTACCAGCACGATCGTTCCTAGTCATAGCTGGCATCCCGAAAGCTGCGTGACAGACGAAATCGAAGGGGTCGAGGTTCTCGCCGACAGCCTCAATCAGTGCATCCATCGGCAAACCCTGTGAATTCAGTTTGTCAAGGACGGCCTGCTTGTTATCGGCAGAACGCCATTCGTCATAAAACTCGTCGATTGTAGAAAACCGTTCTCTAAGTGCTGCACCCGCGAATTCGTAGATGTTTCGGGTTGCGGGTAGCCCTCTGTCGTCAAGGTATTCCACCTGCTCATCGCTAATCGTTACCTCGATTCCGTTAATATGTAGCTTCCTCTGGCGGTGGACTCTGCCCTTTGGAAAGCTCACGTCAGGAGGCTGCGGCGACTCTTTGTGATCTTCGCTGCCGTTATCATCTCGGTCAGATGTTGAGGCGTCAGTAGTAGAGGCATCGTCCGGAGGCACGAGGCACCCGTCTTTGCCAGGGACGTAGACCTGGGCTGGTTCGCCGTCGAAGCCAGGGTCAGCGAAATGGCTGGTTGCTCCACGGAAGTCTAGAACAGTGAATGTGAACTTGTTCGTATCTTCATGCACCCGAGTGCCTCGCCCCAAAATCTGTTTGAACTCTGTCATGGAGCCAATCGGGCGGTCAATTACAATAAGACGGCAGGTTTGGACGTCTACGCCCGTCGACAATAACCGTGAAGTCGTAACGATGACGGGATATGCAGATTCCGGGTCTATGAAGTTGCTTAGTTGCGCATTACCCGCCACGTCTCCACCAGTAATGCGCATAACGTACCGATGGTTGACCGAACACAAATCTCTGTTCGCATTTATAAGGGCTTGACGCATGCGGCTGGCGTGTTCTTGGTCAACGCAGAAGACGATGGTCTTCTGGAATCGGTCGCCACTCTGCTTAAGAAAGTCGGTTATTTTCTCCGCCACGAGCCTCGTGCGGTCATCGATCACGATCTTTCGGTCAAAGTCATCTACTCCGTAGGTTCGATCCTCGACTTCTTGACCGTAGCGGTCATAGGTCCCCTTGCCCGGCCGATAGCCGTCCAAGTCCACATTAATGCTGACCTTGACCACCTTATAGGGGGCAAGGAACCCGTCCGAGATGCCTTGCTTGAGCGAATACGAATAAACAGGATCGCCGAAATAAGCAATGTTTGAAACGTACTCAGTTTCTTTAGGTGTTGCGGTCAACCCTATTTGGGTAGCATCGGAGAAGTATTCTAGGATCTCCCGCCACGCTGAGTCTTCCGCAGCGCTACCGCGATGGCACTCGTCAACTACGATAAGGTCGAAGAATCCCCGCGTGAACTCGCGGTATAACTTCTGCCGATCGTCGGGCCCTGTGATCGCTTGGTACAGGCTCAAGTACACCTCAAAGGCCGTGTCGATGCTGCGCTTCCCGCCCACGGGGTTCTCGGCACCCGGACCTTTTCCTCTGTTGCGATCAATCGTCCTCGACCTGGTGCTGAGCTTAGCCATCGCTGCACCGAAGGGTCGGAAATCGTTAACCATCGTTTGATCGATTAGAATGTTGCGGTCGGCCAGGAATAGGATCCGCTTCTTGCGCCCAGACTTCCAGAGTCGCCATATGATTTGGAAAGCAGTGTAAGTCTTTCCCGTTCCCGTTGCCATTACAAGAAGCAGTCGATTTTGACCCTTTGTGATAGCTTCGAGTGCTCGATTAACAGCGGTGACCTGGTAGTACCGTGGCACCTTCCCGCTGCCGTCGTCAAAGTATTTCTGCAATATGAGGCGCTCGTCGGTAGTGCTCAACTTCTTCCAAGCGCAATATTTTTGCCAAAGGGCAGCCGGGGAAGGGAAGGCCTCCATCTCCAGCTCGGTTTCAAGGCGTTGGCTGCCGCCTGTTCGATCATGGAACAGGAAGGCGTCCCCGTTGGAGGAGAAGGCGAAAGGGATGTCGAGTGTCTCGGCATAGTCGAGCGCCTGCTGCATGCCGTCACCGACTGCATGCTTGTTGTCCTTTGCCTCCACTACGGCGATCGGCATATTCGGCCTATAGTAAAGGATGTAGTCGGCTCGCTTGCCTTTGCCGCGGGCTATCCACTTTCCTTGGACGGTGATTCTTCCCTTAGTGAAACGGACTTCCTCGCGGATCTGCGTCATCTCGTCCCAGCCCGCCTGTCTTAGGGCGGGAGTTATAAACTTGGTGCAGATGTCTCTTTCATTGAGGAGCCGTTTATCCATGGAAAATCCTCAGCAGAGTAGCTGCTAGGGCAGCAGCGTAGGGGTGAGCAAAAGGCCCGGATCATGCTCAACTGAGCGAGCAGAGATGGGGTTGGACTCGAACCACCTACCGACAGGCTGCGAAGCAGGCGGCCACTACGCGCTCCTGCGATGGGAGGCGGGATTAGATCGAGTCCCATGGGGAGAGTGTGTCAGGCTGACGGTCGTATGTCGCGGGTGACATGGTCGCACTGATCATGTTCCGGCGAGCCTTCCTAGAGTGCAACCACTATGAGAGGCGCGCCCCTTTGCTTTCGCCTGGCATGAACTGGGACACACCCGACAGGTTGTGTGTCCGTAACCTCCCAGCGGGGGCCGGCCGGAGTCGCCGGCGGAGGGCTGTCGACAGCAACGCTGACAGCAACCGCGCCGGACGGCAGCACGCTGGCGAGGGGCGGCGCGGACGACGCTTCGAGCTTGCAGCCGTTCCCGGACCTGTGCGGACGCGGTGCACAGAGCTTGTAAGCGAGACGTCTCGGCAGAGGATGGCGTGTGCCCGTTGCGTGCCCGATTCGACGGTTGCCGACGGGTAACGACGGTCAACGACTGGGGGCAGGGCAGGGCCTCCGCCAGCGGCAACAGCAGGTGACAGGCCCGTGCGACGCGCAGGGCCGAGAATTCCTAAACCGTGTGTCGCAGGTTCGAATCCTGCCGGGGGCACCTCGAAGATCAGCAAAAACGCTTCCTGACCTGCGGATACGTCCCTGTGTCGATCGGTCGACCTGTGCAACCAGATGCCACCCGAAGCCGCCGTTCGCAGCCCTCCGTGCAAATACGTGCAATGATCTTGGGCGGTTGAGCTGAAGATCCTCGTGCCGGCCCGCTTCCACACCAAGTAGGCAGGGGTCAGCCGCGATGGTGACGATGGGTCCGCTCCTCGTCCTACTCGAACGGGGTGGCCGCGCCGGGCCCCGCCGGGCCCACCGCACCCCGTTGCCGGTGGGTGACACGCTGGGGCGATGGTCACCCCGCACCCTCAGCCTGCGTCAACGTCAGGCCCGTTCACCGCCAACCCGAGACGGCGGATGCTGGCGCTCGTGCTCAGCGGTGCGCTGCTGGTCACTTGGGCGCTCTTTACGATCGGCCAGGGTCTCTATCTCAGCGCGAACGGCGTCAGCACGCCGGCCGAGGTCGTCAGGGCACGGCACGTCGGTCGCTCCGACCTCGTCCGGGTCCGGCTCGCCTCGGGGCACGAGACGGAGCTGTGGGCCTGGAAGGGGACTCCAGGGGTCGGGGAGAGGATGACCGTCGTCTACCTCGAAGAGCGGGACTGGGCCAAGGACGCCGAAGCGTTCGCTCCGATGCGACGCATCTGGGCCGGCCTGGGGATGGGGATCTGGTTACTCGTCGTGGCGCTGGTCGAGCGCTCCTGGCGGGCCCGGCAGGCCCGGGGTCGCACCGACCCACCGGCTGACGCCGGCAGCCCGGTCGGCGTCTAACGACTCCTAACGGAATGATGGTGGGCGTGTCCTCGGGACGTGAGGATCATTCTGTCTGGACATGAGGAAGGGAGAGCAGCCGCCGTGGATCGTCTCGGACGACCTGTGGGCCGAGATCGCACCGCTGCTGCCACCCCGCCCGCCCCGGCGGTACCGCTACCCCGGCCGTAAGCGTTCAACCAGTCCAGCCAAGTTGGCGCGGCTCAGGCTCCTCGATAGCTGGAAGAGATAGAAGGCTAAGGGACGTCTCGTAACTGACGGCCGGTCCATGGTGGATCATGTCCGGGTGCAGGTGATCTCGGCGGCCCGCCAGGAGTGGATCTTTCCGTTC